>JAUHZT010000128.1 GCA_030425905.1 Gammaproteobacteria bacterium
GTGCGGACCTCGAGGAATGACACAGCGCGCACTGCCATGCACGATCATGCGCGGCGGCACGTCAAAAGGCCTGTATTTCTCAAGTGCGGTATTGCCCAGCGACGTTCAGCAGCGCGACCGCGTGTTACTCGCCGCGATGGGTTCGCCGCACAGCCAACAGATTGACGGCATGGGCGGCGGCCACCCGCTGACCAGCAAGGTGGCCATTGTTGGCCCGCCCAGCCGCGACGACGCGGACGTCGACTACCTGTTTCTGCAGGTCGTGGTCGACAAGGCTGAAGTCAGTGACGGCCAGAACTGCGGCAACCTGCTGGCAGGTGTCGCACAGTTCGCCGTCGACCAGGGACTGGTCAACGCCGATAAACACAGGACCTCGGTGCGAATCCACATGCTCAATACCCGCAGCATCGCAGTCGCCCACATTAGTACGCCCGATGGGCAGCCAAACTACGCGGGCGACGCCAGTATCGACGGTGTGCCGGGTACCGCTGCACCGGTCTGGCTGGATTTTGAAGACGTCGCCGGTTCCAGTTGTGGCGCGCTGTTTCCGACCGGCTTGCACATGGACGAAATTAATGGCGTCGAGGTGAGCTGTGTCGACAATGGCATGCCCGTCGTTGTGATTTGCGCGCGTGATGTCGGCAAGACCGGCCTTGAGACGCCGGATGAACTGGAGGCGGATGAGCGCCTGAAAGAACAACTTGAGGCCATCCGGCTGACGGCAGGTGAACGCATGAACCTTGGCGACGTTCGGCACAAAACGGTTCCCAAGATGTGCCTTGTCTCCCGCCCCGTCGGCAACGGTGTTATTTCCACCCGCACTTTTATTCCACACCGGGTGCACAAGTCTATTGGTGTACTCGGCGCCGCCAGCGTTGCGGCAGTCTGTGCCATACCGGGAACGGTGACCGACGGGATCGCCAACGTCGACACGCAGATTGCTGATCTCGACATGGACATCGAACACCCCACCGGCTACCTGACCGTCGGCATCGGGCTCGGCCGGACCGCGGGTGATGTGGACATCACTCGCACCACGCTGTTGCGCACGGCGCGCAAGCTGATGTCCGGCGAAGTCTACATTCCTGAAAGCTGCTGGCCGCTTGGCGCCCAGTAATAACTGCCTGGAGAAACTGAATTGATCATCGACTGCCACGGACATTATACAACCGCGCCTGAAGCGCATCAGGCTTACCGGCAAAAACAGATCGAGCGCCTTGCCAACCCGGCGCTGCCGAAGCCAGCGCCAGCAGAAATTTCGGACGATGAGATTCGCGAAACCATCGAGGCAAACCAGCTCAAGTTGCTTAAAGAGCGCGGTGCCGACATGACGATATTCTCACCGCGCGCGTCAGCCATGGCGCATCACATCGGTGACCAGGCCACGGCTGATGACTGGGCACGTGCCTGTAACGACCTGATCCATCGCGTTGTCGGACTCTACCCGCAGTACTTTGCCGGTGTTTGCCAGCTCCCGCAGGTAGCCGGTTCACCGATTGACCTGGCGGTCGCCGAACTTGAGCGTTCAGTTTTGGAACTCGGTTTTGTCGGCTGTAATTTCAGCCCCGACCCATCGGGCGGACACTGGACCTCGCCGCCGCTCACGGATCGTAGCTGGTACCCGCTGTTTGAAAAAATGGTTGAGCTTGATGTGCCAGGCATGGTGCACGTTTCCGCGAGTTGCAACGATTGCTTCCATGCAACGGGCGCGCACTACATCAATGCCGACACAACGGCTTTCATGCAATTTATTCAGGGTGATCTGTTCAAAGACTTCCCGGACCTGCGCATTATTATTCCGCACGGCGGCGGCGCGGTACCTTACCACTGGGGCCGCTACCGCGGCCTTGCGGACATGCTCAAGCAACCACCACTGGCCGAGCATGTGATGCGCAATGTCTACTTTGATACCTGCGTCTACCATCAACCCGGCATCGACCTGCTGTTTCGGGTAATTGATGTGGATAACATCCTGTTCGGCTCGGAAATGGTTGGTGCCGTGCGCGGCATCGACCCGGAAACCGGGCAATACTTCGACGACACGAAACGCTACGTCGACGCACTCGAGCTGAGTGACGCAGACCGCAACAAGGTATTCGAAGCCAATGCCCGGCGCGTGTACCCTCGTCTTGACGCATTGCTCAAACAACAGGGCCGTTGAGATGAAGGAAACGCCATTCACAATGGATGAAGACTGGCTGGTCTATCACCCAGACCCACACAAACCCGAGTTCCGTTTGCCCGCGGGTGCCGTCGATGCGCACTGCCACGTGTTTGGCCCCGGCGCCGAATTTCCGTTTGCTCCGGAACGCAAATACACCCCCTGCGATGCGTCGAAGGATGATCTCTGGGCACTGCGTGACCATCTTGGCTTTGCACGCAATGTAATTGTGCAGGCGACCTGTCACGGCAGCGACAACCGCGCGATGCTTGATGCTATCGCGCATTCCCAGGGTCGCGCACGCGGTGTCGCGACTGTCACGCGCGACATTAGCGACGCTGAACTCGACGCATTGCACGACGCTGGTATCAGGGGCGTGCGCTTCAATTTCGTCAAACGACTGGTTGATGCGCTGCCGCTTGATACGCTGGAAGAGATCGCCGGGCGTATCGAGCGACTCGGCTGGCATGTGGTGATCTATTTCGAAGCCTGCGACCTGCCGGAATACTTCAACTTTTTTTCGGCGCTGCCGTCAACCGTGGTGGTCGACCACATGGGCCGGCCCGATGTTAACAAGAGCGCTGATGGCGAAGAGTTTGATCTGTTCATCCGCCTGCTTGCTGACAATGACAACATCTGGTCCAAGGTAAGTTGCCCTGACCGCTTATCTTGCAGCGGTCCACCGGACTACAGTGATGTCGTTCCTTTCGCTCGACGAGTGGTCGAAACGTTTCCCGATCGCGTTCTCTGGGGCACCGACTGGCCACACCCGAATTTGAAGTCGCACATGCCGGATGACGGCGATCTCGTGGATTTCATTCCGCGCATTGCGACGACTACCGATCTGCAACACAAACTACTCGTCAGTAACCCCATGCGGCTTTACTGGCCTGAGGAGGCTTAGAACCATGGCTCTGGACAAACCTTATGCCGACGTACCCGGCACCACAGTCTTCGATGCACAACAGGCTCGCAACGGATATCACCTCAACCAGTTCTGTATGTCGCTGATGAAAGCGGACAACCGGGAGCGCTTTCGCGCCGATGAGCGCGCCTATCTCGACGAATGGAAAATGTCGGAAACGCAGAAGCAGGCCGTGCTCGATCGCGACTACAACGCAATGATCGCTACCGGCGGCAACATCTATTTCCTGTGCAAGATTTTCTTCTGTGACGGCCAGTCTTTCGAACAGGCAGCCGCCAGCATGACAGGGGTTAGCAAAGAGGAATACCGGGAAATGATGCTTGCAGGAGGGCGTTCGCCCGAAGGCAACCTGTACAAGGGAGACAAGGCGAATGGCTAGAATTACCGCAGGCGTGGCTACCTCGCATGTACCGGCGATTGGCGCCGCCATCGACAATGGCAAGACTGACAGTGACTACTGGGCACCCCTGTTCAAGGGCTATGAGTTTTCCAAGCAATGGATCGCCGAGAACCCGCCCGATGTCGTTTTCCTTGTCTACAATGACCATGCATCGGCTTTCAGTCTCGACCTGGTTCCCACGTTCGCATTGATGTGCGGTGAAGACTTCAAACCCGCCGATGAAGGCTGGGGACCGCGGCCCGTACCGGACGTGCAAGGACACCCCGATCTTGCGTGGCACATCATGCAGTCTGTCGTGCAGGACAATTTTGACCTGACCATGGTCAACGAGATCGATGTCGACCATGGCCTCACCGTGCCGTTGTCGCTGATGTTTGGTCAACCCGAGAAATGGCCCTGCCGTGTCATTCCATTCGCCGTGAATGTCGTGCTCTACCCGCCGCCCTCCGGACAACGCTGCTATGACCTGGGCAAAGCAATCGGCAGAGCCGTTGAGTCATTTGATGAAGACCTTAACGTGCAGATCTGGGGCACCGGTGGCATGAGCCACCAACTGCAAAGCGAGCGAGCCGGTCTGATCAACAAGGAATTTGATGAGGACTTTCTGGAGCGGATCGTCAATGACCCGGCCGGTCTCGCACAAATGCCACATATTGACTACCTGCGCCTGGCAGGATCCGAAGGCATTGAGCTCGTCATGTGGCTGATCATGCGCGGCGCACTCGGTGACAAGGTCAAGCAACTGCATCGTTTCTACCATGTGCCCGCGTCGAATACGGCCGTCGGTCACCTGATACTGGAAAATTCGGAGAAGTAATAATGAAAGTTGTACTCGCAGGAGCCGGCGCGTTCGGCAAGAAACATCTCGACGGCATTCGGAACATCGATGGCGTGGAAGTCGTGTCAGTCGTGGGGCGTGAACTGGACAAGACCCGGGAGATTGCTGACGAATACGGCATCGCTCACGCCACCACGGACCTCGCAGACTCACTCGCCCTGCCCGATGTCGATGCTGCGATTCTCTGTACGCCCACACAGATGCACGCGGACCAGGCGATTCAGTGCCTGGACGCCGGCGTACACGTACAAGTTGAAATTCCGCTGGCAGACTCATGGGCCGATGCGCAGGCCGTGGCAGAGAAACAGAAACAAACCGGACTGATCTGCATGGCCGGGCATACGCGCCGTTTCAATCCGTCGCATCAGTGGGTGCACAACAAGATTGTGGCCAACGACCTGTCTATTCAGCAGATGGACGTGCAGACCTATTTCTTCCGCCGCAAGAACATGAATGCCGCCGGCGAACCGCGCTCGTGGACCGATCACCTGCTTTGGCATCATGCCGCCCACACCGTGGACCTGTTTCAGTACCAGACACAGGACAAGATTGTAACGGCACACGCTATCGAAGGACCGAAGCACCCCGAACTCGGCATCGCCATGGACATGTCCATTCAGCTAAAAACAGAACGCGGTGCAATTTGCACCTTATCGCTGTCGTTCAATAACGACGGTCCGCTGGGCACGTTCTTTCGCTATATCTGCGACAACGGTACGTACATCGCGCGCTACGATGACCTTGTTGATGGTTACGAGAAACCGATTGATGTGTCGAAAGTCGATGTCTCAATGAATGGCATTGAGCTGCAGGACCGCGAGTTTTTCTCTGCGATTCGAGAAGAACGTGAGCCAAACTCAAGCGTGCAGCAGGTGCTGAGCTGCTACGAAACACTGCACAAACTTGAAGCGGAGCTTGCGAACAGCTAATTGCCTAGATCGCTCGTTCAACCATTGACTGTCGAATGAACCCGGCCTGACGAATGGCCAGCGCAACGATCGTCAGCGTCGGGTTCGCGGTCATTGAAGTAGGAAATGCACTGCCGTCAGTAATGAACAGGTTGGGTACACCGAAGACTCTGCCATTGCTGTTGCACACACCCTCTTTCTCGTCGGCCGCCATGCGTGCCGTACCCATGTTGTGCGTCGCTGTGCCAGACGGCGTGCGGTAGATTTTCTCCGCATCCAGCGCACCATAGATGTTTTCCACCACGCCGAACGCGTGCTCCAGCATGGCGCGTGAGTTCTCGTTCTTCTCGTAGTGAATCTTCGGAATTGGCAGGCCGTACTGGTCCGTTCGGCTATCGTGCAATGTCACACGGTTGGACGCCTGCGGAAAATCCTCGCCGCAAATGATCGCTCCGGCATAGTATTCGTAGGCTTCCATCGCATCGGCAAATGACTCGCCCCAGCCCTCCTGCGGCATGAGCGTACGCGCGACGCCTTCCGGCGACATCGATACGGTTTCAATGTGATAGCCGCTCGCAAAACCGCGCGCCGGGTCATGGTGCGCCTCGTGCTCGAGACTCCCTGCCTGCACGATGCCCCGGTACATATTCACCTTACCCGGCATGCGCGCAAGCACGCGGCCGAAAACATGCCGCATGTAGTGGCGACCAACGAGGCCGTTCTGATTGCCGAGTCCGTCGGGGCTGAGTACCGAAGTGCTTTGCAACAACAATCGCGCCGTCTCAATGGCATTGCCGGCGACGGCTATCGCGCGTGCCTTTTGGCGCACGAGCTCGCCATCGCGATTGCGGTACAACACGGCGCTCACACGACCGTCAGCTTCCTGCTCGATAGCGGTCACCATCGACTCGGGCCGCAGCTCGAAATGGCCCGTGGCCTCGGCTTTCGGAATCTCGGTGTACAGGGTTGACCATTTGGCGGCGACAACACAACCACTGCGGCAAAAGCCAAGTTGCTGGCAAGGCCCGCGGCCATCACGGGCAACCGAATTGATCGCCAGATTGGCGGTTTCTGAACGGGGGTAGCCAAGCTTCATGGCACCGGCATTCAGCAGCTTGAAGTTGTTATTGGCCGGGTGGCGCGGAATGCCGTTAGTCCCGGTCACGCCCATCTTCGCTTCCGCGAGTCCGTAGAAGTGTGACAACTCGTCATAGTCCAGTGGCCAGTCGATAAGCTCGGTGCCTGCAATAGCGCCATAGCTTGTGCGGCCGCGGATCTCATGCGGTGCCATTCGTAACGCCAGTGCAGTCCAGTGCGTGGTGGTTCCGCCCACGGTCTTGCAGATATAGGTCGGGCGGGTCGGGCTCATCTCGCCGGAACCTTCGCGCGGATCGGTCCAATTGAACTTTGCGGCCATCGCTGGCTCATCATTACGGAAGTCGGCTAACGACAAACGTGCACCGGCCTCGAGGCACACGACATCGATACCCTGCTGCGCAAGTTCATTTGACAAGGTGCCACCGCCGGCACCCGAACCGATGACCACGACCACCGAACCGTCGTTGACATCATAGGTTCGGCTCATTGCGCATCCCCGAATTCAGGCAACCAGTCGATATCGTCGAAACCACGGTGCAGGTAGCCGCCGAACTTGCTGGCTTCACCTTCATATCCGAGCAGCTGCCAGGTTCTTTCGTCCCGGTAGACGCCACTGATAGCGGCTTCACGAACGGTGCCAAAGAAGGGTGTCGATTCAAGCGCCGCCAATGTCGATTTTTGCGCCTCCGTCGACAAATCGAGCCACGATGCAGATTCGTTGAGCGCCGCCAGGCCAGCCTCGATAGCCTGCTTTTTTCGAGCATCATTCGTCATCGCATCGCTTAGTTGCAGCATTGCATCGCGATACACATCGGTCGCGAGACGCTGATGCGGCAGTAGTAGCTGGGCAGCGCGCAGCAGCGTCAACAAGGCTGCGTCATCAAGCCCGGTTGCTGCAATTTGCTCCGACTCCTCGCCGGTGCACGCCACCTGCAGTCCGCCGACAACCAGCGTCAACGCACCTCCAGCGGCGCGAATAATCGCTCGCCGGCTAAGCTTGCTCACGGTGTCTTTATCTCAAGCACAACGAATTCACGCGCATCGTCACTGTTGTTAACGATTCGATATGCTGTCCCCGGCGCATGCCAGGACCAGGCACCAGGCGCAGTGCCCGAACTATGGCTGACACCGTCTTCGAGAATATGGCTCGGGCCTGCATGCGCCTGCACAACCAGCGTTTCGTTGTCGAAACGCAATTGCTCGCTGCGGCCATTGGCGGCAACTGAATAACGATGTTCTGCAAAGTACGGGTTATCCAGACGGTCGCCCTCGGGCGTCAGTTCGATAGGTTCATCGCTCGTCAGTGCGGCACTGTTTACAACGGCGACCAGGTGCAAGGTGCGATCGTCGATATTGTCAACACGGTGCACATAAGGCTTTGCAAGGTAGTCGGCGCGATCGTTAATGGCGCCGGCCGGGCGTCGGTCTCGAGATGATAGATCGACCCAGTCACCGCCCGTTCGCTGACTATTGACTCTTGCGTCCTGCACAATCACGTAGGCGGTCGCAAAGCGATGACTGTGGTATTCCGAAACCACACCTGGCACGACACGAATATCAAGAATGCGCGTCGTGCCTTTTTCAAACACGAGCTGGTGACTCGGCTCCTCCCACATCTCCTTCGGCGCATCGGCAAACGCAGGCCTGACGACAACCATGAGAATTGCAGATGAAACTATAAACACAGCCTGAAAAGACTTGCGCAGCATTATCATTTCCTTTTCAAAAGTCGTCGCGATTATTAGTGATGGTACCGAGAAAAGGCCACCGTAAGTCCTGCTGACAGCGCCTGCCGAACAGTAGTGTTTCGCATAGCGCACATGATCCGAATCTGGCCACGTGGCTGTCGGTATATTGTTCGCGTCACTAATAAGCTGATCTATCCAGGGGGATTTTCATGAGGTCAACAGCTTTCATAATTGCAACAGGCGCGGCCCTGTTGCCGATTCTGGGCAACGCACCGGCGCTTGCTCAACAAAACACGGCGCGCGGGCTCGAAGAGATAACTGTCACCGCACAGCGTCGCGAACAAAGCCTGCAGGACACGCCCGTCTCAGTGACCGCATTCACGCCAGAAAATCTACGTGAACTGGGTATTAACGATCCGGCGTCGATGCTCGACTTTACACCCAACGCGATGGTCAGCTCCGGCACCGGCCGCGGCAGCGAAGCGGCGCAGTTCTCTATTCGCGGCGTTAACGAGGCACGTATCAGCCCCGTACTTGATCCGGCTGTTGCGATCTACATCGATGATGTTTATTTCGGCCGCCCACAGGTCGGCTTCCTGCAGTTCCTCGACACCGAGCGCGTCGAAGTACTGCGTGGTCCGCAGGGCACGCTGTTTGGCAAGAACAGTACTGGCGGCGCTATTCGCTACATCACCGTCAAGCCGGACCTTGATTCAAACAATGGCTACGTCGAAATGTCCATTGGCGACTATGACTACATCGGGGTCAAAGGTGCATACAACGTAGTTCTTTCCGACAAGACGGCGGTTCGAATCTCGGCGGCAAACAACGAACGCGATGGCTACATTGACCGACTGGCTGACGACGTCAACCTGGGTAACCTTGACGCCCGTGCCTTCCAGGTGCAACTACGGCATCAGCCGTCCGACAAGCTGACCATTGACATGCGTGTCGACCGGTCAGTCACTTCGGATAACAATGGCGCCGTCAAGCTGATCGACTACTACAACTTTAATACCACCACGGACCTTGCCCGACCCGGTGGACCACCGCCCGCACTGAACGACTGCACTGCAGGCAACGCGAGCGCCATTGCAGGCTGGAACTGCCACTGGGGTGGCACCGTCGCTGAATACGCGCCGGAAATCCCCGACAGCCTCTATGAGGTGGCGGGTACCGGACTTGTTCCTTCCAGCAACAATGAAAGCACCGGGGCAACACTGGATATCAACTGGGCGTTCAGCGACAGCGTGTCACTGCGTTCAATCACGGGTTACCGCACCATGGATTCGGTCGCATTTCGTGATCCCGACGATGATGGCTATGCGGAAACCTACTTCGACGACGATGCCAAGA
>JAUHZT010000129.1 GCA_030425905.1 Gammaproteobacteria bacterium
TGAGAATGTGGTACTGGCGCTGGACGGTACCGGTTCCGGTCAACAGCTCAGCCTGGGTGCCGATATCGAAGAGTTTCGCCTGCAGCTCTCGCTCGCGGGTGCACTGGATGACTGGCGCGAACCAACCCGCTGGCTGGGCCGGCTGGAACAGCTCGAATTGCAGGGGCCGGAACGGCGCATGATGCACCTGTTAGAGCCCGCGCTTGTATCAGTGGCTGCATCGGATGCCAGGGTCGAAAGGCTTTGTTTTGCCGGTGCGTATGATTCCCATGTGTGTGGTGAGCTGAACTGGGTTGCCGACCAGAGTCTCGATCTGATAGCCGAGATCGAGGCGCTGCCGGTCAATCACATCAACCAGTTTATCGATACCGGCTACCTGTTCAACCAGTTGCTGACAGGCCGTGTCGAGTGGCACACCAACACGGGCCGGCCGGCGTCCGGCATTGCAAATATTAGCCTGTCACCCGGTCAGGTCCGGAGCGCCGGACGCGAAGAGTTTGCATTGCTTACCGGCGCCGGCACCGCGGCACTCAATATTCATGACGGAGTCCTGCTGGACGGCGAATTGCATCTGCCTTTGCCGGGTACCGGCCGTATCGATGGCGAATTCTCGCTGCTGGATATCGTGAATTATCGCGATAGTGAGCTTAGCGGCGCCGTAAACGTGGTGGCTGACAATATTGGTTTCCTGCGCGTCTTCATGCCCATGATCGATGCCGCGACAGGCCGCCTGAACGCCAACGTCGAACTGGCGGGCACGGTCGCCGAGCCCTTGCTGTTAGGCGAGGTTTCCTTGCTTGATGCCAGCCTGAGCTACCGCCCCCTGGGACTGAAGCTGCAGGACATTGAACTGCAAAGTACATTCGACGAGGCGCGCCGATTCGACTTGCGCGGCTCCTTCCGCGCCGGGCAGGGGCGCGGCGTGCTGACCAGTCGCGGTGACTACGAGACCTCTATCCAGTCCGGGTTAGAAGTTGAGCTGCGCGGCGAACAACTGACGCTGATCGATGTGCCGGATGTGCAGGCCGTCGCCGATGCAGATTTGCGGCTCGGATTTGCGGACGGTACCTTGCGCATCGACGGCAAACTCGGGATACCGCGTGCTCGCGTGTCGCCCAAAAGCCTGCCGGCAACGCGCTATTCGGAGAGTGACGATGTCGTCGTAGTCGCCGGTGAATTGCCAGCAGAGCGCGAAGCTGCCGCAGGCAGCAACTTCAGGATCAATGGCGCACTTGAAGTGGAGCTGGGGGACGATGTCGTGGTTGATCTCGATATTGCCAAAGCCACGGTGACGGGCAGCACACGCTTCGTCTGGCAGAACAGTCTCATACCGACTGCCAACGGCCGCTACGATATTGCCGGCGACGTGCAGGCATACGGGCAGGTCCTGACTATTGCCGAGGGTGCCATCCGGTTTCCAAAAGTGCCTGCCGACAACCCTTATATCCGGATGCGGGCCGAACGGGAAATTTTCGGCAACTCGCAAATCAAGCGCGCCGGTATCCTCGTTGACGGCACGGTCAAGCGGCCTACGGTTGAGCCCTATACGGAACCTGTTACCACCGAGGAGCGCGCGTTGACACTGCTGGTCACTGGCAGCGATTTCGACCTGGAGCAGGGCATCGGCGCGATCGACTTCGGTACCTACATTGCACCAAAGCTGTTCGTCAGTTACGGCGTTGGTTTGTTTGACCAGGAAAACGTCATCAGTGCCCGCTACGACCTGGGCAAGAGTTTTGGCATCAAGGCAACCTCCGGACAGAAGGAGTCTGGTGTGGATCTCATCTACAGAATTGAGCGCTGAGCGTCACGCGGATTTGTAAAAGACCGGCCGGTTGAATCAGAATGGTGCCTGATCCTGGAAACTGGAGTTAGGCGATGCGCTGGCGAGGTGGACGGCGGAGTAGCAATGTCGAGGACCGTCGCGGCCAGCGAATGCGCGGTCCGGTGGTTGGTGGTGGGATCGGCACCATCGTGCTGGTGCTGGTTGCATTGTATTTTGGTGTTGATCCGACATTCCTGATCGATGGCATGCAGTCCACGGGGCAGCCCAGCTCGAGCGGCAAGCCGCTCAGCGAAGAGGAGCTGAAGAACGATCCTCTCGCCGATATGATTACCGTCGTGATTGGCAGTACCGAGGATGTCTGGTCGGGAATCTTTGAGGAACAGGGCCAAAGCTACCGTGAGCCCAAACTCGTTATTTTCAGCGGCGCCACGCGCTCCGGTTGCGGCGTCGGGCAGGCCGCCATGGGACCGTTTTATTGTCCGCTCGATCAAACAGCCTACATCGACCTGAGCTTCTACGACGAAATGCGCACGCGTTTTCGCGCCCCCGGTGACTTTGCGCAAGCATATGTTATTGCTCATGAAGTTGGCCATCATGTGCAGAACTTGCTGGGTATCTCGGACGAGGTGCGGCGCCAGCAGCAGGGGCGCAGCAGAGCACAGGCGAACGCGCTTTCGGTGCGCCTTGAGCTACAGGCGGACTGCCTGGCCGGCGTCTGGGCCAATCGCGCCGATGCGGCGAACCAGATTCTCGAGGCAGGCGACGTTGAAGAAGCCCTCAATGCGGCCAGCGCAATTGGCGACGATCGCCTGCAGAAGCAGTCTCAGGGCCGTGTGATGCCCGAGTCCTTTACGCACGGTACATCGGCGCAACGCCAGCGCTGGTTCCGCACGGGGCTGAGCGCGGGCGATCCTGACCTGTGCGATACCTTTAACGCAGCCAGCCTCTGACGAGCCACTGGGCTGTGCCTGGCGCGGGTGACCGGTCTGGAGTCGAAGGCAAACATGCAATCCGTGATCGAGCAAACAGCAGCAGACGCACGTGCGGCTGCGCAGAGAATTGAAAAATACGTGCGGCAAACGCCGCTCGATTATTCGCCGCGCTTCAGTGCGCTAAGCGGCGCGAATGTCTACTTCAAGCTCGAAAACCTGCAATACACCGGTTCATTCAAGCTGCGCGGTGCATTCAATCGCCTGCTAACCCTCAGCGATGCGCAGCGTGCCGCCGGGTGCGTTACTGCATCCAGTGGCAACCACGGCGCCGCGGTCGCCTTCGCCATGCAGGCGCTGGGGGTCAAGGGCAAAGTCTTCGTGCCAGAGGAAACCTCGTCCGTCAAAGTTGATGCAATTCGTGCATACGGCGGTGACGTGCAGTTCTTTGGCCAGGACGGCCTGGACACCGAACTGCATGCACGCGCCTGGGCTGCCGAGCACGGCATGCAATATTTGTCCCCGTACAATGATCGCGCAGTGATTGCGGGGCAGGGTAGCTGCGGCGTCGAGATCGCCGCGCAATTACCGGAAGTTGACGCGCTGTTTGTAGCCGTTGGCGGCGGTGGGTTGATCAGCGGTGTTGGCAGTGTGCTGCGCGAGTGTCGGCCCGGCGTCAGCCTTGTCGCCTGCCAGCCGAAGAATTCAGCAGTCATGACGAAATCCGTGCAAGCCGGAAAAATTCTGCAATTGCCAAGCGCGCCTACTTTGTCGGACGGCACAGCCGGCGGAATTGAGGAGGGGGCTATCACGTTTGATTTGTGCCGCGCGCTCGTTGATCAGTATCGCGTTATCAGCGAGGCCCGAATTGGCGCGGCGATGCGACTGTACATGGATGCTGAACACCAGTTGCTCGAAGGTGCCGCCGGCGTTGCCGTTGCCGGCCTGCTAGAGGAACCCGGGCGTTTCGCAGGCAAGAATGTGGTGGTGCTTGTTTGTGGCGCAAATATCAGCCGCAGCAAGCTGGCCACTATCCTCGCCGATCCGCACTGACCGCCGGCCAGCGCAGCACATTTTGTTGCGACCGCTTGCAACCAATTGTTGCCGACGGGCGTCTATACACCAGTCTAGTTGAACCCGAGGAGTTTGAGATGCGCAGTTTTGTAGTCATGGCCATGATGGTGGCGAGCCTGGCCGGAGCCCGGACAGTGGGTTATACGGAGGAGCGCACGCTCGAATTGGCGGCGGACGGAATCACCCAGATGGAGATCGACGCAGGCGCGGGCAGCATGCAGATCCAGGGCGTCGAGGGCAGCGATACCATTCGTGTGAAAGCGCTCATCCAGGTCGACCAGGATAATGCTGATAAGGCGCGCAAGCTGATCGCAGCAAACATGCGCCTGGCACTCGTGCGCGAAGGCGACGAGGCAAAGCTCGATTCGCATTTTGATCGGAGCCTGTTTGGTCGCAACCAGAGCGCGATTGCGCTTGAGATTGAAGTGCCGGTCGGCATGGCGCTGGAGATCGAAGACAGTGCCGGTTCAATTGTTGTGCGCAATACGGGCGCAGACCTCAAGATTGACGACAGTTCCGGCTCAATCAGGGTGTTTGGTGCCGGTAGCGTAGACATTGAGGATAGCTCAGGCTCTATTCATATCGCCGATGCCAGCGGCGACGTCGATGTCGAAGACGGCTCTGGCAGCCTGGTTGTAGAGCGTGTCAGTGGTTCCGTCAGAATCGACGACGGTTCTGGTTCGATCAGGGTGTCGGATGTTGAGGCGGATGTCACGATCGACAACGCGGGTTCCGGTGGCGTCAGCGTGACGGAGGTACGCGGCAAGGTGACCCGCAACGATTGAGTCTCAGCGCCTCCGCCTGCTCCAAGCTATTGATAGTACGCGACTAAGCCGTTGCGAGGGCGGTCAGTGGTGCCGCTCTGGCCGGGGCTGCTAGAATAGCCCCAGCCATGGTCGCCATTGCCGGCGACCCGCTGGCAGCATGGGGAGGTCGTATGAAGCTGGTACAGCAACTGCTCGAAGCCAAGGGCAGGTACGTCATATCCGTTCCGCCCGACACGTCAGTGCTTGACGCTATCAAGCTGATGGCTGACAAAGCCATCGGCTCACTGCTGGTCATGGACGGCGAGAAGCTGCTCGGCATCGTTACTGAGCGCGACTATGCACGTAAAGTCATTATCAAGGGCCGCGCGTCGGATAAAACGCCGGTTGCAGACATCATGACCACCAATGTGCGTACTACCTCGCCGGAGGCCACCGCCAATTCCTGCATGGAAATCATGACCGTGAAAAAGTGTCGTCATTTGCCGGTGGTCGAAGATGGCAAGGTGGTTGCGATGATTTCGATCGGCGACCTGGTGCACGCGATCATTGCCGATCAGCAGGAGGAAATTCAGCAACTGGAAAAATATATCGCCAGTTGAGGCGGCGCGCACGAGATCGGTGAACTTGGCCGTAATTGCACGGTCAAACCCCTCGTGCGGCGTACAAGCGGGTCCGTGCTTCGGGCGCTACGGCCTTGCCCGCCACAATGAGCGGCGCGAGGGGGCAGGTGATCGCCATGAACATTCAGCAAAAATTCCTACTCGGTTTGTTGTTCCTCTGTTTCCTGGCGCCTTTGCGTGCCGACGAACGGCCGAGCGAGGCCACCAGCGCGGCAACCGTGTTCGGGCCCCGCAATGCGGACCTCTACGAGGGGGCTCAATTGCTGATTCGTGGCAAGTACAAAGAAGGCATCAGGCGTACGCGCCTTGGGCTCGATATTGCCAGTAACGATCGCGAACGCCAGGCGGGTCTGTCGAATCTTTGTGCCGGCTACCTGCGCCTCAAGGAATATGAAGTTGCGCTGGAATACTGCAACCAGGCCTTGCAGATCAACGCACGCAACTGGCGTGCGCTTAGTAACCGGGCGCTTATCAACATTATGCTCGAGCAATATTCGGCCGCCGAACGCGATATAGACCTGGCCGAGGAAGTGGCGCCTTACGCTCGGGCCATCAAGGAAACACGCGCTATTTTTCTCGATGCCACGCAGCCGGTCTCACCCTATATAGAAATTGATGATCGGCGGGACGGTGCTGATGAGTCCTGAGTTCAGTGCCAGGCTATCGCGACCCTGCCTCTTGTTTTCGCTGTTACTCGGTGTGTCAGCCATCGCCGATGAGGGAACCGTCGAAGAACGCGAAGACGAACAAGTGGAGCGTACGCCGATCCAAACTGTTGTCCCCGTTTACCCGGAAAAGGCCCGACGCGAGCGAATCGAAGGCGAAGTGCAGGTTTGTTATCACATCGACAAGCAGGGGCGGCCGTATCGCGTGGCGGTGCGTAACAGCACGCATCGGGTGTTCGAGAGGCCATCCCTGGTGGCCGTTCGTGCGTCGAGCTATGCGCCGCTCGGACCTGGCGAAAAAGACTCAGGGATCAAGTCCTGCCGAACATTTCGCTTTGCACTCGAACCGGTTCAGGACGCCTGAGCAAGCTGCAGGATGCGCTGCGCCGCTTCGGCCAGTGTGGTGCCGATTGAAACCAGGCCTTCGTCGTGTCCGGCCATGACGGCGAGGCCCGTGTCCTGAAAGTCGCTGTTGCGCCACAGGCGCTCCAATTCCCCTGCCATTTCCGGTGTGCCGTAAGGAACGGCCGGGTCGGTGGTTGGTAACTTGTTCAGGTGCCGGTCCCAGAGTGCGCGACTGTGGACGTGCACTACGGCGTTGATCCGCTCACTCAGGCAATAAATAGCTGCGTGTGTAAGCGCCTCGGAGGAAGCCTGGATAGGTCCGCTGCAGGCAACATGATTCGCGGCAATATCAACGCCGGTGACGAGTGCGTAGTGCTCGTCCGTTGTGTCGAGGATATGGCCGGTTTGCGTGCCACTGATCACAAACTGGCCGGGCAGCGGCGCGCGAATACTGATGTTGCCGAAACCGACGTTGAGATGTGCGTAGTGACCGATGAGCCCGGCCTCCAGCAGCGGCGCACGCCATCGGTTCAGTAATCTTACGGCGGCGGCATCCGGCGGCGGGCCGGGCGTCCAGTGGCTCTCGTATTTTACGTAGCCTTCATCAATTTCGCCGCTTACGTCATTCATGCCTGCTCCGCGTGTTCGGGAAACAAGGCCAGCAAGCCTTGTTCACTGGCAGCGCAGACACCGCGCTCCGTGATCAGCCCGGTTACCAGTCTTGCGGGCGTAACATCAAACGCATAGTTGCTGACCGGAGTATTGTTGGCGGTCGTGTTAACACTGACCGTGGTTCCGTTCAACTCCCCCTGCACGTGCGAAACTTCGCGCGGGTCGCGCTGTTCGATCGGGATCTCGCGCACACCGTCGCGAATGTTCCAGTCGATAGTGGTAGAAGGCAGGGCAACATAGAACGGCACGCCATTGTCATGCGCGGCGAGTGCCTTGAGGTAGGTGCCGATCTTGTTGGCGACGTCACCGCTACGGGTCGTTCGGTCAGTTCCCGTAATGACGAGGTCGACTTTGCCATGTTGCATGAGATGGCCGCCGGCATTGTCAACAATGAGTGTGTGCGCTACGCCGCGCTGGCCCAACTCCCATGCGGTCAACTGTGAGCCCTGGTTGCGGGGCCTGGTTTCGTCCACCCAGACATGCACGTCGATGCCTTCGCGTTGCGCAAGGTATACAGGAGCGGTCGCCGTGCCCCAGTTGATTGTGGCCAGTGCGCCGGCGTTGCAGTGCGTCAGGATGTTGACCGGCCCGTCTTTTCGCTGAGCAATCTCGCGAATCAGGTCGAGACCATGGCGGCCGATTCCCAGGCTGATCTCCACATCTTCGTCACAGATGGCTTCGGCCTCATCGCGTGTCGCCGCGACTATGTTGCCGTCTGCGGCCAATGCGGCGAGACGCGCCTGCACACGATCAATTGCCCAGCGCAGGTTAACCGCGGTTGGCCGGGATGCGCTCAGGGCTGCCGCGGCCTTTGCAAACTCGGCACGGCCACCCGCGGATGCCGCCAGGTAAAGACTCCACGCTGCCGTGGCGCCGATCAGTGGTGCACCACGCACATACATTTCATCAATTGCAGCGAGGCCATCCTCCCAGCGATGCAGGTCGTGCACACGGTATTCATGCGGTAGCCGCCGCTGATCGATAATCTGCACGACAGCCGGGTTGTCCGGGCTTAGCCAGATCGTTCGGAATGTTTCGTCTGACCGGGGGTTGCTCATCGCTTTCCCTCAGGATGCCTCGACTCCAGCCGCGAACTTCGCAGACCGCAGTGTGTTCGCCATCAACATTACAATTGTCATTGGGCCGACGCCGCCAGGTACCGGTGTGATGGCGGAGGCATTCGCGATGGCGCTTTCGTAGTCGACATCGCCGGTCAGTTTCGATTTCTTCTCACCGTCCACGCTCGTTTCGATGCGATTTATGCCAACGTCGATGACAACGGCACCGGGTTTGATCCAGTCGCCTTTAATCATGTTGGGGCGCCCGACAGCGGCAACCACAATGTCTGCGCCGCGACACAGACCGGGCAGGTCGGCTGTGCGGCTGTGCGCGATGGTGACGGTTGCATTGGCCGCTAGCAGCAGGCTGGCCATGGGCTTGCCGACAATATTGGAGCGACCGACAACCACGGCATTCTTGCCCGACAGATCGGGGCCAAGCTGGTCCTCGATCATCAGCATGCAGCCCGCCGGCGTACACGGTACGAAAGCGTCGCCCGTCGCGCCGGCAGTCAGCTTGCCGATATTGATGTAATGAAAGCCGTCGACATCTTTTGCCGGCAGAATCGACTGCGTGATGCGTTGCTCGTCCAGATGCTTCGGCAACGGTAACTGCACGAGGATGCCGTGTACGGACGCGTCGTTATTCAGTGATTCAATCAGCGCCAGTATCTCGGCCTCGCTGGCTGATGCTTCAAGCGAATGTTGCACGGAGTTAAAGCCGCAGGCGGCAGCGGTTCGTTGTTTGTTGCGCACATAGACCTGGCTTGCTGGGTCCTCGCCGACGATCACGACGCTCAGGCCCGGGACGATGCCCGTGCTTTCACGCAGCGCCCTGGTTTCTTCGGTGATGCGGGCGGACAGGTCGGCGGCCTTGGCCTTGCCGTCAATTCGGGTACCGGTCGACATGTAGCAGGTTTCCTTAACAGGTTTGCGGAGCGATCCGCCAGAAGCGACGCATGGTACCGTTGGTCCCAGGACGCGTAAACTGCCCGGGCTCACTGTGCGTTTCAGCGGCCGGGTATTTCTCCGCGTCGCGGTCAGGAGAAAATGCCTCGAGCCACAAAGTCAGCGCTGCGGCCGACGATGCAAGCCGGAACGAACCGGGCATCGCCGCTGGTGCGTCAACGCTTGTTGTGCTGAGTCTCATTCAGGGACCCACGGTACGGCAGTCTCTGGGGCGCAGCAAACCTTGCTAGAATAGCGGGCTGAACGGGTCCACCGAGATTGCATTGAAATTCCTACTCAGAAACATCCGCGGAATCCTGACATTCGCCGGGTTAACGCTCAACACAATTATCTGGTTCA
>JAUHZT010000130.1 GCA_030425905.1 Gammaproteobacteria bacterium
GGTATTCCGGGTAAGTCGCCGGGCGATTTGTACGCCGTGATCGAGCTTACCCTGCCGCCGGCCGACAGCGACAAGGCAAAGGCGTTGTATCAGCAAATGGAGAAAGAGCTTGCCTACAATCCGCGGAGCAAGCTGGGAGCTAAAGCATGAGCAAGCAGGAGATTTTGAGCGGCATTGTGCTCGACGAACACACCGAGGTTTCAACTCGCGAAATCTGTCGCGCATGCGCGAGTTCCGAGGAGTGGGTTATCGAGCTTGTCGAGGAAGGCATTCTTGACGCGGGCGGCAACTCGGTCGAGAGCTGGCGTTTCAGCGGCGTAAACCTGTCGCGTGCAATCCGGGCGCGCCGGTTGCAGAAGGAACTGGAGCTCAATCTGCAGGGAGTTGCGCTGGTGCTGGAAATGATGGAGGAGATAGAACGGCTGCGGCAGCGTTTGCGGCACCACGACGGCTAGATCAGGCGGCAGAAACCGGCTGTCGATTCTGTTTTAAGTAATTGATATTATTAATTTTGATTAAATTGACGGCCGTAATGAACAGCGTATATTGCAGCGCAGGTGGTGTGCCCGGAGCATGGCGTCATGGTGAGATTGCTGCGATTACGGTCCCTGGTCCCAGGGCTGTTGCTATTGCCGATCGTCCTGTCGGCGCTGACCGTAGCGAGAATTGAACTACCCGACGGCTTCGATGCCATCAGCGACCGGCTGGCGGTGAAGGGCTTCGGCGGTCGCAATAAGGGCCATTTCGAGTTTCCGGGACATTCCGGTGAGTTTACGCGCAAAGAATCCCGTCTCGGCGTGTTCGACCCGTTGCTCGTCTCCAACTCAGGGAAATCGTCATTCAGTTTGACCGGAGATCTCGTCGAGAACACGGTCTCGGCGAGTTGCGAAATGACCCGCAAGGCCGTCACCGTCGGCATTGTCACTTTTGACCCGAAAAAGATGCTCTACGAGTGCGAACTTCGGCACGCGAACGCCACATCCATGGACCGGTTGTTGCTCGGTCATCCCAAACCGTCGGGTTTCAAGGAACGGCTACTGGCGCAAGAACGGCGCCGTGGCGAAGCGCAGGTGCTGGGGCAGCACTTTCGGATTGAATCTGTGCATCGCTACCAGGGATCAAAGCTTGTGTCGTCGGCACCGGCGGGTTACTGGATCATGCAGGGCGAGAGCGTGGTGGCGGCGGTTGAGCTGACCGATGTTGACCCGGTGTTTTATGTGCGGCGTGATATTGGTCCGGAGGTGCGTCGCGGTGTGTTGCCCGTTGCCTTGGGACTTGCGGTTCTGCGCGATCCGGCCAACTCGGCGCTCGAGGACTGAAGCCCGCTGGTCGAAGCTTGTGACTCAAACGCGCGGCATTCGTAGCCGAACAGCGCGGTCGGGACACGCTGGGACGCTGCGCAGCGCTATTTCTCGGGCACTGTGCCGCTATTGACGTATTCCCGGAACTCGCTGCAGGACTGGTCCCGGTGCGTGCGCGTGGTCTCGTCAGGGTGGTTCTCGTAGAAATCCGTCCATTCCGCGCATTTTCGGAATAAGGCCTGGCCGAGCGGTGAGTCAAGGCGTGCCTGCGTCTCGCTGGTCGCTTTGCTGGCCACGGATTGCGCGAGCTGCTCCTGCATGGACTGGGTATTCAGCTCGAACTGCTCCGCAAGCCGGGTTGCATCGGCCGCCTCTACGGGCTGACGCGCCAGCCAGCGGTTTAGCAGCAAGGCACCTAGCCCAATCACTGCCACCGCAATCAGCAGCAGGAGGAGGTATCGGCCTGTTTTTTTGTCGGACATCATCAGCAATCGGAACTCGTAGCGCTCAGTTGGTTACGGCCTAGGCAGGTTCGTAGTCTAACGCCTCGGCAAAATCCTGCCAGCGGCGGGAATTTCGGTTCATATGGTCTGCAAAAGTGCGCTTGCGCCGGCTGATTCGGCCTGAGCGTTGTGTCCTTCGCCGCGAATGGGGATAATCCCGCCCGGCTCGCGTCGGCTGCCCCGCGACGGTTAGTTGTGAACTCCGCCAGGCCCGGAAGGGAGCAACGGTAGCAACGATACCGGGTGCCGGGGATGCGCTGGCGCGAGCCACTTTCCTTGCATGCCGGCCAACCCTGACTTGCGGCGAAGGCCCGGTCAGTTACACTGGCAAGTCCCTTGCGCCCGAGCATTCATTACCAATGAGTTATCTCGTCCTGGCCCGCAAATGGCGGCCAAAAACATTCCAAGACACGGTGGGCCAGACGCATGTGCTGCAGGCCCTTGTCAATGCACTTGAGTCGGGACGACTGCACCACGCCTATTTGTTCACGGGCACGCGCGGTGTCGGCAAGACCACTATTGCCCGCATTCTTGCGAAAGCGCTGAACTGCGAGAAAGGCGTTACTGCTGAACCCTGCGGTGAATGCAGTGCCTGTCTCGAAATCGACGAAGGCCGTTTCGTTGACCTG
Organism: Gammaproteobacteria bacterium; assembly: GCA_030425905.1. GTDB lineage: Bacteria > Pseudomonadota > Gammaproteobacteria > Steroidobacterales > Woeseiaceae > UBA1847. The sequence goes on from JAUHZT010000130.1 coordinate 2,434, forward strand.
ATCGAAGTGGATGCGGCTTCCAAGACCAAGGTCGACGACACAAGAGACCTGCTGGACAATGTGCAATACGCACCGGCGCGCGGACGCTTCAAGGTGTACCTGATTGACGAGGTACACATGTTGTCGAAGAGTTCCTTCAATGCGCTGTTGAAAACGCTCGAGGAGCCGCCGCCACACGTCAAGTTCCTGCTTGCAACCACCGACCCGCAAAAATTGCCGGTCACTGTCCTCTCGCGCTGCCTGCAGTTCAATTTGAGCCGTCTTACGCCGAAACTCATTGCCGATCGGCTTGCCTTTATTTGTGAAGCCGAGAACATCACGGCGGACGACGCGGCATTGAGTTTGCTGGCGCGGTCTGCGGATGGAAGTTTGCGTGATGCGTTGAGTTTGCTGGACCAGGCAATTGCCTATTGCGGCGGCGCGGTTGAAATTGCCCCTGTAGCCACCATGCTTGGCACCATTGACCGCGACCACGTAGTACGGCTTGTACGACTGCTCGCAAGTGGCGATGCGGCAGCGGTGCTGGAAGCTATCGCAGAGATCGATGAGCAATTTCCGGACTATGGTCGTTTGCTGGATGATCTTGCACGCTACCTGCAGCGACTGGCTATCGTGCAGGTTATCGGCGATGCTGCAACCGACGATGAGTTCGACAGTACAGCGCTAAGCGAGTTAGCGGAACAGATTTCAGCCGCCGATGTACAGCTTTTCTACCAGACGGCAATTCTTGGCCGGCGCGACTTGCATCTGGCGCCGGATCCGCGCAGCGGCATTGAAATGACCTTGCTGCGCATGCTGGCCTTTCAACCAGCCGGTGGTGCCGCTCCGAAAAGCGGCGGTAACACCCGGAAGACCGCGCCGGTCGCGACGAAAGCAGCCTCGACGGCATCGCAAGCAAAGCCGGTTGACGCCAGGACGGTTGAAGCCAGCACCGCAGCGGCGAGCGCAGCCGGGCCGGCTAGCTGGCAGGACCCTGACTGGACTGAGCTGGTAGCGCAATTGGAGCTCAAAGGCGCTGTTCGGATGTTGGCGATCAACTGCGCTTATCAGCAACGTTCGGGCAACACCCTGCATTTCAGTGCAGACAGAAAAGCCGAAACGGTGCTCACGCGCGTCCGCAGTGAGGCGCTTGCCAAGGCGCTCTCGGCGCATTTTGGCGAGACGCTGCAGGTTGAGATTGAACTGGATGCCGAGACTTGCGGCGGCGAGCGTGAAACGCCCGTGCAGGTTGAATCCCGTAAATCGGACGAGCGCTTTGAAGCGGCGCGCAAGTCGCTTGATGCCGATCCGAATATTCAGAAACTCAAAGATATGTTCGGTGCTGAATTAAAACCCGACACCATTGAACCCATAGGCCCGACCCGGTCGGACTAGACAGGAGAAAGTATGAAAGGCGGTATTGGCCAACTCATGAAGCAGGCGCAGCAGATGCAGGCGGACATGAAAAAGGCCCAGGAAGAAATGGCATCGCTGACCGTTACCGGTGAATCCGGTGGTGGCATGGTGAAACTAACGATGAGTTGCCAGCACCAGGTGAAAGAGCTTGCGATCGATGATGCTTTGTTTGGCGATGACAAGGACATGCTCGAAGACCTCATCATTGCTGCGTTCAATGATGCGCAGCGCAAGGTAGAAAAAACCACCCAGGAAAAATTCTCCGGGCTTGCTGGTGGGCTGAATCTGCCGCCGGGCATGAAGCTGCCTTTCTAGGGCATCGTTGTGGCGTACTCCCCCTTACTGGTTCGTTTGATCGATTCCCTGAGATGCATGCCTGGCGTTGGGCAAAAATCCGCACAGCGAATCGCGTTTCATTTGCTGGAGCGTGACAGGGAAGGCGCGAACGCGCTTGCGCAGGCATTAGCCGATGCCGCGAGCGGCATTGGGCATTGCAGCCGTTGCCGTATGCTCACTGAGCACGAGTTGTGCGCTATCTGCTCGGCACCGGGTCGTGATGTTTCGCAGCTTTGCGTGGTTGAATCCCCCGCCGATGTGATGGCGGTAGAAGATGCCACCGGTTTTCGCGGTTTGTATTTCGTCCTGATGGGGCACCTGTCGCCGCTTGACGGCATCGGCCCCGACGAACTCGGTTTGACGATGCTTGAAGAACGCCTTGCCGCGGCCGAAGTGAGCGAGCTGATTATTGCGACGAACCCCACGGTTGAAGGCGATGCCACAGCGCACTACCTCGCAGTACTCGCGTCGCGAAACGAGGTGCAGGCGAGCCGCATCGCGCATGGCGTGCCACTGGGTGGCGAGCTTGAATACGTTGATGGCGGTACCTTGTCGCATGCGTTCTACGGCCGTCGTGTTGTTGACTAGCGTTTACCAGCCGATTACGAGACTGAGGTAGCCGAATGTCTGATTGCCTGTTCTGCAAAATTCTGGATGGTGACATCCCGGCGGACATAGTTTTCGAATCGGACACTGCGATGGCGTTTCGCGATATCAATCCGCAGGCGCCAACGCATGTGCTGATTATTCCTCGCCAGCACATCAGCACTATCAACGATATCAGTGCAGCAGATCAGTCGCTGGTTGGCAGTTTGTTTACTGCCGCTCGTGAAATCGCAGCGAAAGAAGGTCTCTCCGACGACGGCTACCGCGTCGTCATGAATTGCAATGAAGCCGCCGGCCAAACGGTGTTTCATATTCATCTGCACCTGCTTGGTGGCCGCTCCTTCGACTGGCCGCCAGGCTAGCAACCATCACACCTATATGGTCGTAGTTCCCCAACTGAGGGAGCTGCTTGTGGTGCCCGTTTTTCCCTCATCAAAGCGGTGCTTATTGGTAACTTTAGCGCGCAGGCCAAATTGGTATCTGCATTGTGAGCGGCTTCACGGCCGGACTGTGACAACGCTCACAATTTTATGACAAATCTGGCGTATTCCGTGCGTCTCAGGCCCGAATCGAACACAGTTTCGCCACGCCCGTAAAGCGGGCAGGCGGTGTAGTGGCATCGCGTAAGTCGACTGAGATGGAACCGAACGGATGCACCTGACAACCAGAGCTTACAAAGCGCCGCGTGTCATAGCTGGGATAATCGCCAGCTTGCTCCCGTTAATTGCCGGGGCCGCCGGAACCCCGGCAGGCACGGTGATAGAAAACCAGGCGGTCGTGAACTTTGAACTCGCCGGCACACCACTTACGCGCTCATCCAATGTCACCAGCCTGCGGGTCGCCGAGCGCATAGACGTGGTTGCCAGTTTGCAGAGTCCGCAACTGCTTGCGGCCGCTGGCGACGCAGACCGGGCGCTGCTGTTCACAATCACCAACACTGGCAACGGCACCGAAAGCTACGGGCTGGCAATCGACAATACCGTCGGCGGTGATGATTTCGATCCCGTTGCGGCGGTCCCCGCAATCTATTTTGATAGCGATGCCAGCGGCGACCTGACAGCGGCGGATCAACCTTACACAGCAGGCGTCAACGACCCGGTACTGGCTGCTGATGCGAGTGTCGATATCTTCCTCGTAAACAGCATTCCTGTAAGCGCCGCTAACGGCGAAATTGGCCGCACACAACTCACTGTCAGCTCGCTAACCGGCGTAGGAGCCGCGGGCACTGTGTACGCAGGTTCCGGTGAAGGCGGTGTCGATGCCGTTAACGGTTCGAGCACCGGTCAGGCACTGGCTGTCGGCGAGTACATCGTTTCCGACATACAGCTCAATGTCGTCAAGACCCAGATCATCAGCGATCCGTTTGGCGGCACCGAGCCGGTACCCGGCGCAACAATTACTTACACGATCACCATTGAAGTTGTCGGTTCAGGCACGGCGACCGGCGCCACCTTTCGCGACGAAATTCCAACCTACTCCAGTTACCTGGCAGACAGTATTTCGCTCAATGGTGGCGCCTTGTCAGACCTTGCCGATGCGGACGCGGGCGAATACGACACCACGGCTGTGCCGAGCATTGTAATGCGGCTGGGTGACCTGACGCTGGCCGACGGCGTTCAGACAATCGAGTTTCAGGTCAGCATCGATTAGCGATGCGCTTTGCAAGCAAATTTTTCTCCGAGCGATCAACAAGAGGATTAACCATGAGCGAATTCAAATTTGTAATCAGTGCCCTGATGTTCGGCGCCCTGGCGTTGGCCAGCGGCACCACGAGCGCACAGGAGCGTGACCACCTGGAAGTGGTAACTACCGTGCAGAAAGAGATCACCGTCGAGACCGACGATGGCAGCCAGGAGACAAGACTGGTTGCAGCCGAGTCTGTCGTGCCGGGTGAACGGGTCGTGTACACGATCAAGTTCAGGAATGTCGGGCAGGAACCGGCTGAAAACGTTGTTATCACCAACCCGATTGCACAGACCCTGACCTATGTCGCTGGTTCCGCCGCCGGTGCAGATCTCGAAGTGGAATTTTCTGTTGACGGTGGTCAGTCGTTTGCACGCGCCGAGCAACTACGTGTTGTGGACAACGGAATTGAACGTCCCGCAACAACCATCGATTACACGCATGTCCGTTGGGTCATGCAGTCCGAACTCGCAGTCGGCAGCGAAGGGCAAGCGCAATTTGCCGCCGTTCTTGAGTAGTTGAAAACCCATGAGTTTTTTTTCGCAGCAAAGGAGTACCGTGATGAAGATCATGCAAACAAGGTTCAACCTGCCAGCCAGGTTGGGCGCAATTGCCATAGCCACGCTGTTCACGCAGCAGGCATTGGCAGCCGGCACCGACCCTGGTGTCAGCGTGGAAAACACGGCAACCGTTGACTACTCGGTTAACAGCACGCCGCAGGCAACACTCAGCTCAAATACCACAGAGTTTCTGGTCGATCGCCGGGTTCTGTTTTCGGTAGACCAGGTAGGTGGTGCTTTGACGACGGTTACACCGGGTCAGAACGGGGTGTTCATCGAATTCCTGGTAACCAACCTCAGTAATGGTTTGCTGGACTTCAACCTGGCCAATCTGCAACTGTCATCCGCCGACGGCGACGTGCGCGGTGCCGGTACGACTGACTCTGACATTGATATGAGCAACGTCACGATTTCGGTCAGCGCCGCAGCGGACATAACCCCGGGTGCCGGTGACGGTCCTGATCCTGTACTCGGTGGACCAACCGTGATCGACGATCTGGATGAAGACCAGTCAATTCGTGTACGTGTATTTGCGGATACGCCGGCTGCTTTCGGCAATGGTGACATAGCCAATATTCGCCTTGACGTGACGGCAGCGGACCCGACCACGGGTGTCGACCTTGTCGCCAGCGGCGTATGGGATCCGGCGGTCATCGACAATGTTTTTGCTGATGCCGGTAATGATGGCATCGAATCAGCGTCGGATGGTTTCGAAACGGTGTCTGCTGATCTGCTGGTTACCAAGGCGCAGGCAGTGATTTCAGATCCGTTTGGCAGCGGTCTTGCAGTACCTGGCGCGCGTATCGAGTACACGATTACGCTCGACAATACGGGTGGTGCAGTTGATGCGACGGACCTCGTTGTCACTGACGACATCGATACTGATGTGACCTTCGTTGCGGACGCCTACAATGGCGGCGCTGCGAACATATCGTTCGATGGCGGTGCGTCATTCTGTGTAGCCGATGCAGCCGATGCAAACGCAGACGGCTGTGCTCTTGATGGCAGTCAGCTAACGATCCAGGGTCCTGCGGGTTCTCCGATCAGCGTTGGTCTGGGCGCAAGCACGACGATCAGCTTTGTTGTTGAAGTTCCAACAACCTAAGTTTGATCCGGCGACACATCACGGTGCTTGAACGCGTAACAGCGGTGCGAAGTCGCCTGGGGCCACAGGGCTCCGGGCGACTTCACCGTGCTCACGCAGGCAACCGGGGGGGACGAAAATCCCCCCCGGACTGCGTTTGCGATGTATTCACTGCGCCCTTGAAACGTGTTGCCGCGACGCTGATATTTGTGTTGCTGTACTACGGAACGGCTGTTGCTGCGCCACCCGGCGCAGTAGTCAGCAACCAGGCCAGCGTTGAGTACCAGAGTGTTGCTAATCAGACCGTCGTAGTGACGAGTAATACGGTTGAAGTTACTACGGCTGTTCTGCGCAGTTCTGCGAGCATTAATTTTACAAGGGTTGCAACGGGTGCCGCCGGAACCTGGCAGGAAACGGCGGGGCCGTCGTCCTGCGTGCAGGGCGGTGCTCTTGTTGCGCTTGCAGACCCGATGCTGGTCGGAGGGGCAGTCATTGACCCGACCTCCGTGCAAGACATCAACGCTGCATCAAGTTTTAATCTCGGCGAGCCAGTTTTTGTACGGCTTGTCGATCCGGACCAGAATACCGACTATCAGCTTATCGACTACGCACTCGTCACCCTGAGCAGTGCTGACACTGGCGATAGCGAGACGATTCGTCTGAGTGAAACGGGTCCAAACACTGGAATATTTTCAGGTTATCTGCCGACCGCTGGCGGCATTGCCACGGCTGCAGACTGTGTGCTGCAGGGGGCACCCAAGTCGACGATCCAGGTTTCGTATACAGACCCGCTTGACGCCAGTGATAGCGCACAGCAAAGCGCAGCGCTTGATCCGGTGCAGCGTGTGTTCGAATCCCTGACCGGCGCAGCGATTGATGGCGCCAGTATCGCCATCGTGAATGCTTTCAACGGTCAGCCGGCACCGGTCTTCGGCAATGACGGTGTCAGCCAGTTTCCGTCTGTGATTGTAAGCGGCAGTACGGTGACGGATAGCGTGGGCAC
>JAUHZT010000131.1 GCA_030425905.1 Gammaproteobacteria bacterium
ATAGAGCGCCGAGAAAACCCCTGTGCGTCGGTGGCTGGCAGCGACGTAAACGCTTTGAATCCACCACATCATGCCGTCGCGCCAGTCACTCCATTCGAAGGTCACCATTATCTGGCCGATAACCTGCCCATCGGCCTCGGCGACCCAGTAGCGACCGAGTTCGCTGTTGGCGAGAATTTTCTCAACGCCGGGTCCGATGATCGCGGGGTCGAGAGGCCCGTCTTCAGTCTCTTCGGCAATCTGTGAGTTGTAACGGGCAATGATCGAGGCATCGGCCGGCGTTGCGTTGCGGATCGTAAAATTCATTGCATAGCGTTCCGGTTGCTGTGATGAGATTTAAGTAGGGCGCCCCGACCATGATTGACTCAGATCGGCTGTGGCCGATCTTCGGGGCGTTGCCCCGTCGCCGCGGGCGACGACGTCCAAAACGCATTCGCGTTTTGTCGAACGATGTTCTCATCAGTAGATTGAACCACCATTAGCAAATAACGGCCCTGCGGACCGTCATTTGCTAATGGCGCCCCGACCATGATTGACTCAGATCGGCTGTGGCCGATCTTCGGGGCGTTGCCCCGTCGTCGCGGGCGACGACGTCCAAAACGCATTCGCGTTTTGTCGAACGATGTTCTCATCAGCAGATCGAACCACCATTAGCAAATCACGGCCCTGCGGACCGTCATTTGCTAATGGCGCCCCGACCATGATTCGAACATGGGACCCCCAGATTAGGAATCTGGTGCTCTATCCTGCTGAGCTACCGGGGCTGGCCGCGGGCGATTGTAGCAAACTCCGCAGCTCCTGATAGGCTGCCAGGGCACGATCGCGGGATTCAGCAAGATCCACAATCGGGAACCGGTAGTCCTTGCCGATAATTACTTCATGCGTTTGCTGGGTCAGGCCGTCAGCGCGCCATGGCTCGTGGATGATGTCGTCCGGTAGTGCCGCAATTTCAGGAATCCATTTGCGGATGTACCTCGCCTGGGGGTCAAACTTGCGGCTCTGCAAGACCGGGTTGTAGACACGGAAGTAGGGCGCGGCGTCAGTGCCGCAGCCGGCAACCCACTGCCAGCTTGCCGAGTTATTGGCGAGATCGGCGTCGACCAGCGTGTCGAGAAACCAGTCGGCGCCGTGTTGCCAGGGAATCAGCAGATTCTTCACCAGGAAGGATGCGACCACCATCCGCACCCGATTGTGCATCCAGCCGGTGGCCCATAGCTGGCGCATGCCCGCATCGACCAGCGGGTAGCCTGTCTGGCCCTGTTGCCAGGCCTGCAGGTAGTCCTGGTCTTCCGCCCAGGGGAACTTCTCATAGCCGGGTCGCAGCGGTTTTGATGGCAGGTCGGGGAAGTGCCACAGCAGGTGGCCACTGAAGTCGCGCCACCAAAGTTGCCGCAGAAAAGCATTGGCGCCCTCATGCCTTCCGGCTGCCATGGAAGCATCGTGCATGGCATGCCAGACCTGCCGCGGGCTGAGTTCACCGAAATGCAGGTGCGGTGACAAGCGCGACGTACCATCGCGGTCAGGGCGGTCGCGATTCTCTGCATACTGGCCGATATAGTCTGCCAATCCGTCAAGCCGAGCGTGTGCGCCTGATTCACCCGGTTGCCAGGCCTCGCGCAGGCCCGAGGCCCAGTCGGGCAGCGTTGGCAGCAGGTCGAGGTCGTCTATGCTCCGCGCGGGAAAGCTGTCCTGCAGCTTCGCTATCAGGGCCGGTGCAACCGGGCGCACCTGTTTGGGCGCCGCGACGGGCCTGGCGGGCTCTCCCTGGGCAACGGCCGCTTTCCAGAAAGGTGTAAATACCTTGTATGGGGTGCCGGTCTTGGAGAGCAAGCGCCCGGGTTCGTACAGGTAATAGTCGTGGAAGCCGTGCAATTCGACAGCGGCATCCAGCGCCTCGTCGAGCGCCTGCTCTTCGGCCACAGCCGCAGGCGAATAGGCATGGGGGAAAAAAACGCGTGTCGCCCCGCTGCTGGAAGCCAGCTCCGGCAGCACCACGGCCGGTGTGCCGCGCAGAATCAGTAATGGGCAACCAAGTTCAGCGAGGCTGCTCTGCTGCGCTTGCAGGCTATGGTGCAACCACCAGCGTGACGCGCCCCCCAGTGAGTCATCAGCGATATATACGGGCAAAATCGGCAGCCCCGACTCGCAAGCTTCTGTAAGGGCCTGATTGTCACTGGTTCGCAGATTGTTGCGAAACCATACGATTGCCGCTGCATTCATAGCACTTGCTCCGAAATTGTCGCTGCTTTGTAGCGCCGGCGTACCGGGCTGTGGGCTGGCAAATTCCCGCGCATGGTACTAGGCTGCGTGTCTTGACTATCGGATCGCGCGGCCGTAATGCGCGGGCCCGAAAGAATTTGTGAACGCTGGTCGTAGAGTCCAGGTCAGACTGTACCTTGCTGGAACATTTGGTGCTTGGCCTGCTGCAGGACAGCAACGACCGGATAGAGCGTTCCAGACATTTACACCAGGAGTATCCAACGTGTACCAGAAACGCGCTTTATTGATAGCCTCATTTGCCCTTGTACTGGGCGCATGCGGCAAGGACGAACCAGCCGCTGTCGCTGACAGCACGCCAGAAATGACAACTTCGGCGGTCGACGCACCTGCCGGGAATACAGCGGCGGAAAAGGCTGCCCAGGAAATCACCGGCGATTTCATGCGCGATATTATCGTTGAAATTTCTGATGACAGTTACGAAGGTCGCGGGCCCGGTAGCCGAGGCGATGTAAAAACGCGTAAGTACCTTGCCAGGCGCATGGAGGAACTCGGGCTGAAACCCGGCGCCGCGGATGGTAGTTGGGAACAGAAGTTTGATCTTGTCGGCGTAAATGCTACCCAGCCAGATGCATGGACATTCTCCGGTCATGGCAAGGAGCTGACACTCAAGCAGTGGGACCAGTTCATCGTAGGTAGTGGGGTGCAGGCTGAGCGTGCGGTGGTCAAGGATGCGGAACTCGTATTCGTTGGCTACGGCATTCAGGCGCCTGAATACGACTGGGATGACTACAAGGGCGCGGACCTCGAAGGCAAGATACTGGTCATGATGAACAACGACCCGGACTGGGATCCGGAATTGTTCGGCGGTGAGACACGGCTCTGGTATGGCCGCTGGGATTACAAATACCTGAGCGCGGCGCGGCAGGGTGCTGTTGGCGCAATCATTATTCACACGCAACCTTCGGCCGGTTATCCGTTCCAGGTGGTGCAGACCTCGTGGACCGGTGAACAATTCGAGTTGCCTGCAGGCGATGAGCCACGTAACCAGATAGCCGCGTGGGTCACGGAAGACAGTGCGCGCGAACTTATCGATATGGCAGGTCTCGATCTCGACGAGTTGCGTGAGGCGGCTTATAACCGCGACTTTGAACCGGTGCCGCTCGGTATTACGACCTCCATTGAAATGGATGTGAACATCAACCGGGTGGAATCGGCCAATGTGCTTGGCCTGATCGAAGGCAGCGACCCTGAGCTTAAAGACGAAGTCGTTATCTACACCGCGCATCACGACCACCTTGGCATTGGCACGCCAAATGAGGATGGTGACGCCATTTATAACGGCGCGATGGACAACGCATCCGGTGTGGCCCAGGTGCTGGCAATGGTGAAAGCCATCCAGGCTTTGCCTGAGCCACCGCGCAGGTCGATTCTTGTTGCACTGGTGGGGGCTGAAGAGCAGGGGCTGCTCGGTTCCAAGTGGTACGCCGCGAATCCGACATTTCAGCCGGGCAAGATTGCCGCAAATCTCAACTACGATGGGGGCAATATCTGGGGTCACACTCACGACGTAACTTTCGTTGGTCTGGGCAAGTCAAATATTGACGAAATCGTAACGATGATTGCGAAAGAGCAGGGCCGGGTCGTGAAGCCTGACCAGTTTGCGGATCGCGGTTACTTCTACCGTTCCGACCAGTTCAGTTTTGCCAAGATCGGCGTGCCCGCGATGTATCTCGATACCGGCACCAGTTTTGTTGATCGCCCACCGGAATGGGGCAAGGAACAGGTAGATCACTACACCGATGTGAACTATCACCAGCCGACCGATGAATACAATGACAGCTGGAATTTCGAGGGCATGGTCTCGGATGCGTTGCTCGGTTACTGGACGGGCCTCGCAATTGCGAACGCAGACGAGATGCCTTCCTGGAATCCGGGTGACGAGTTTGAGGCCGCGCGCAAGAAGGCACTTGAGGAAGTGCAGGACTGATGCGCGCTGCGCACCTGAAAGCAATGAAAACGGCGCTGATTAGCGCCGTTTTCCTTTGCATGGGCGTCGCGCAAGGGCAGGTTGGCACGGCTGGTTCGGATGCGGTTGCAAACCCGGGCGATGCGCGTCTCGATGCCATCATGAGCGAGTACTGGGACTTCAGCCTGCAGGAGGATCCAATTGCGGCCTCGGGTGCCGGTTTGAAGATTGGCAACGACCGCCTGCCCGCTGTCACGCCGGCAGATGTTAAACGTCGCCAGCAAATACTCGAACGCTATCGCGGTCGTGTGCAGGACATCAGACCCTCATCACTCAGTGCGAATGGACGAGTGAATGCCGAGTTGTTCGAGTGGGTTCTTGACGATGCCATCGACGCCATTGAGTTGCGTCTCGATCGAATCCCGTTCAATACGTTCTCCGGCTTTTACATGGGCGCATTGCACGCCAGTGACGGCCTGCGAATGGAGAGTGCCTCAGACTACGAGAGCTACATCAAGCGTATGCGCGATATCCCGCGTTACTTCGCTGAGAACATGGCGAACATGCAGGCGGGTTCGAATCAAAATTTCGTGTTGCCGAGAATCGTCATTGATGGTGTGTTGCCGACCATTCGCGCGCAAGTGAAAGATGCACCGGAAGACAGCAGCTTCTATGAACCGTTTCGTGAAATGAGTTCAAGAGTGGACGAGGCTGCGCAACAGCGCCTGCGGGCTGAAGCGCGTGAAGTGATCGCGGGCCACGTAATGCCCGCATTCGCGCGGCTGGCAAAATTTCTCGATACCGAATACGAGGCATCTTCGACGCTCGGAGCCGAGCAACTGGCAGGCGGTGAAGATTACTACCAGTTTCAGATCAGGCGTTACACAACGCTGGTGGACAAGACGTCGGAACAGATCCATCAGATCGGTCTGCAAGAGGTGCGAAGAATTCGCGGCGAAATGGACCGGATTATTGCCGAACTGAACTTCGACGGGGACTTCAGGCAGTTCGCAGAATTCCTGCGTACCGATCCGCAATTTTACGCGAAGACGGCGGAGGAACTGCTGCAGGTGGCGGCCAGTACGGCGAAGCGTATCGACTACCGGATGCCGGGTTATTTCGGCCTGTTGCCGAGGCAGCCCTACGGGATCGTTCCGGTGCCGGATGAGATCGCGCCCAACTACACGACCGGCGCCTACTACGGCGCGCCGTTGAATAGCGATCACGGTGGGGCGCTCTGGATCAATACCTATGCACTGGATCAACGGCCGCTGTACGAGCTGCCCGCGCTGATTCTGCACGAAGGTGTGCCGGGTCATCACCATCAAAATGCAATCGGACTTGAGATGCGTGATGTGCCCGAGTTTCGCAAGAACCTCTATTTCAGCGCGTTTGGCGAAGGCTGGGCCCTCTATACCGAGAAGCTGGGCGTGGAAATGGGCATTTATCAAACGCCTTACGAACACTTCGGGCGATTGAGCTATGAGATGTGGCGCGCTTGCCGTCTTGTGATAGATACCGGCATCCATGCCAAAGGCTGGAGCAGGCAACAGGCTATCGATTTCATGTCGGACAACACGTCGTTGTCAGAAGGCAATATCCGCGCGGAGATAGACCGTTACATTTCCTGGCCCGGCCAGGCACTGGCCTACAAACTCGGCGAGCTTAAGATCTGGGAATTACGCGAGAAGTCGGAGCGACTGCTTGGCGAACGTTTCGACCTGCGCAGCTTTCACGATTTGTTATTGCGTAACGGTGCTTTGCCCATGGCGATGCTGGAATCTGTCGTAGAACGCTATATCGACGAGACTCTGCAGCAACAGTAAGTTACTCGGCAATCGCGGTTACGTTGCGTCCCATGCGTTTTGCCTTGTACAAGGCTTTGTCTGCGCGGCACAACCATTCGCTACCGGTTTCATTCTGCTGGATTTCGGCGACACCGAGGGAAATCGTGACCGAATGGTCGGGCACGAGTTCATTGGCTTCAACCAGCGTGCGCAACTGTTCCGCGAGATGGGATGCTTTCTCGATGCCCAGGTGCTCAACGACTACGACAAATTCTTCACCGCCGATGCGGTACAGGCTGTCGGTAACGCGGATTCTCAAGTTCACAATTTCGGTGATGCGCCGCAGTATCTCATCGCCCTTGGCATGCCCGTGGTTATCGTTGACGGCCTTGAAATGATCGAGGTCGAGAATGATCAGCGATGACGGCGCCGACAGGCGCGCAAAAGCGGCAATCAGTTCGTCGAGCTTACTGTCGAGCGCCCGGCGATTGCCGGCCCCGGTCAGCGGGTCCTTGGTCGCGAGCTGCATCAACATGGCACGTTGCTGGTTGGCGACTGCCGAAAAGGCATAGGCAAAAGCGCCCATCACCAGCAACGTAATAATGACAGACGTTGTATGGAAGCTGGAGCCGTTGACCAATAGCGCAGGCAGCAAGCCGGAGATCATCGCCAATATAAGTGCAACGGCCTCAACAGGGCGCAGCAGGTAGAAGATCACCATGACGCCGGGATAGGCCCATAGAATCTGTCGTGGCCCGCTGACATACACAGATGCGAGCACACCGATAACACAGAAGATTGACAGGGCGATACTGGCTAGACGGACTTTGCGGGTGCGGTAGACAAAGAAGCCGAGCAGCAGCATGCCCGTGATCATGATCAGGTCGAGCACGGCCACCAGGTATTCGCCGTTGACGAAACGCAAAATAGCAAACGGGGCAACGCCGAGCGCACCACCGAGCGAAAGGATTATTGGCAGCGCGCCTTCGATTTTCTTCGGGCTGCTGCCGAAATTATTGATGTCGCTCCAGGTCTCGAGTCCGGACTGCCGTTTTATCACTGCGCTTACCTATAAAGCGAATTGGCAGGTGCCACTATACCAGCCAGGAGATTGCTCTAATGCTCGAACGATTCCAGCGTGAAAACCAAGCGCTCAGGAGCGTTTGAAGCGACTGAAAAAGCCGGTCTTTCGTTCCTCGTGCTCATCGTCGTCATCGTCATTTGCCGTAATGGACGTGCTGATCTGCTCTTCGATCGGCTGGGGAGGGGGTACTGGCTGTTGCGTACCAGCCGCGTTCTTGTGTGCTGAGCTCGACGCTGCTGCGCCCTTGTTCGCGTTTAGTGCGCGCACGGTTGCCAGTCGTTGCGAGGCGGACAAGTCGAGGCCGCGCGGGGGCGCATCCGATTGCAGGGATACTTCGAGTGCGTCGTCGCCGTAAACTTCGCGGAATTCACGTTCCATGTCCGTTTCGACTTCAGGCTTACTGGCCGAAGCATCATTGGTGGCGGCAACCGTTTGTGGCTCGGACTCAAGCAGTTCCAGTTCCGGTTCCAGGAGCACCGGCTCTTCCAGCGACAGCTCGCTGTCAGGGGCACTGGCCGTTGGCCGGTTCGCTACAGCTTCGGCAGCCAGTTCTGCGAATTCCGCTCCAAACAATGTCTCCGCCATCTTGTCGTCGACGTCTTCGAGCGAGCGGGCATTCGAGATGCCATCCATGATGTCCTTGTTTAGCGCCTCGGGTTTTGCGCTGTTGAGCGGCTTGGGCGCGTCTTCGATTTCTTCTTCGGCAATCGTCGCATCATGCTTTTGCAACGCTTCAGTCGCTTCTTCAATCTTCTGTTGAATAGCCACGTCCAGGGTGATTTCAGGCATGTCGATCATGGTCGGGTCTTTCAACTCGATGACCGGGTCGGGTTCTACAACCGGTGGCGGCGCTTGCGCCTCACTCTCGTAGGACTCCGCCATTGCCTGTTCGAGCGCTTCCATATCAGGGCGCAGTTCGGCGAGTGTAGGGTCGCGTTCCCACTCAGGCGCTGTAGCGTCTGCCTGCTGGGTCTCCTGCGCAGGTTCCAATGGCTCGTCCAACACCTCGCCGGTGGGTTCGAGCTCGATAGCAAGTTCTGCTTCGCTCGAGGGCTCCGCTTGTGTTTCCGTTGGCCCGTCTGTTGCCGTCAGCGTCGCGGCTTGCGATGGCTCCATGGGGTCTGCTTGGGTCGAGGCAGCCGTTTCGAGCGACGGCACATGTTCCGGTTCACTCTGCAGCAGCGGTTCGACGGGTGCTGCTACTGGTTCTTCAGCCGCCTGATGATCAGCGGTGGCAACCGCATCCTGAGTCACTTGCGGTGCAGGTTCTGCGACCGGTTCAGGGGCGGGCGGTGCGACGGGCTCTGGCGCAGATTCGGCGCTACCTTCCGAGTCGGCAACGGCAGGGGTTGCAGCCGCCGGCGATGTCATGCGCGTCGAGCTGAAAAGGGTCGGGATATCCGTTTCGGTGCCGGCTTCCTCGGCGGCTTCAGGTAGTGCCGAGGCCGCGACAGCCGCAGTCAATTCATCAATATCCGGCAGACTCCCATTGCTCGATGGCAGCGGCAGAATCTTGCTGGGTTGTGTTGCCGAGATATCGCGTTCGATGTCCGCAATCGCCTCGTCAGTGAGCGCGAGTGTTTCAGCCGTAATCGTGTTGGATTCGACAGGCTCTTCAGCGAGGTCAAATCCGTATTGTTCAACTGCCACCTCGCGCACAAAAGCTCGCGTAACGGGCTTCAGCTTTCGCTCTGCTGCGGCTTCAAGAAGTCCTTCGATAAAGTTATTGCAGGATTTAGGCACGCCGGCTGACAGTTCGTACAGCATGTCGCAGGCATCGTCGGCGAGTATATTCTCGATCGGCGCACCCGCTGCGCGGAACGAGTGTCTCAGGTAGCCGCGAAGCTCTTCGGGCTGCATTGCAGCGACCGGGAAGCGCAGCCGCGTACGTTGCGCAATACGCGAGCAGTCGGCATCTGTCAGTAGTTTGAGCAGTGCCTGGTCACCCAGCAATACAAGGTGGGCCCCCAGGTTATCGTCCCCGTCGGCGGCGGTCAGCGCCTCCAGTTCA
>JAUHZT010000132.1 GCA_030425905.1 Gammaproteobacteria bacterium
TGTTCTTTAGTTCGCGCACATTGTCGGGCCACGGGTAATTGCGCAGTCTGTTCTGTGCGGCTACGGAGAAACGGCGAAATTCGAGACCTTCCGAGTCCACCAGTTTGTCGACATAGTAGCTAAGCAGTTCCGGTACGTCTTCGGCATACTCACGCAAGGGCGGCACCTTCACGCTAAGCACCTGCAGGTGCGCGATAAGGTCGCGGCGAAGACTGCCGCTCTCTACACGGTTCTCGTAGTCGGCCGTTACCGTCGCCACGATGCGTGCCGACAGTGGCACAGGCTCTGTACCGCCGATACGAATGAAGCGGCCATCTTCAATCGCGCCGAGCAACAGTTTCTGGCCCGTTTCGTTGAGATCCGAGAGTTCGTCGATGATTAGCGTGCCACCGCTGGCGCGCTCAAATACACCCGCATTGACGTCGCCGTCTTTCTCGCTGCCCAGTAGCTGCTCTTCGACATTGCCTTCGGTCAGGGAAGCCGCTGTTACGCTGATCAACGGTTCGTCGGCACGGCCGCTCAGTGCATGCATGTAGCGAGCAAACGCGCCGCGACCGGTGCCGGGTTCGCCGCTCAGCAATACGCTGGCGTCATGCCGCGCATATTGCTGCACCTTTTCCCGCAGCAGCTGCATTTTCTCGCTGCGACCGACTGGCGTGAGCAGTGCAGGCAGCATGCTGCGAGCACGCGTCGCCTGTTTGCCAGCCGATTCGATGGCGCCTTCCACGGTGCGCAGCAGCTTGGCGAGCGATAAGGGTTTTTCGACAAAGTCGTACGCGCCGAGACGCGTTGCCTCAACAGCGGTGTCGACCGTGCCGTGCCCCGACATCACCACGACCGGGCAGATCAGGTCATTGGCATCCGACCACTCCCGCAACAGGGTGATGCCATCGGTATCCGGCATCCAGATATCCAGCAGGATCAAGTCAAACTTGCGCTGCGCCCGCGCGGCCCGCGCTTCACTGGCATTTGCCGCTACGGTTACGCTGTAGCCTTCGTCGCCAAGAATGTCGGAAATTAATGCCCGGATGTCGTCTTCGTCATCCACGACAAGTACCTGTGATGTTGTCACGCTCTCTCCCTCCGTTGTTCTTTGCGACTGCCAAGACCTCTTGCGATGAGCGCTTCACGCTCCGCCTCAGTCTGCGGTAAGCGAATACTGATCAAAGCACCGCCGTTCTTGCGATTCTCGGCACGTATGGTCCCAACGTGCTCTTCAACCAGCTTCTTCACAATGGCAAGCCCGAGACCCGTTCCTTTTGGCTTGGTTGTCACGTACGGATCAAAAACCTGGCTGACCGAGCCGGTCTGGAACCCTGGCCCGTTGTCCTCAACCCGAATCTGCACGACCTTGATACCGTCAACTTCAGCGGCACAAACCTGCACATCGATGCGACCGTCCGGCGTGTTTTCCAGCGCCTCTATCGCATTGCGAATCAGGTTGTGCAGAATCTGCCGGATCCGGCCGATATCGGCGTCGATCAGCGGCATGGTCGGATCCGAAGTCACGGCAATTTCGACACCGCTTTCCTGCGCGCGGTACAGATCGACCACCTCGTGCACCAGCTTGTCGAGATCGAAGCGACCAATGTCGATATCCGGCGCGCGTGCATAGTCGCTGAAGGCGTTAACCATTTCCTTCATCGCCTCCACCTGCTGCACGATTGTGTGCGTCGCCCGATCAAGAATTTGCGCCTCATCGGCACTCATGGTGCCGAGGTACTTGCGCCGCATTCTTTCTGCAGACAACTGGATAGGCGTCAGTGGATTCTTGATCTCATGCGCAAGCCGGCGCGCTACCTCACCCCAGGCAGCGTCACGCTGTGCCTGCAAGAGCGCGGTAATGTCATCGAATACGATGACGAAACCCGGCGGCGTATTCTCGTCGGTGGGCAGTGTGGTACAGGCACAGGTCAGAACCCGGCGCCCGACTTCACCGCGCAGCACGATTTGTTCACGCCAGTCGGTTTCCCCTGCATCGAGGTGCACCTTTGCGACGTCTACTAACTGGTCCAGCAGCGGCTCATTCTTTGCGACATCGACAAGGTTCTCTCCAATCCGGCGGCCCAGGTCGACGTTCAGGATGGCGCCGGAGGCCTCGTTGGCCGTGCGAATACTGAGGTCATGATCAAGCGCAACTACGCCTGTCGACAGGCGCGCAAGGATGACCTCAAGGTTTTCGCGTTCCGCCTCCACGAGTGCCTGGCTGAGGCTTGCCTCGCGGCGCGCTGTCGCAAGCCGTTGCGTCATGTCATTGAATGAACTGATAAGAAAGCCGATTTCGTCGCGCGAGGGCGTTGGCAAGCGCGTATCGAAATCGCCCTTGGCGACCGCGCGGGTGCCGGCGACAAGATCCTGGATCGGGGCGACGAGACGCCGCGACAGGACAAACGCCGCGTAGATCGCCGTGAGCAGACTCAGCATCAGCACCACGGTGAGCGTTAACGTCAATGTGCTCTTGAGCGGTTCGCGCAAAAACACGAGCTGCTGGTATTCGCGCAGCGATGTTTCAACGCTGTTGGTCATCGTGCCCAGGCGCTCATTGACCGGAAAGTGCGCCTGAATAATGCCCACGGGTTCCGCGCGTCCGCGCATTGTAAACAGGGTGGCGGTACGAATTTCGTAGCTGCCATTCTCCAGCGGATCGAGGCTCACAAACGGCCGGTTCTGCTGCGCCTGCAGAACAACCTCCTCCGTCAGCGGCTCTGGCAGGCGCGCGGACGCGCTGTCCGAACTCGTCGCAAGCACCCGCGCGTTGGCGCCGTAGAGTGTCATCTCGCGCGCGCCGCTTTCACGCCGCAACATGCTGAGTTCGAGAACCAGTTGCCGCTCACTGACTTCGGCGAGTCTCTTCGCGACCCGCTGCGTTGCAAAAAGATGTTCGCGCTTCTGGATGTCCAGCACCGCCGCACTGAGACGCAGCGCGTTCTCAAGACCGTCTTCAACTTCGACATCAAACCAGGTGTCGATGCCGCGGTTAATAAACTGGTAGGAAAAGTAAAAAAGAACCAGCAAGGGCAGAACGGCCAGGCCGACGAACATGGTCACGATGCGGGCTTTCAGACGCGCGCCCGGCACATTGGTCCGGTACTCCCGCAGCAGGCGCGCCAGGTTGCCAACCATCAGGATGAACAGGACGATGACGCCAACAACGTTGATTGACAGGATCGCTATGTGCAGGCGATCGAAATCGTCGGAGTTTTGCGCTGTGCGGCTCAGCAGGAACAGTGCAACGAGCGCCAGACCGACCCCGATCAGCGCGAACAGCGTAATAACGCCTCGTTTTACCGTTCTAGCATCCATTCAAACCATTCGCTCTCGAGGTGCCACTGGCTGCGCCAGAAGAAAATCAACCGTAATGGGGCCGGGTACTGCCGCGTTTGCAGCTTTGCCCGGATGCGCACCCGGTAAGGCCGATCAGACTCGAGCGCCGCATCGTCCACCAGGGGCAGGTTCGTAATGCGTCCGAGATTATTCAGTGCCGAATACAAGGTTGCGAAGCTCGACTGCTCACCACTGTTGAGGTTGCGCACAATGTAGCGCTGGCTCAGCGGTCGGTACTCAAGCTCGAATCTAAAAGTCAGCTCGGCGTCCTGCGCGTCCAGGTACATCCGGCGTACGCGCAGTAGCTGCGCATCGAGCTCTATCGTCAGCGGCACTCCGCTGTCGAGTGCGTTCAATGCGTCGCTCGACAATACGAGCTGCAGGCGCGCATCCAGGTGGTGCACACCGTCGCGCATGAGCGTTGACGCGGAGCGAACCTCGAAATAGCCCTGCCGCTCGATCTCGTTCTGGGCGACAACGTTGACGGCCAGCAGGCACACGCAGACACCCGCAACGAATGCGCGAAATCGTGTAAATGGATAGCGGGTTATTACGGACCACATGGCTCAAGCGACCTTTTCGAGGCAGGCGAAGTAGAAGCCGTCCAGCCCCTCGGTGCCGGGCAGAACCTGGTATCCACTCGCCTTCTGCCGCATTACATCGCGGATGTTGTTATTTTGCAACATATGCTTTTCCATAGCGTCATCGGTCGCGTCGAGGAACGCGGCGACGACCGCGTCGTTCTCACACGCAAAGACAGAACAGGTTACGTACAGCAAGCGCCCGCCGGGTGCCAGCAACGGCCAAAGCGCATCGAGTAGCGCACGCTGCAATGATGCGAGCGCCTCGATGTCGGACGAGCGGCGCAGATGTTTGATGTCGGGATGGCGGCGGATGACACCGCTGGCCGAACAGGGCGCATCCAGCAGGATGCCGTTGTACTGCTTGTCATCAAACCACTCACTGGTAGTGGATGCGTCAGCCGTGCTGATGGTTGCATCGAGCCCCAGTCGCGCCAGGTTCTGGCGAATACTGTCTGTTCGCTCCGGATCCTTGTCGATACAGGTCAGGTCAATGGCGCTGCCACCAAGTTCTTTGAGGTGTGCGCTCTTGCCGCCCGGCGCCGCACAGGCGTCCAGAATCCGGCCATCGATGCCCGCCAGCAGCCAGGGAGCAGCGATTTGTGCTGCAGCATCCTGCACCGAAACCTCCCCCTCCGCGAAGCCGGGAAGTGCTGCAACCGGGACCGGCTGCTCAAGTCTGAGTGTTGCGGGCCAGCCGGGCTTTGGCGAGGCGGCAATGTCGGCCGCGGCCAGGCGTGTGCCGTAATCGTGCGTAGTCACGCGCTGCTGGTTTACGCGCAGCCACATCGGTGCGCGCTCGTTGTTGGCGATCAGGATCGACCGCCAGTCGTCGGGCCAGTCTTGCTGCAAGCGATCAATGATCCAGGCCGGATGGTCGTAGCGGGCCTCATCGCCAGGCGGCTCGCTGGCCTGCAAATCTTCGCGCATGAACCTGCGCAGCACCGCATTCAACAGGCCCGCATGCCGCGGCCGCCGCAACAGACGAGCGGCCTCGACCGTAGCCGACACCGCCGCATGGTCCGGTATTCGCGTATCGGTTAGCTGCAATAGACCAACCGCAAGCAACGCATTAATAACGCTGTCCTGTTTTTTCATCGGCCGGTCAAGCAAAGATGCAATCCAGCCCTGCAAATGCCACCAGGACCGCAGGCAACCAAAACACAGCACGCTGAGCAAGGCATGTTCGCTGGCCGGCAGGCGAGCCTGGACCGCGAGTAATGCATCGTCAAGCGACCGCCCGGACGTAACCACCGCGTCGATGGCTTCGGCCGCGGCCGCACGCACAGATGCGCCTGATGCCTTGTTGCTCATGGGCCGGACGGGGTCGCCAGCGTCTGGCCGGACCAGTCGAGCTGCGTCTTGAATTGCTCCGCGCTAATGCTGCGCTTGCCCGGCCGTTGCAACTGTTCAAGCGCCAAGGCGCCCTCGCCGCAGGCAATGATCAGGCGATCGCTGTTCAAAACCTGGCCCGGCGCCGCCTCCGCATCGCTGCCCACGGCACTTGCCTGCCAGCACTTGATACGTTCGTTGTTGTGCACGAACCAGGCACCCGGTACAGGATTGTAGGCGCGTACCTTGCGCGCGAGCATTTCAGCGGGCTCAGACCAGTCCAACCGGGCATGTCCCGTCTTGATCTTGCCAGCATAGCTTGCCTCGGCATCGTCTTGCGGCACCGCCGCCAGCTCACCGGCAAGCAAGGACGGCAATTGCGCCACAAGAAGATCGCCACCCAGGTCCGCGAGACGGTCGTGGACTTCACCGGCGTTATCCTGCGGCCCGATTGCCAGCGTCGCCGTTGCATACACGGGACCGCAGTCCAGGCCGGCTGTCATCGACATCAGGCTGATACCCGTTTGCTCGTCACCGGCCAGTATGGCGGCTTGTATGGGCGCCGCGCCGCGCCAGCGCGGCAACAACGAGGCATGCACGTTAACGCAGCCGCGTGTCGGAATATCGAGGACCTCCTGCGGCAGTAACAGGCCGTAGGCCGCAACGATCATCAGTGCCGGTTCCAGTGCGCGCAGTTCACGAATCGACTCCGGGTCGCGCAGGCTTGGTGGCTGGAATACGTCGATGCCGCAGGCCTCTGCAAAAACCTTTACGGGGCTGGGCGTCAGCTGCTTGCCGCGACCCGCAGGACGGTCCGGTTGGGTGTAGACAGCCACGGGCACGACACCGGCATCGACAAGACGTTTCAGCGATGCAAGCGCAAAAGCCGGCGTGCCGGCAAAGACAACTCGAGGTGCGGTCATGAGATCAGCTTAATAGGTTCCGGGCATGCGACCGCGTACAGCGATCTAGAGAGCGGCCGGCGCGGGTTGCAGCCGCCGGTCTTTTTCCAGCCGCTTGCGAATGCGACTGCGCTTTGCCTCGGACAGGTAGTCGACAAACAATTTGCCGTCAAGGTGGTCGATCTCGTGCTGGATGCACACTGCGAGCAAGCCCCGGGCCTCCATCGTTTGCTCAGCGCCATCCCGGTCCAGGTAGCTAACCCTGATGTGTTCAGCGCGCTCGACCTCCTCATAGTAACCCGGCACCGACAGGCAGCCCTCTTCGGTCACGGCAACCCCGTCCTTTTCAAGAATGACGGGATTGATCAGGACATGCGGCTCCGAATGATCTGACGAAACGTCAGTCACCAGCAGGCGCTTGTGCACATCAACCTGGGTGGCGGCAAGACCGATTCCCGGTGCGGCATACATTGTCTCGAACATATCGTCGATGAACTGGCGCAGTGCATCGTCAACATGCTGAACAGGGACGGCTTTTTTCCTGAGCCGGGGATTCGGAAACTCTAAAATTGTCAGTTTTGTCATAATATCGCTACAGCTTAAGGTACTTCAGTTCGAGCAGAATAGTGTCTGTTCGCCAGAATTAAAGAGCAAGTTTCTCGCGTACTTTCCTATAAGACACAGCTAAATGTTTGACTTTATTGAATAAGATGTCAGACAATGCCGCGAGAAAACTGGCCTGTACAGGCGGCCTCAGGGCCGGAAATGTGACGTACTTGGCAGCCCCGGTCACCCCAGGGCGACATATTATAGCAATGCCGAAATAGCATCGGTTCGTTCGACTATTCCTACGACGACTTGGAGCACCCCAGACACCATGTTCCTGCAGAATGAAACACTGAATACGACCATCCGTATCACAGCGCTGGCAGTAGCCGCATCGCTGGCAGGATGCTCCCTGAATCCGTTTTCGAAAGACGACGAACCACGTCCGACAGCACCGGTGGTGGCAAGTTCACCGGCGCCGTCCGGCTCGACTTCAATGAATTCAAACCGTACGTCCGCCGCGGAGCCTTACCAGCCCAAGCTGGAACAGGTCAGCCGGCCCGTGCCACTTGCGGATGGTCACCCTAACGAGTATGTCGTGCAAGTGGGCGACACACTTTGGGATATTTCCGCCAAGTTCCTGCAAGACCCCTGGTACTGGCCGGAAATCTGGTACGTCAATCCGGATATCGAGAATCCGCACCTGATTTACCCGGGTGACGTGCTCGGCCTTGTGTACATCGACGGCATGCCGCGTATTACCAACGTACGCGCATCAACCTACCGTTTGTCGCCGCAGGCCCGTGTCACACCGCTCAATGAGTCAATTAACAGCATTCCCTACGAGGCTATTTCTGCGTTCCTGAGGACCGGCGTCGTGCTCGAAAAGGAAGAAGCCGATGCGCTGCCGTATTTGCTGGATACGCGCGGTGACCACCTGATCGCAGCAGCCGGCAACGAAATCTACGTGCGTGGCGCCGCGGGCGACCCGGCTGGCACACGCTTTAGCGTCGTGCACATCGGTGACGAACTGATTGATCCAGACGATGAACGCGTGATCGGCTACCAGGGCATCTGGGTGGGTGAAGGCACCCTGCGCCGCGCAGGCGACCCGGCAACAGTCTGGCTGACAGACACCGCGCAGGAAGCCGTACACGGCGATCGCCTGATCCCGGAAACACTCGACATCCCGCTTAACTACTTCCCGAAAGCACCGGACAGCTTCATAGATGGCAGCATTATCTCGGTCGTCGGCGGTGTCACCCAGATCGGCCAGTACCAGGTCGTCGTGATGAATCGCGGCGCGAGTGACGGGCTGACACTGGGCGACGTGCTGAGCGTGTTCCGGCGCGGCGAGACCGTACGAGATCGCGTCAAGGGCGGCGAAGTAACACTTCCCGATGAAGAGGCCGGCACAGTCATGGTCTTCAAAGTATACGAAGGCATCTCCTACGGATTAGTAATGGAAGCAACCCAGGCCATTCACATCCTCGATGCCGTACGAAACCCCACCTGATCTCCCTGGCAAACAGAACAGCAAAAAGCGGCTCTTCGAGCCGCTTTTTTTTGGCCGGCAATACGCCACCACGCCCGCAGAAAAAGCGCTGCTCCGGTGGTTGGGGATCATCGCAAGGGTGCTGCGCTCCGGTGACTGTTTTGCCGAATGGCTCACGCCACTTACGTGGCGCTGCGCTTTATTTCGGCAAAACAGTCCCCCTCACCCAGCCCCCCGTGAGAATGCCTGGTGTTCAGGTTGAAACACCCATAGTTGCTGAGGGTGGCCGGGTGAGGGGGGTTCCTCGGCCGAAATAAAGCGGAGCAAACCGGGCACTGCCCGGTTTGTGAGCCATTCGGCTGAGGAATCACCGGAGCGCGGCCGCCTTACGCATAAGCCAAAGCCCCGGAGTGTGGCCGCCCTGCACAAATGCCCAAAGTCGCCGGTGTGTTTATGCCTGCGTGTCAGTGCCGACTCATGACACAAGTCCAGCTAACAGGGAATTCCAATCCGGTAAGGACTGGTTGATCTTAAGACTTCCTGATGCCTGCCATTTCGATGGCGGCCGGAATCGTTCCCAGGTTGCGTGTGGCTATGAGATGAGCGCCGCTGATGCCGGGGATCTTGGCGAGTGCCTGTAATTGTTCTGCGGCGATTCTTACGCCCTCGGCTTCCGGGTCTTTGGCGTCGGCGAGTCGTTTGATCAAGGCGGCCGGAATGCGGTTGTTCGGGCGGCTCTGTGCCAGCCAGCGGGCGTCGTCAGCGGAACTCATCACGGCCAGCGTAATGTGCACACTCAGCAGGCGCGGTATGCCGGCGCTGACGAGA
>JAUHZT010000013.1 GCA_030425905.1 Gammaproteobacteria bacterium
ACTGCGCCGGGTTCCTCTACGGCTGGGCCAACGAATGGACGTTGCAGGACTGCGCCAAACTCGGCACGCACTGCGCGACCCGGGTTATCCAGCAGGTTGGTGCGCGCATCGAACCCGGACTGCTCGACAGTTACTCCGGGTAGGTACAGCCGCTGCCGCAGGCTGGCCATTTTACCCGCAGCAGCGCCTGCCAGGCTGCTACGTGTTGGACGTCAACTACCGATCGGATGCCAGGTCGTTTTGACTTCCTGGGTATCGCGGATCAGGTAAGGGCTTTCGCCTTCATCCGACATCCAGTCAATTTTTGGCCGCGCAATGACGCGCTTTATATTTTCTGCCGCCAGTGTTTGCACGCTGCGCGCCATCTTTCGACCATCACCTGGCCAGGCAATTGCGTTTACATCCATGTGCGAGGCGAACTGTTCCGTAAGCTCATCGCGAAAACCGGTCAGGATGTTAACCACGCCAGCCGGCACATCGGATGCGTGCAGCACTTCGGCGAAACTGACAGCACTCAGCGGCAGGCTTTCGGAGGCTAATGCCACACAGGTATTGCCACCAACGATGGCTGGCGCAATGTAGGAAACGAGCCCGATCAAACCGCTGTCATCGGGTGCGATTATCGACACGACGCCTGTCGGTTCCAGTACCGAGAAATTGAAGTGCGCGGAACTGACCGGGTTAACCGAACTAAAAACCTGCTGGTACTTGTCTGCCCAGCCAGCGTAATAAATCAGCCTGTCGACGGCGATCTCGACTTCCTTTCGCGCCTGTCGCTCGGTACGGCCCTGCAACTGCAATTCAGCGACGAACTGCTCGATGCGACCTTCAAGCATTTCGGCAATGCGGTACAGGATCTGGCCGCGCAAGTAAGCACTCGCACGCGCCCAGCCCGCCTGCGCTTTGCGCGCCGCTACCACCGCATTGCGAAAATCCTTGCGGCTGCCTCGGCATACGTTGGCGATGACGGCGTCCTGCTTGTTCTTCAATGGGAAGTAACGCCCTGACTCCGTACGCGGAAACTTGCCGTCGATGTAGATTTTGTAGGTTTTTGCAACCGACAGTCGATTCGCTGCTGCCATTATCGCGCCCCCAGTTTCACGTAAGCGTCGAGTCCGTGTAAACCACCTTCGCGACCAACGCCGGATTCCTTGTAACCGCCAAACGGTGAAGTCGGGTCGAATTTGTTGAACGTGTTTGCCCACACCACACCGGCACGCAAACCCTGGGTCATCTTGAAAATCTTGGCGCCCTTGTCAGTCCAGACACCGCCTGAGAGCCCATAAGGCGTGTTGTTCGCTTTGGCCAGCGCCTCGTCAAAGCTGCGGAACGTCTGGATAGCGAGCACGGGACCAAAAATCTCTTCCTGCACGACACGGTTCGACTGCGCCACTCCCGTGAAAATTGTCGGCCGGCACCAGTAGCCCTTCTTCGGCAAACGGCAGGCACTCTGGTGCATCTCACCGCCTTCTTCCTTGCCGATTTTCAGGTACGACTGGATCTTCTCAAGCTGCATGGACGAATTGATCGCGCCGATATCAGTGTTCTTGTCGAGCGGATCGCCAACTATCAGCGTCTCCATCCGCTCCTTGAGTTTCGCCACGACCTCGTCGGCAACCGACTCCTGCACCAGCAGGCGTGAGCCCGCACAGCAGACATGCCCCTGGTTGAAGAAGATACCGTTGACGATGCCTTCAACGGCCTGGTCAATTGCGGCATCCGCAAACACAACGTTCGCCGCTTTGCCGCCGAGTTCGAGCGTGTATTTCTTGCGCGTGCCGGCCAGCGCGCGCTGGATGATGCGCCCGACATTGGTCGACCCGGTAAATGCGATCTTGTCCACGCCCGGGTGGTTCACGATGGCGGCGCCAGTCTTGCCGGCACCGGTTACGATATTTACGACGCCCGGCGGCAGACCGGCATCCGCAATTACTTCGGCCAGTTTGAGCGCCGTCAGCGGCGTGGTCTCGGCAGGCTTGAGCACCACTGTGTTACCCGTTGCCAGCGCCGGCGCAATTTTCCAGGCCGCCATGAGCAGTGGAAAATTCCACGGAATAATTTGTCCGGCCACGCCCAGCGGCTTCGCTCGCTGCCCTGGGAACGCATAGTCGAGCTTGTCGGCCCAGCCTGCATAGTAGAAAAAATGTGCGGCAGCGAGCGGCACATCGATGTCGCGCGATTCACGGATAGGCTTGCCACCGTCGAGTGATTCGATGGCTGCAAATTCCCGTGCACGCTCCTGCATGATCCGCGCGATCCGGTAAATATACTTGCCACGCTCTTTGGCAGGCATGCGCGACCAGACACCGCTATACGCAGCGCGCGCCGCCTTCACCGCGCGATCGACATCCGCTTCGCTGGCCTCGGCAACACGTGCCAGCTTCTGCTCATTCGCAGGGTTGATCGTGTCGAAGTAACGGCTGTTCTCGGGTGCGACAAACTCGCCACCGATAAACAGGCCATAACGCTTTTTGAGCGAAATGTGGTCAGTACTTTCCGGTGCCGGGTCGTAGGCCCAGCCACCATCAAAAGCCAGTTTGTTTTCGGGCGTCGCCATAGTTAAGGGCCTGTCCTAATCTTTCGAAAAATAATCAGCCGACTGGTAGAGCCCGGTCGACTGTTTCATGAGCTGCATGAGCACGTCATTCGCGAGCGAACTCGCACCAAACCGAAACCACTCCGGCGTCATCCACGCGTTGCCCAGCGTTTCGTGCAACATGACGAGATAATGAATGGCCAGCTTTGACGTCGAGATACCGCCGGCCGGCTTCATACCAACCATGCGACCTGTATCGCGATAGTAGTCTCGAATTGCTTGCAACATCACCAGCGTGACCTGCATGGTGGCCGCCGGCTGAACCTTGCCGGTCGATGTCTTGATAAAGTCAGCGCCGGCATGCATCGCGAGCACGCTCGCACGACGTACCCGGTCGAGCGTGCCCAGCTCACCTGTCTCCAGGATCACCTTCAGGTGTGCGTCACCGCAAGCTTCTTTAACGGCAACGATCTCGTCGAAAACATAGCGGTAATTGCCCGCCAGGAACTCGCCGCGGGAGATAACCATATCGATTTCATCGGCACCCGCTGCAACTGCCGTGCGCGTATCTTCCAGTTTTACCTTGCGCGATGACATGCCACTTGGGAACGCCGTCGCCACGGAGGCAATTCTAATATCGTGTCCGGCAAGCGCTTCTTTCGCGACGCTCACCATGTTGGGGTAGACACACACGGCCGCAACGTGCGGCAAACCCGGGTAGGCATCGTGCAGATGAATCGCCTTCTGGCACAACTGCCGCACTTTGCCCGCTGTGTCCTGGCCTTCCAGTGTGGTGAGGTCGATCATGCTCAGAATCAGCTTGAGCGCCTCGACCTTGGCAGACTTCTTGATCGACCGCGTCTGAAACCGGGCGACACGCTCGTTGACACCGACCTCATCGACGGCGGGTACGCATGACAGGTCAGGCAGGCGTCGCGCTTTCTTGACCGCTGCAACGCTCATGCGATCGCCGTGTCGAGTGCAACATCGATCATTTCATCGAAGGTCGTTGCGCGTTCGTCCGAGGTCAATGCCGCGCCGCTTGGAATATCGTCGCTTACTGTGCAGATGGCGAGCGCTTCAACGCCGTGCTCGGCAGCAATGGGAAAGATGCCGGCCGCCTCCATCTCAACACCGTAAATATTGTATTTGGCCATCGTCTCGAACATAGCCGGGTCCGGCGTGTAAAAAAGGTCGGCGGAAAAAATATTACCCACGTGATAACGAACATCGCGCGCCCTGGCAGCAGCAACGGCCTTTTGCACGAGATCAAAACTCGCCAGTGCCGCGAGATCGTAGCCACCGAAACGCATCCGGTTCACATTCGAATCCGTGGAAGCTCCCTGGGCGATGATGATATCGCGCAATTTCACCTGCGGGTGCGAGGTGCCGCAGCTACCGACGCGCATCACACGTTTTACGCCATAGGACTCGATCAACTCGCTCGTATAAATCGAGGCAGACGGTATCCCCATGCCGTGCGCCATCACCGAAATCGGCTGGCCTTTGTAGCTGCCGGTGAAACCCCACATATTGCGCACGTCAGTGACACGACGCGGGTTTTCAAACCAGTTATTAGCGATATATTCCGCGCGCAGCGGGTCGCCGGGCATCAGCACCGTCTCGGCGAAGTCGCCGGGTGCCGCATTCATGTGTTTGGTTGCCATAGCTTTCTTTAATTTAGTGTGGCTTGAATTTAGTGTGGCTAGTGAAATTGCGCTGTAGTCACCATCGAGACTGTGCAGACATGCCGCCGTCCACAACCAGGTTCGCGCCCGAAATCCAGCGCGCAGCGGGACTCAGCAGGAACAATACCGCGTCGGCAACGTCGTTGGGAACCCCGAGCCGACCCAGCGGCGCCCGGTTCTGCCAGCGCTCCACCCCTTGCGGCCATTCATCACCCAGGCCCGGCCGATCGATCAGGCCCGGCGACACGGCGTTGACGCGAATACTGTCGCCACCGTATTCAAGCGCAGCGGCACGCGTAAACATCAACACGCCCGCTTTGCTGCTCGCATAGTGTGCGTGCCCAACGGCCGGGTCCAGGCCCTCAATTGACGCAATATTGACAATGGCCCCACCCAGCGACTGGCGGCGCCAGGACTTCGCCGCCTGCTGGGTCACGAGGAACGCACTGTCGAGTGTGGCTTGCTGCATCCTGCGCCAGTCATCCAGCGAGAGTCCGGGCAGGCCGTGGAGGTGCTGCGCAGCGGCATTGTTGACGACACCGTGCGGGCGAATGTGCTCGAATAACGCGACCACAGCGGCTTCATCGCGCAGGTCGGCACGCACAACGTCGCCGCGCCCGAGTGATTCGATCAACGCCTCGGCCGCCGCGAAATTGCGATGGCAATGCGCAATGATCGTAGCGCCAGCCTCGTGCAAGCGCCTGGCGATACCCTGGCCGATATTGCCACTCGCGCCGGTCAGCAAAATCGACTGGCCTTCGAGATCGAGCAATTGACTGACTGCCGGTACCGTGTGCATTGCGTTATGGTTGCCCCCGTATGAATAAATCAAGCAATACCGATAGCGAATTCTGGACCCTCGAGCGCTGTTTCATACGCGAACTGCTCAATGCCGCCACCTGCCCGGAAGTCTCGCTGGCCCGAACTCGCGTTGAGCCCGGCGTTCGCACCCAGTTGCACAGCTTATCGGTCCTCGAATGGTACGTCATCGAGGCCGGCGAAGGCCTGATGAAAGTGGGCGACGAGCCCGCGTACCCGGTCAGTGCCGGCGACACTGTCCGCATACCGGTCGGCACGGCGCAACAAATCACTAACACCGGAACCGCCGATTTGTTGTTTTTTTGCATCTGCGTGCCGCGCTTTACACCAGACGCCTACACAGCGCTGGAATAGCAGTGGCCGATGGGTGACGGTATACTCCGCGCTTGCATTTCCGCCCGCAAACGATCAGGAGAATCACCATGTGTGGCCAGAACCCAACAAATTCACGCCGCGCCGCCCGCGCGCTGACGCTGGCTGTCGGCACACTTGCCTTTGGCATGAGCGGTGCGCCTCTTAAGGCGCAGACAGGCGGCGTACTTGAAGAAATAACCGTCACCGCGCAAAAGCGTGAAGAATCACTGCAGGACGTGCCTATTTCAGTCGCCACCCTGTCAGGCGAGCGTCTCAATGTGCTGTTTTCAGGCAGCGAGGATATTCTGGCGTTGTCCGGCCGCATTCCCGGTTTGTACGCCGAGTCGTCAAACGGCCGTGCGGCACCGCGCTTTTACCTGCGCGGCCTTGGCAATATCGACTTCGATCTCGCCGCCTCGCAGCCTGTGTCGGTCATCATGGACGACGTCGTCATGGAAAATGTCGTCCTGAAAAGCTTCCCGCTGTTCGACATGCAGAACGTGGAAGTGATTCGTGGCCCGCAAGGCACCTTGTTCGGCCGCAACACGACCGCCGGTATCATCAAGGTGAACACCAGGCGGCCGACGCACGAGACAACGGGCTACGTCAAAGGCTCCTGGGCCACTTTCGATACAATCAATCTTGAGGGTGCGATCGGCGGCAGCCTGATCGAAGATACGCTCGCCGCCCGGGTATCTGTACTGCAACGCTCCCGCGACGAATGGATCACCAACGGCCACACCGGCGAAAAATCGCTGGGCGATTACGACGAGACCGCGGGACGTGCGCAACTGTTGTGGACACCGAGCGACTCGTTCAGCGCACTGCTTTCATTCCAGTCGCGCAATCTCGACGGCACGTCATCGATCTTCCGGGCGAATGTTTTCACGACCGGCTCGGCTTCACTGAATCAGAACTACGACCGTGAAACTGTGTATTACGATGGCGGCGACAACAACCCGCAGGGTTACGACTCGCAGGGCACCACGCTGAACCTGCAATGGGACTTTGACCACGCCACGGTTTCCTCAATTACTTCCTGGCAGGAAGCAGAAGGCTTCAGCCGCGGTGACATTGACGCCGGCGTCATCGATTTCACGCAGTCGGTGCAGGTTCCCTCGGGTATTACTTTCGATCCGAACGCGCTGGTATTCGGCGTTCCGGCGTTAACCTTCCCGGGCACGATCACGGTTGATTCGGTCACCCAGGACGGCGCAGACACCGATCAGTTCACGCAGGAGTTCCGGATTGCGAGCCAGAATGACGGTCGTTTCAACTGGCAGATTGGTGCGTTCTACTTTGATTCCGACCTGACCGTGACAACCGAATCGTTTGCCTCGTTTGGTTTTGTGCCCGGCTCCAGGCAAGACACCGTTATCAAGCAGACCAACAAGACCTGGGCAGTGTTTGGCCAGAGCTCATTTGACCTGACCGACACCTTCACGGTGACCGCGGGTGTGCGTTACACCGACGATGAAAAAGACTTCGAAGTGCTGCAGTTCGGGCAGCTCTGGCTCGACATCGGTATTCCAACCTTTATTGCCGGCCCGATTCACGCTGAAGATGACCAGACGAGCTGGGAGCTGAGTGCCAATTGGGCGCTTTCAGACACTTCTAGCTTGTACGGTCGTTACTCGACGGGCTTTCGTGCACAAACCATTCAGGGTCGCGACGTCGCGTTCCTGGAAACACCCAGTGTTGCCGCGCCCGAGACCATCGATTCGATTGAGGCAGGCTGGAAAGCCACCTTGTTTAACAACCGTATGCGCCTGAATGCCGCGCTGTTCATGTACGAGGTCGATGACATGCAGCTATCCGTTATCGGCGGCGCTGCGAACGTTAACCAGGTTATCAACGCCGACAAGGGCGAAGCCGTTGGCTTCGAACTGGATGCCGAATGGCTGATCACGGAAAACCTCCTCGTCACGGCGGGCGCAAGCTGGAACGACACCGAGATCAAGGACCGCACACTCTCTACAGTGCCTTGCGGCTCCGGCCAGTGCACACCGCTCGACCCGGTCGACCCGACGGACGGTACAGGTAGTCGCGTATTGCTCGACGGCAACCCGTTCCCGCGCGCGCCGGAAACAACCTACAACCTGACCATCCAGTACACGGCAGAACTGGGCAATGCGTCGGAAATGTATTTCATGACCGACTGGGCTTACACCGGCAAGATCAACATGCCACTGTACGAAGCCGTGGAGTTCAAGACTGACGGTCAGTTCGAAGGTGGCCTGCGCGTTGGCTACCGCAACCTCGACACGGGTTGGGACATCGCCCTGTTCGGTCGCAACATCACCGATGAGCACAACGTGCTCGGCTTCGTCGACTTCAGTAACAACACCGGCTTTGTGAACGAGCCGCGTATCTGGGGTATCGAAGCAGGCTACAAATTCGGCGAATAATGCAGCCTTTTTCGAGTCGCAAAATGAAGCCCGGCCACTGGTCGGGCTTTTTTGTGTGCGGTTTGTTCACGCTGGCTGCTAGCGGCTGCGGTGACGCACCCGCCAACGCGGCCAGCAGCGCCGGTCGCCCGGTACAACGTATCGACGCCGGCCGACTCGAAAACAAGGACATCGACGAGGCCAGCGGACTGGCCTGGTCGGCGCGCCAGGACGACCTGCTCTGGACCCACAATGACAGTGGTGACAAGGCAAGACTGTATGCCCTCGGCATGCACGGTGAGGCACGCGGCCGCATCAAACTGAAGAATGCCGATAACCGGGACTGGGAGGACATGGCGTCGTTCACACTCGACGGCGAACCCTACCTGCTGGTCGCGGATATTGGCGACAACGAGAGCAAGCGCGAGTACCTGACGCTTTACGTGATTGCCGAACCGGATCTCAGCCGTGACAGCAAAGTGTCGCTCGAACCGGCATGGCGCATCAATTTCAGTTACCCCGAAGGGCCCCGCGACGCAGAAGCCGTTGCCGTCGACACCGAACGCCGCCGTGTGCTGATTATTAGCAAACGGGACCTGCCCGCACGCCTGTACGAAGTGCCGCTGCAACCGCTAAGCGACGACATCGTGCTCGCCGAACGGGGGCCCGACCTGCGAACGCTGCCACCGCCGAGACGTAACGACGTTGCGACCGCCCCGATGTCGAAAGACTGGCACTGGCAGCCGACGGCCATGGACATTGCCCACGACGGCGAAACCCTGATCGTGATGACCTACAGCGCTATCTACTATTTTCCGCGGGCTGACAGCCCGGACTGGTCGCACGCTCTGCAGCGGCCACCGCTGGCGCTTAAGCTGCACAAGCTGCCCAACGCCGAAGCCGCCGCACTCAGCCCCAATGGCCAGAGCATTGTAGTCACCGTGGAGAAAAAGCATGCTCCGCTGCTGCGTATCGACTTTAAGGACCGCCCCTGATGCTCAAACTATCGATTGCCCTGCTATGCGTTGTGACCGCGTGCGTCGGCTGTCAGCGCGATACGGCAAGCCCTGCGACGGCGGCGACACCTGCCGTCACCATCATGACGTTCAACGTACAAAACCTGTTTGACACCTACGACGACCCGGGCAAGGACGACAAGGCCTACCTGCCAATCGCGGCAAAACAGTCTGCAGCGCACATCGCGGAGTGCAACATGATTGAGGTTGCGAGCTGGCGCGAGGAATGCCTTACGCAGGACTGGAATGAGTCGATTCTCGAGCACAAGCTCAAGGTGCTGGCCGATGCGATTCGGCAGGTTGACGGTGGTCCCGACATTATTGTTTTCCAGGAAGTCGAAAAAGCCGCACTGCTCGACCGCCTGAGCACTGAATTCCTGGCGGATTTTGCTTACGGACCCGCGATACTGCTTGAAGGTCAGGACCAGCGCGGCATCGACTCAGGGTTTCTGAGCCGCCTGCCATTAATTGGTGAAGCCCGGCTGCATCCGTCGCGTTTCCCCGAGTTCGCGGACCGCGAGGGCGACACGCGCGGTATTCTAGAGGCCACTTTTGAGCTACCGGATGGCTCCAGCCTGACAGGCTTCGCGGTCCATTTCCCGGCACCTTTTCATCCAGTGGCCATGCGCGAAGCGGCTTACCGGCAACTGGCGAGCCTGCGCCAGGCCCTGCCCGACGAGCAGCACGCGTTTGCGGCCGGCGACTTCAACACCGTGAGCACCGAGGTGGAAAGCACCGGCATTCTGGACCGACTCGCCCGTCCGTACTGGCAAATTGCCCACGAACTGGGTTGCGAGGGCTGCAAAGGCAGCTATTACTACGCGCCAGACGACAACTGGTCATACCTCGATATGATCTTCTGGTCGCCCGCGCGTGGCGAAAACGCAACATGGAAAATTAGCGCGGATTCGCTGCGAGTTTTGCACCAGACCGAGGCCCAGCGAACGGCCGACGGCACGCCGGCGCGCTTTTCACCTGGCGATCGCAGCGGCGTCTCGGACCACTGGCCGCTCGCAATCACGATCGAACCGATAGAAAAACAATAACTTGTAACATTGTCGTAAACTGTTTTCTGCCGCCGCAATGCAGTCGCGCGCAGGGATGCTTGAGCACGACTGCGAATTGGCCCACAAACCCTTATTGCGCAAGCATTTTCGCTGCGTTAGATTGAGCCGCACAACCGGCAAAACTTAGCCCTTCCAGCGCTCTGCGTCGGATATTCTGCTTTAAAAAAACCGAGAGCGAAATCAATCTGTCACATTCGTGACCTATTCTCTCGCTCCTTTACTAACCCCTGGGGATCACACATGAAGATAACTAATCGATACCTCGGATCAGGCCTACGGACGTTCTTCAAGAACAGCATCAAAACCGCCACCCTGGCGCTGCTGTTTGCGATACCTGTTGCGTCAAACGCACAGGAAACAACGTCTTCGATTCGTGGCAAGATCCTGGACCCGAACGGCAACCCGGTCGCTAGTGCCGCGGTTCTCGTCGAGGACTTGCGCAGCGGCACGTCGCGCGGCTACACGTCGAACGACAACGGTCTGTTCCTTGCAACCCGCCTGCTTCCGGGCGGCCCGTACCGGGTCACCGTCAACAGCACCAAGACCGTTGACGTACCACTTCTGAGTGTCGGTGATACCTACAACCTGATCGTCAATCTGCAGCAGCAATCGCAAATTGAAGAAATCGTGGCTATCGGCCAGGCGGGCAGCATGGTTGAAGTTGCCGCCGGTCCTTCAGCGACGTTCTCGCTCGACGATCTCGAATCGGCGGTTGCCTTCAGCCGTGACATCTCTGACGTGTACGGCATCGATCCGCGCCTGATGATCGACAATGACGAAGACGGCTTTGGCGTCAACTGCGCGGGCAAGCACCCCCGCTTTAACAACATCACGCTGGACGGCGTCAGCCAGTCGGACCGCTTCGGCCTCAACGAAAACGGCTATGCAACGGCCGTCGGCCAGCCCTTCCCGTACGACGCGCTTGAGCAGGTTGCTGTCGAACTCGCACCGTTTGACGTGACCTACGGCGGCTTCTCGGCCTGTAACATCAACGCTGTTACAAAGTCGGGCAGCAACGAATGGGAAGCCAAGGTCTTCTACGAGTATTCCAGCGACAGCCTGCGTGGCGACACGGTCGCTGACAGCAACGAAGATTTCGGCACGCCGTCTTACGACAAGACTTACCGCGGCTTCAACTTTGGCGGCCCGATCATCAAGGATCGCCTGTTCTTCTTCGCCGCCTATGAAGACTCTGAAACACCGCGCTTCATTGCCAAGGGCTATGCAGGTTCAGGCAATGGCGACGAGCGCCCCTGGTTGAGTCAGGCTGACTACGACCGGATCAACACGATCGCGCAGAATATCTACAGCTACGATCCAGGTGGTCAGCAAGGTGACGGCACGCAGGAAGACGAGAAATACCTCGTGCGCCTCGACTGGAATATCAACGACAATCACACTGCCTCTGTCATCTACAACTACTACGATGGCTTCCAGGCACGTGACTCGGACGGCGATGACAATGAATACGAATTCGCTAACCACGGCTACACCAAAGGTGCCGAGTTTACGACCTACACCGGCAAGCTGACCTCGCAGTGGACCGACACGTTCTCATCCGAGATTTTCTACAGCACCAGCGAAATGAACGACTCGCAGGTAACTGTCGGACCGAAAGACTTCGGTGAAATGCAGATCAATCTCGACAACAATATCGTGTACCTCGGCGCAGATGACTCGCGGCAGGCGAATGCCCTGAACAACGAGTCCGAGTACTTCAAGCTGTCAGGTAACTGGCTCGTTGGCGACCACATCATCACCGCCGGCTACGACCGCGAAACGCTGGACATCTTCAATATCTTTGTGCAGCACTCCAACGGCGGCGAGTATCGTTTCTTCGATGATTCCGACGGCAATCCCGCTTTCTGTGCGGCGCTTGACGCCCAGGGTCGCTTCGATGACCCGGCCTGCGGTTTGTCCGGTATCGATCGCTTCGAACTGGGTCGTCCGAGCCGTCTGTATTACGGCAGTGGTGGCGGTACCAACAATCCCAACGATGCGGCAGCGCAGTTCAGCAACACGCTCGATGCCTTTTACATCCAGGATGAAATGTTCTTTGACCAGCTCGACCTGACTATTGTCGCCGGCCTGCGTTACGAGCGTTTCAGCACCGACGATGCGCCCGTCTACAACGACGCATTTACGCAAGCCACAGGCTTTCGTAATGATGCAACGATTGACGGCGTCGACCTCCTGATGCCGCGCCTCGGTTTCACCTGGGGTGTTACCGACGATATTACGATGCGTGGCGGTGTTGGCCTGTACTCGGGTGGCAATCCGAACGTCTGGATTTCCAACTCGTACAGCAACGACGGCCTGACCAACGCGCAGTTCCGTCGTGACGAAGACGACTATGGCGACATTACCGGCACCGATACGTTCACCGTATTGCCGGGCATGGCTGACTCGGTTCCGCTTAGCGACGGCAATCGCCCGGGCTACGATGTGCCGCAGATCCTCGTCGATGACGTACTCGGTGTCTCGCCTGCCGATGCCAACAACTCATTCCTCGCACTGATCGACCCAGATTTCGAACAGCCGCGTGAATGGAAAATGGCCCTCGGCGCAACCTGGGACATGCCCTGGTACGACATCACGGTCGATATCGACTACCTGCACTCTCGCGGTGGCAGCCCGGCCTACTATGTCGACGTAGCCGAAGAGATTGTGGGCATGACCACCGCCGGCACGCCGATCTATGACTACATCCCGGGTCTGCGTGATAACTACATGCTGACCAACTCGAACGAGAATCCGATTTCCAACAGTTTCTCGATCGTTGCCCAGAAGTCCTTCGAATGGGGTCTGGATGTACTCGTCGGCTATGCCTACACGGATGCCGAAGATGTCAGCCCGATGACCTCCTCTACGGCTGGCTCTAACTTCGACAATACGGCGCTGCTGGACGTCAACAACCCGTTGGCAGGCACGTCAAACTACGTCGTTCCGAATCGCTTCACGCTGCGTCTCGACTACGAGCGTGCCTTCTTCGGCGATAACCTGACACGCTTCACGCTGTTCGGCTATTTCAACGAAGGCCAGCCGCAGAGTTACGGCATGGCCAGTGGCGACCTCGAAGGCGACGGTTTCTTTGGCCGCCACCTGCTGTACGTGCCGACCGGACCGAGCGACCCGAACGTGGTCTTCGATGCCGGTTTCGACCAGGCGGCGTTTTTTGCCTGGGTTAGCGACGAAGGCCTGAGCCCTGGCTTCACCGAACGCAACCAGCGTCATGCAGACTGGTCAACGCGCTTTGACCTGCGCATCAGCCAGGAAATCCCGCTACCGGTTGGCCTGCGTGGCCGCCTGTACGTCAAGGTCGCCAACCTCGGCAACCTGCTCAACGACGACTGGGGCAAGATCACGGACTCTGTGTTCTTCACCCCGATATTTGTCGATGCTGACGTCAACGGCGCTGGCCAGTTCGTGTTCAACGATTTCGACAGGGTTGATATGGAACGGACCATTAACAACAGCAGCCTGTGGGAAGCGCGTATCGGATTTGATGTCCGGTTCGGAGACTAAACCAGCAGCACTTTGCTGATAAAGCACGACCTGAAGCGGCACTCATTTGAGTGCCGCTTTTTTTTATGCCCTAGTCGGGCCAGCAAATCCCGTCCGGGGAACCAAGAATCACGATGCGCGGGTTGGCCGGATCAACGGCAACGCCAACCTTTTCACCGCGTGACTGTGCGGCCATGATCGCGTCCAGCACGAGGTACTTGAGCTCCGATGCCGGACGCGATGCAACAATGTGTTCCGGGAACACATAGCCGTCGCCGCCACCGTAAACGAAATCACTGACCACCAGAGAGTAGTCCCGGTCAGGGTCGATTTCCTGCCATCCTTCTGCCGCGGGCACCTGCAGGCTTACGATCCGTTCGAACTCGGGGCGACTGCGATCCACGCATACGCGAAAGCCCGAAACCTGGGGGAAATACCCCTGGCTCGGCGCAAACCCCCGGTATCCGGCTTCAAGCAATTCCCGGAACTCGGCACCGCTGATCTGAAGGTGTCGCAGGTAGGAGGAAAAACCGAAAGTTCGACCAATGTCTTCGAAGCGAATATCGCCTACCACGTAATCGTCAAGCCGCAAGGTACCGCTATTGAGAAACGCGAGATCGGCCGCAGGCTCGCCGAAGGCCCTGCGCATCTGGTCAACGATAAAGTTGCCCCAGCTCGATTCGCGCTCGCGAATCGATACCTCGCGAGCATCCATCGGCAATGCCGCTTCGCCTACGCGTGCGGTTATGAAAGGAAACTTCTCGAGCATCCGGCTGCGCCACTTGCCGGCCAGCAGGTCATAGTCAGCATCGCTTGCGACAGACTCATCCAGCGCAAGTGGTCTTAGCTGCGATAACTGCAGCTCGCCTTGCTCATCGACATCGATATCGATGCGCCAGATCGTTCTCGCATTCGATGCACCCTTTGCAATCGCCGCGCTGTTCGCTGTTTCGGCGATAAACTCCGGCTCGTGCTCGTGCCCGCCAACAATGAGACGGAACGTCGGATGTTGCGCTTTGAGTGCCGCAATCTCCTTGTCTTCCCACAGGTGCAGGTGCGTTAGCCCTATTATCAGGTCGGCACCCTTTTGTTCCAGCTCGCCAATGACTCGCTCGGCAACGCGTTTGTAGTCACCGTCGACTGACAGGTAGTCCCTGTCATTGCCACCATCATCCGGGTGCATCGTTAACGACAGGACGCCAATCTTCTTGCCCGCGTAATCCAGCATGTAGCGGCTGTGAAGCGCGTCATCCACGTCGGCAGCACCTGTCGAGAAACGATAGTTGTCACCCAGCCAGTCGAACTTCGACGCCCGTACCGCGTCGATCAAATGCTGGGGATTACGACTGTCGGTTTCATGGTTGCCGATAACGACGAGCATCGGGGCGAGATCATGCATGAAATTCATTGCATCTATCATCTGCAGCCCGTCCCAGAGCTGGCTTTCGAGCGATGGGTACAGGAAGTCGCCTGCGTGCAGCACGCGCGGCTCCCGCCCGTCGGCCCGCGCTTCGCGTAACA
This sequence comes from Gammaproteobacteria bacterium, assembly GCA_030425905.1. Taxonomy (GTDB): domain Bacteria; phylum Pseudomonadota; class Gammaproteobacteria; order Steroidobacterales; family Woeseiaceae; genus UBA1847. The sequence continues at coordinate 14,893 of JAUHZT010000013.1, forward strand.
GGGTGGTGACGCGCCCGAAGCCGCCCTTGGCACCGTCCTCTACGGCGTCGATCCGGTAGGTATCGTTCAGGTGGAAGAAGCTCAGACCGCCACTCTCGGTGGTTACTGTGCGCTCGGCGAGCGGAGCGCAGGCTACAGCCAGTAACGCCACCCCGCTAACCAGAATTGTGCGAAAGACCTTAATTGCCAAGCTCATTGATGTGCCTCGATTTCGTCTGCATACGTGCCCAATAAGTGCATGCCATGCTAACCTGTTGCCATGATCAAAAACAAAGCAGGCGCGCCACTGCTTGCCATTGCCAGCAGCCTTTTGCTGGCCGCATGCGCCACTCACAATGCAAGCGTTGAACCGTTAGCAGCCGGTACCAGCGGGAATGCCGATGAATCCGGGCGACCCGGCATGGACCTGGGCTTGTTCTGGGTGAAGCACGGCGCCGAATACCGCGCGCTCACCCGGCAAACCTACAAGACGGCAACACGCGCACTGCCCGGCTTTATCGCAGATAAGAGCTGGAGTGCCCTGCCCGAGCAGCAGGATGCCGCCGATTTGCCGCCTGCTGTTATTCTCGATGTGGATGAGACAGTAGTCAGCAATATAGATTTCCAGATGAGTTTTGAACCGCCGTTCGAAAACTGGAAGCTCGATGAATTCTCAAGGAACAATCCTGCAACGCCGATCGACGGTGTCAAAGACTTTGTCGCGGCGGCCCGTGCGCTCGGCGTTGAAGTGTTCTTCGTAACCAACCGGCCCTGTGAGCCGCGTGCCGGCGATCCCGACCCCTGCCCGCAACGGCGCACGACCATTGATGACATCGCGGAAACAGGTATCGCGACGGACGCCGAGCATGTCTTTCTCTCGGAAGAGCGCGGCTGGACCCGGGAGAAACTGACGCGGCGTCTGCACGTCGCGAAAACGCACCGCATCCTCATGCTGATTGGCGACGATTACGGTGACTTTGTACCATGTGTGCGCGACAAGGCCGTTGCACCCTGCACCAGGGCCGCGACGCGCGAAAGCCGCGTCGCCGCGCTCGATGAGTTCGACGAGTACTGGGGCAATGGCTGGTACATCTTGCCAAACCCGATGCACGGTTCCTGGACCGCTTTTGACTGAGGCGCCCGGTGGCAATGACTAACACGACGACAGATCAGCAACTGGCCGCCCGGGCACTCGCCGTGCGCAAAAGCGCCTACGGCCACTATTCAGGCTTTAAGGTCGGTGCGGCCTTGCTTGATGACAAGGGCCATGTACATGTCGGCTGTAATGTCGAGAATGCGGCCTACCCCCAAGGCAGTTGTGCTGAAACCGGTGCGATCGCCGCCATGGTTGCGGCTGGCGGGAAACGGATTCGAACCATTGCCGTAGCCGGAGGACGTGAGCAGGTCAGTACCTGCACACCGTGCGGCGGTTGTCGGCAGCGTATCAGCGAGTTCGCCGATACCAACACCCGCATCCTCGTTCTGAACGATGCCGATAGCTGGCAGTCTTTCTCTATCCAGGACCTGTTGCCCGCGTCATTCAAGCTCGACTGAATGAAGCCGCCGTGGCGGTGAGAAATCGCTCGAGCGTTACCCGGTCCGGCATCGAAGGCTGTGCTCCCCTGCCGGTCGCCGCAATCGATCCGGCTGCACAGGCGAACTCCAGCGCGCGCTGCGGCGGCATGCCTTCAACCAGTGCCACGGTAAGCGCAGCGGTGAAGGCATCACCGGCCCCCGTCGTATCAACGACCTCAACCACCGGTGCGCGTGTTTCTGCAACCATGCGGCCGTGGTCGGTCAGTCTCGCGCCGGCTGCACCGTACGTGGTCGCCACGAGTCCGCGCCCGAGATCAAGACGATCGCCATACCAGTCCGACTCGGTTTGATTGACGATCAACAGGTCGGCGACGGCGAATAGCTCGTCATCGACCTCGCGGGCGGGCGCCAGGTTGATACACACGAGTCCGTGAAAATGTGCGGCGGCAGCAAGAATGGTGCTTGCGGGCACTTCCAGTTGGCAGATCAGTGCATCGGCCGCAGGCGGCGGGAGGCGTTCCGGTACCAGGCTCGCATTTGCACCCGGCGCGACCACGATGTGGTTCTCTCCCGATGACGCCACACAAATCATGGCCACGCCGGTCGGCAATGTTGGGTGCACTGCGCAGTAGCTCAGGTCCACGCCGGCATCGCGCAAAAAGGCCAGCGCTTCTTCAGCAATGGCATCCTGGCCGACCGCAGCGATGAGGATGACGTTGGCGCCAAGACGGCGCGCCGCAAGCGCCTGGTTCGCACCCTTGCCGCCCGGGAAACGCGCCATCGTCGCGCCGGTTACCGTTTCGCCCGGCAGTGGCAGACGCTCTACCGACGCGGACAAGTCCAGGTTGACCGAGCCCACGACCACGATATTGGTCACGCGGCGGTCCCTCCGCGACCGGCTGCATAGCTCGCAAACAACAATTCCAGTACGCCCATTAACAACTCAAAACGTTAGCAGCAGCCCGGCCAGCGCGGCGCTCATCAAGTTGGACAATGAGCCGGCCGCGACGGCGCGCAGGCCGAAACGTGCGATCAGTTCGCGCTTTTCAGGCACCAGCACACCGAGGCCACCCAGCAGAATGGCAATCGACGACAGGTTGGCGAAACCGCACAGGGAGAATGTCACGATCGCCCGCGTGCGTTCGCTTGCGGCACCCAGATAGTCGTTCAGATGCGAGAAGGCGACGATTTCGTTGAGCACCAGCTTTTCGCCAAACAAGGCACCCGCGGCCTGCGCTTCAGCCCAGGGAATGCTCAGCATGTACATCACGGGTGCGAAAACCCAGCCAAAGATCATTTGCAGGGTGAGCTCATAGCCGAACCAGCCGGCAATAACCCCGACCAGGCCATTGAACATGGCAATCAGCGCCACGAATGCGATCAGCATGGCGCCAATATTGACGGCCAGCTTGAGCCCGTCGCCAGCACCGACAGCGGCAGCCAGTATAACGTTCTCATGCTGGCTGGGTTCCATCTGCAGGCGTTCCTGACCGCGTGTGTCGCCAGCTTCGTCAGGCATCAGCATTTTCGCCATCAGCAAGCCACCCGGCGCCGCCATGAAACTTGCCGCCAGCAGGTATTTGAGCTCTGCGCCCATGAGCATGTAAGCGGCGAGAACCGTTCCCGCGACCGAGGCCAGGCCCGACACCATGACGGCAAACATCTGCGGCTCCGTCAAGCCGCGCAGGTACGGCCGCACCACTAGCGGTGCCTCCGTCTGCCCAACGAAGATATTGGCCGCCGCATTCATCGACTCGACACCACCCGTGCCAATTATCCGGTGCAAGGTGCCGCCGACAATACGCACGACCCACTCCATGATGCGCAAGTGGTAAAGCACCGACATCAGGGCCGAGAAGAAAATAATTATCGGCAGGACATTGACCGCAAAGCTGAAACCGATAACTTCAACGTTTGCGAGCGGCCCGAACACCATGTCGATGCCCACCTGCGAATAATTCACCACGGCGAGCACACCCATGCTGAGCCAGTTGATCGTTTCACGGCCCCAGCTTGAATACAGGACGAATACTGCAAGCAATACCTGCAGGGCAAACGCAGCACCGACCACCCGCAGGTTGATCGCGCGCCGGTTGGTTGAGAACATCGCCGCTACAACGAGAATCAGCGCGATCCCCGCAAGTCCAATAAGCTTGGCCTGCATGTTTTCCCCTTTTTCAGAACCTGACGGTCAACATCGTTATTGTTGTGCGCTTACGCAGACAGGATACCGCAATCCGGCGCCCTAGCTGGTCAGAATGTCCACAATCACCGGGCGCGCGGCAACCGCTTCTTCGGTGATTCGGCAAGCGGCCAGCAAACTATTGGCGGCCTTGTCTGCCGCCGCCGCTGATGCTGCGTGCACGGTTGCCAGCGGTCGATCCTTGTCCAGCCGCTGCCCGATCGCCGCGAACCCGGAGAAGCCCACCGACAGGTCGAGCGTTTCTCCGACTTTGCGGCGTCCGCCGCCCAGTTCAATGACGGCATTGCCGACCCCGCGCGTATTAACAGTATTCAATATGCCTTCTGCGTAAACGGGTCGTACAACTTTTGCCGCTGGCAGGTACTTATCAAACTTGTCGACAAAGTCGGTGGGGCCGCCAAGCTCTGCACACATACGGCCGAACACATCGGCCGCAGCGCCACTCGTGACAGCCTGTTCGCACCGTGCACGTGCCACCGCCTGATCATCGCAGATGCCGCCGGCAACCAGCATCTGTGCGCAAAGCCCCATCACCACCTCGTTGAGGCGCGGCTCGCGTTCTTCGTCGCGGAGGTAGCTCATCGACTCGCGAATCTCGACCGCATTGCCGGCCGTGTAGCCGAGCACCTCGTTCATGTCGGTTATCAGCGCATGTGTCTTGAGGCCGGCCTTGGCGGCAGTGCGGATGATGCTCAGCGCCAGCTCGCGCGCCCGTTCTTCGGTTTCCATAAAGGCGCCGCTGCCGACCTTGACGTCCATCACCAGTGCTTCGAGGCCTGCCGCAATTTTCTTGGAGAGAATGGAAGCCGTGATCAGCGGAACCGACTCAACCGTGCCTGTCACGTCGCGCACTGCGTAGAAGCGACGGTCAGCCGGCGCGAGATCCTCCGTCTGGCCGATGATGGCGCAGCCCGCCGACTTCACGACACGTCGGAATAGCTCGAAGTCCGGCATCGACTGATAGCCGGGTATGCTTTCCACCTTGTCCGTTGTGCCGCCCGTATGCCCGAGGCCGCGTCCCGAAATCATCGGCACGTAGCAACCGCAGGCAGCCGCCACCGGCGCAAGCAGGAAGCTCACCTTGTCGCCAACGCCGCCTGTTGAGTGTTTGTCGACGACGGGCCCGTCGAGGCTTTCGGCAGACCAGTCGAGCACGGTGCCCGATGCGGCCATGGCCAGCGTCAGCTTGCCGGCCTCATCGAAACTCATGCCGTTCAGAAATATCGCCATTGCCAGTGCCGATATCTGTTCCGCAGGCAGGCTGCCGTCGGCGAGTCCGTCGACGAAAAAACGGATCTGCTCATCGCTGAGCGCGCCGCCGTCACGTTTGTTGCGAATTACGTCAGTAAAAAGCATCAGTCTTACTCGAAACCTCTGAGTGGCAAGTCGGGGCTGCGCTGTAACCAGTTCTCTGCCGGGTAGTGACTGGTCCGGTCGATGGCGTGCAGGGTGTAAGCGTGGCGCGAGACCGATGAGCGATTGGCGGCACTCATGTGCGGTGCGCGCCCGTTGAATACAACCAGTGTGCCCGCCTTGGCTTCTGCGGGCAAACGCTGCTCCTCGGGCCACTCACCAGCGTCGAGAATGTCGGTCGTCAATGTGCCGTCCGGGCGTCGATAGTTGCGCGCCTTGAGCGGACCTTTGTGCGCGCCAGGGATAAATTGCATGCAACCATTCTCAAGCGTCGCATCTTCGAGCGCGAACCAGAACCCGACGCAGGACTCCGGTTCGGTATAGATATACGTTGAGTCCTGGTGTGAAACCACTTCACCGCCAATGCGCGGTGGCTTGAAGATATACATCGACTGAATAATCGCCGGCTTGCAAAAACCAAGACGCCGGGCCAGCGCAGCCAGTTCCGGCGTACGTGAGAAGCGATCGAAAACCGGGTCCAGGTCGTGCATCGCGTGCCCCATTTTATTAAGGCTCAGGTGTTTCGGCTGGCGCAGCTCGCCGCGCTCATCGAAAGCGTCGTCTTCCAGGAAAAAACGAATCTTGTCGCCGGAATCGATGAAGTAACGGTCATCGAGCTGATTCTGCGTCGTCGTCGAAAAAACACTGCGTACCTCGGTGGGATCAAATGCCTCCACAAGCTCCTCGGCGCGTGCTTTCAGTTCGGCGCATTTCCGGACGGAACAGAAGTCGCGCAGAATAATCACGCCGGCCGCGTCAAATGCGGCCCGCATTTCATCCGTCAGCCGTCCGCCGGCCGGCGCAGCAAACTGAGGCAACTCTGCAATCCGCCCAGCTACGTGTGTCATGTCTTTTTCTTCATTGTCTGGTGCTGCCCCGCGGCCAACAGGCCCGTGGCCCTGGCAAGACGGCAGCATCGCGCCGCTGAATGCCCACTGGCTTGCGCCAAAAGAATACGCCCATTATTCCATAGCCGTGCGGCGCATGAGCAACTCTTGCCCCGTTATCCGCAGAACGGCTTTTGGCGCTCGCGAGGCGCTTTGGAGTGCTACAATCAGCCGCAAAAGGACGCCCAATGAAAAGCATAACATTTTGTTTTATATTCGTTTTTTCTCTTTTCGCCGTGTCTGCGTGCGATCCCGGATCGAGTTCCGCCCCTGCCGCGGACAATGCCGATGAAGCGGCCCCGGCCGCCGCGAATGACGCTACGATCGACCTGATTATCGACGGCGATCATGTGCTGACGATGGATGCCGATCGTTCGATCATCCAGAATGGCGCGGTCGCGATCAACAACGGCGTAATTGTTGCCGTCGGCCCGGCTGCTGACATTCATGCGCAATACTCGGCACGCGAAACGCTGGCGGGAACCAACCGTGTGGTGCTTCCGGGTCTTGTAAATGGCCATTCGCATGCCGCGATGACGCTCCTGCGCGGCGTCGCCGACGACCTGGCACTGATGGACTGGCTCACAAACTACATTTTCCCCGCCGAGGTTGAATTCGTAGACTCCGAGTTTGTTCGCATCGGCACCGAACTCGCCTGCTGGGAAATGATTCGCGGCGGCACAACCACCTTCGTCGATATGTATTACTACCCGGATACCATTGCCGAAGTCGTCGACCAGTGCGGCATGCGCGCAATGATTTCAGCAACCGTTATCGGTCAACGCAGCCCTGATGCAGAGGGTGCCGATGACTCAATCAGCAAGGGCCTTGGTTTCATTGATCGCTGGCAGGGCCGCAACCCGCGAATTACACCAATATTCGGGCCGCATGCAAACTACACACTGGATGCCGAGCAGTTGGCCGCAACGCGCAGGGCAGCCATGCAGCATAACGTGCCGATCAGTATCCACATGGCGGAATCACCCTTCGAGGTTGAGTACGCGAAAGAGACTTACGGCATGACGAGCATTGCTATGTTTGAGTCCATCGGCTTTTTCGAAGGGCCAACCATTGCGGCGCATGTTGTCTGGCCCACCGACGATGAAATTCCCGTTCTCGCAAAGCATAACGTTGGCGTGATTCACAACCCGACGTCGAACATGAAAATTGCCTCGGGTATTGCGCCGATCACCGCCATGCTCAAAGCCGGCGTACACGTAGGTCTCGGCACCGACGGTGCCGCGAGTAACAATGACCTCGATATGTGGGAAGAAATGCGGCTTGCGTCGTTACTGCAAAAAGTGGATCGCATGGACCCCGAGGTGTTGCCGGCAATGACCGTATTGTCGATGGCGACGATCAGCGGTGCGACAGCTATTGGACTAGACAAGACCATTGGTTCAATTGAGGCCGGCAAACAAGCCGATATCATCCAGGTCGCGTTTGAAGATGTGCACCATGTGCCTACGTACGATGTCGTATCACACCTCGTCTACGTCACTGACGAGCAGGACGTCGCCAGTGTGGTGGTTGACGGCCAGGTTCTGATGCACGAACACGAACTCCGCACGCTCGATACCGCTCGTATTCGCAAGGAAGCAACGGCGCTTGCGGCCGATATTCAGCGTGCGCTGGTGACCAGAAACAACAATAACAGGGGAGACAAAAATGGAGATTGAAAGCATCCTGGCATTCCTGCTGATCGGCGCCATCGCGGGCTGGCTGGCCGGTAAGCTGATGAAAGGCGGCGGTTTTGGCCTGCTGAAAAATATCGTACTTGGTGTCATCGGTGCTTTCATTGGCGGATTCGTGTTCAGCGCCGTCGGTATCACCGCGGGTGGCCTGCTCGGCGCGATCGTGATTTCAACCGTCGGCGCGGCAATTGTTTTGTTCGTTGCCGACCTGTTCAATAAATAGCTGACGCCGAGACGGGAGATAGCCTGGTGATAAGAAAAGCAGCAGGTGCGGTTGCGGGCATTGTGTCGGCCGTATTGACGGTCATGGCGACACAATGGCTCAGTCATTCGCTGTATCCGCCCCCGGCTGGTCTGGACCTTAGCGACAGTGAAGCAGTAGCCACGCATATCGCCAATGCACCGGTGCTGGCGCTGCTGCTTGTGGTCGCCGGTTACATCATCGCAAGCTTTGATGGCACGCTCGTCGCCGCCATTGTCGGTCGGGCAAAACCGGTAGCTTACGCACTGCTGATTGGCCTTCTAATGCTCGTCGCCACTACCAGCAATATCATCATGATTCCTCATCCACACTGGTTCTCTGCAAGCGCCATCATTGGCATTATCGCCGCCGCATGGCTGGCTTCGATTTTCGCTGCGCGCATTCTTGGGAGCGATGCAGCGTGAAGCGAGCAATTCAGGATCTCATTCCCGGCAATCACTGCTACGGTTGCGGCCCGGACAACGAGCTTGGCCTGCAGATCAAGAGCTACTGGGACGGAAATGAGTCGCGCTGTGACTATACGCCGCGCCCCGAACAATGTGCCGGACCAACACAGTTCGTCTATGGCGGCACAATAGCGAGCCTTATCGATTGCCACTGCGTTTGCACCGCTATTGCGCATCAGTATGACAAGGAAGGCCGTGCCATCGGAGAAGGCGAAGCCATCTGGTGCGTTACAGGACAACTCACGGTCAACTACCTGGCGCCAACACCGATCGACAGACCCGTCCATCTGCTTGCGACGATTGCAGAGTCAAGTGGCCGCAAGACCGTTCTGCAGTGCACTGTTACTTCCGGAGATATTGTCACCGCTGAAGGCAAGGTCACCGCCATTCGCGTGCCGCCGTCCTGGCGCGACTGACCCGGCGAACTTAGGCGCCCACGTCCTTCAATGCATGCTGTGTTGCTCCGACGGGGCTTCGTGCTGGTGCTCGTGCCCGGCTGATAACTTGTGCAGCAAAGGCAGGACAAGTCCGCTAAGCCCGACGAGCAACAAGACGACACCAAAGAATTGGCGCATACGCGGGTTGCGAACAATGCGCGTCAGGCGACCAGCCATCGAGCCGGCGGCAAGCAAAGCCGGCAGTGTTCCCGCCCAGAATGCGAACATAACGGATGCGCCGCCTGTAAAACTGGCGGTTGTGGCGGCCATGGCCACCGCGCTGTAAACCAGGCCACAGGGGAGCGCGCCCCAGATAAAGCCCGCCGCCAGTGCGCGCGGCCAACTCGTGGCAGGCAATACCTTACCCGTGAAGCGCGCAAGATAACGCCACAGCACGGCGCCGCTCTGTTCGAGAAAGCGCAAACTGCCGAGATTAAAAAGCAGGTTAAGTGCGAGCGCGATCACGATAACCGCCGCCAGCAAACGCAGTATGAAAAGGCCGCCACCAACGCCAGGCACCCGGGTCAATACCAGCCCTGCAGCACCAGCAACGCCGCCCAGCAACGTGTAGAAACCAAGCCGGCCGACATTGTAAGTAAGCCGATGCAACCATCGGCCGCCGGGGCGCTCAAGCAGACTGACGATCGCACCGCACATGCCGAGACAATGCCCGCTGCCGAAAAAGCCCGCGGCAAACGCGGCCGCCAGCAGCATTTCAGTCGTCACCGGCCTCTTGCTCCTGTGCAGGTGGTGCACGATCGTCGTCCATGATGACTCGCCACGCCGCCGCATCAAGTTCGTCGAACTGACCATTGCGCGTCGCCCAGAAGAACGCAGCAACCGCAAAAGCCAGCAGCAGCAAACCCAGCGGAATCAGCAGGAACAGGATATTCACGCGCTTGCCTCGCGTGTGTCAGCGGCTGTTGGCGCTACTGGCTCGCCGCCGAGCGGTTCGTTGCCAACCCGATGCAAGCGCAGCGCATTGCCAACGACCAGCAGGGAACTGAGCGACATGCCCAGCGCTGCCATCCACGGCGCCAGCGCACCGCTGACAGCAAGCGGCAAAGCCGCCAGGTTATAGGCAATGGCCCAGCTTATGTTCTGGCGCAGTATCTGCCGCGCGCGTACCGCCGTCCTTGCCAGCAGCACCAGGCTGTTGAGCCGACGTCCGGGAATGACCGCATCGGCACTGGCCCGCGCCAGTGCCGTGCCCGCATCAATCGCCACGGACGCATCAGCCGCAGCCAGCACGGGCGCATCATTGATACCGTCGCCTACCATAACTACGGCGTGATCGTCCTGGCGCAGGCGCGCAACCCGTGCGAGCTTATCCTCGGGCTTCAGTGCCGCGTGCCAGTCTTCGATCTTCAAAGTTGCCGCCACGCGGGCAACAGCCTGTGCCGTATCGCCGCTCGCAATACTCAACTGATGACCCAGACGCTCGAGCGCGCGTAGCGCATTGTCGGCATCAGGCCGGATGCTGTCTGCAATTGATATCGCCGCCAGCGGTCCGGTGTCATCGGCCAGGTAGATCACTGTCTGTGACGTACCGGCCGCCATGACGGGCGCATCGAAACCGGCGCCTGAGCTCACAAATTCCGCAGAGCCAATTTTGTAGCGCTTGCCATCCAGTGTCGCCGCAATACCGGCACCAGCAATCACTTCGGGCTGCTGCATGCGAAATCGACCCGGTTCGCGATAATTCGTAAATGCGCGCGACAGCACATGTTCCGAGACTGTCTCCAGCTCCGCGGCGATTGCAAGACACTCATCACGGGCAAGCCCACGGCGCAGCAAGCGTAAGTCGTCGACACCGGGCCGGCCCTCGGTCAGGGTGCCTGTCTTGTCGAAGATGATATGTACCGGTTTCGCCAGCACTTCGAGCACCTCGGCATGCACCAGCATGATGCCCTCTTTCGCAAGCCGACCCGCCGCGGCCGCCAGGGTCGCCGGAGTGGCGAGCGACAACGCACAGGGGCAGGTTACGACCAGTGTCGCCAGCAGCACTTCAAATGCGCGCTGCCCGCTTACTTGCAGCCATGCGAGTCCAGCCAGCGTGGCAATTGCAATCACCGCCAGCACAAAGCGGCCTGCAATGCGGTCCGCAAGCAGCGCGACAGGTGGCCGGTCAGCTTTTGCTTCATCAATCATGCGGCCAATCTCGGCAAGGCTGGTGCTTGCACCGACATTGCTGATCTCTATTGACGCTGTCCCCGAGCGATTGATCCCGCCCGCGAAGATACTCGCACCGGGACCGCGCAGAACCGGTATCGCTTCGCCCGTTAGCAGCGCCTCGTCGATTGCAAGCTCACCCGAAAGCACCCTGGCGTCAGCGGGAATAACATCACCCGGCCGCACGAGCACGCGGTCGCCCACCCGCAGCCGATCGACGCTGACCACTTCAAGCTCATCACCGTCGAGGCGTGTCGCCACCTCAGGCAACAAGGCCGCCATTGCCGCTGCATGGTCTTCAGCACTGTGACGTGCGCGCATTTCAAGGTACCTGGCAGCCCCGAGAAAAAGCACGAACATGGCAACCGAGTCGAAATAAATCTCGCCCCGGTTCGCCAGCGTGGCGAAAGTGGACGCCGAGAAAGCCGCCGTGATCGCCAGTGCCACGGGCAAGTCCATGCCCGGTGCGCGAGTGCGCAGGCCGCGCAGCGCATTGGCGAAGAATGGTCGCGCGCTGTAGAACACAATGGGCAGGCAGACCAGTAAACTGATGATGCGCAGGAATCGTTCGATGTGCGGTTCAATGCCGAAGAAGTCGCCTGCGTATAAGGCCACGGCAAACATCATCACCTGCATGCCTGCCGCCGCCGCAACGATAAGCCGCCGCAGGGCACTCCGTTGCTCGTCCCGATTGTGCTCGCTCGCCAGACCTGCCGTGGCCGGAGATGGCTTGAAACCGATCGTTGCGATAGCCGCCAGCAACCCGGAAAAACTCAACACGCTTGCATCCCAGGTAATCACGGCACGCCGTGTTGCACCGTTCAGTGCCACGTTCCGCACACCGGCAACCCGATTCAGCGCTGTTTCCAGCAACCAGGTACAGGCCGAGCAGTACATGCCGCCAATTTCGACGGTAGCGCGCGCTATATCGCCATCGCGGTGCACGTAACGCGTCAGCAGGTCTTCCTGATCGTAGATTGCCCAGTCCGAATTTTCTGCGCGCAGTCCCGCATCGCTCGACGGCGGTGTACGATGCGCGTAATAGGCGCCAAGTTCATTGTCGTGGATAAACTCCGCTACCGCTTTACAGCCAAAACAGCACATGGGCTGCTGTACAGCACCGAGCTGCGCCCAGATGGGCGGCCCTGGGGGCACTGCTTCACCGCAGTGAAAACAGCTACCAGGCTGCCGCGCGCTCACGGGATGGCCTGTTCAGCCGCGGCTTCGACCGGGTCCCTGACACGCTCGTCAGGATTCGCAATCGCGAGATAAATAGTAAATAGGCAACCTGCAACGGTCATGCCCGGAATAGCAATAATGAGCCACACCCAGGCATTGCGGTACCACGGACCGCCCAATGGCTGACTGCTGCTACCCGCCTTACTCATTGACCGGACCACGGAAGCGACTTTCCTCGATCACTCGAACTGCGGGGTCAGCGATGTCTTGCACGATGAATTCTATCCGGTTGCCACCGCGCACATTCTCGTGTGGCACCGTCACGCTTACTGGCAGGCTAAAGACAGACTCTGCAGGCACCCGCACGATGTCGGCCGTGCGTACGCTGATGCCGTCCAGCCCGCGCACGGTCACCGAGTACTCTCTGTCGATATTCTGTTTGTTGACGATGCGCAAGGTGTAGTCGTTCTCGATACCCTGTCGCCCCACGTCCCGGTAAAGTGCGTTGCGATCGCGCAGCACATCTACAATGACCGGCTTACGCACCACGATGGCCGTCGCCATGCTGGCTATCAACACGACCAGGATCAAGCTGTAGATGATCGTTCGCGGGCGCAATATCTGGTAGCGCTTGTGCTGGATCGCATGCTCGGTTGTATACCGGATCAAGCCACGCGGATACTCCATCTTATCCATGACGGCATCACAGGCATCGATACAGGCCGCGCAGGCGATGCACTCGTACTGCAGCCCTTTGCGGATATCGATACCGGTCGGACAGACCTGCACACACATGGTGCAGTCGATGCAGTCGCCCAGCCCCTTTTCTTTCGGGTCAACGCCGCGGCGCCGTGCGCCACGCGGCTCACCGCGCTCCTCGTCGTAGGTAATAATCAGCGTGTCACGATCGAACATTGCACCCTGGAATCGCGCATAGGGGCACATGTACTTGCAGACCTGCTCACGCATGTAACCGGCGTTGCCGTAAGTAGCGAAACCGTAGAACAGTACCCAGAACCACTCCCAGGGCCCTGCCGTGAAGCTCGCGAGACTTGCGCCAAGTTCACGGATATCCACGAAATAGCCCACGAAGGTGAAGCCTGTGTACAGGGCCAGCGAGATCCAGAGAAACTGCTTCAGCGACTTGCGCCAGATTTTATTGAACGTCCATGGCGCCTGGTCGAGCTTGATGCGCTTGCCTCGATCGCCCTCAACAAGTTGCTCGATGCGCACGAATGCTTCTGTCCAGACCGTTTGTGGGCAGGCAAAGCCGCACCAAAGACGACCGGCCAGTGCCGTAAAAAAGAACAGGCTGACAGCCAGCACGATCAATAACAGTGCGAGGTATATGAAGTCCTGTGGCCAGAGCGTCAGGCCGAAGATGTAAAACTTTCGTGCCGGAAGATCGAACAGTACGGCCTGACGACCGCCCCACTCCAGCCAGGGCCCGCCATAGAACATACCCAACAGCACGTACATTGCGAGTCGACGCAGCGTGGCAAAACGCCCCTTGGCCTCGCGCGGGTATATCTTGCCTTCACTGCGATAGAGTTGGCCGTACTCGTAGTTGCCCGATGGCGAATTCATTAAAACCTGCCCTCAATGTTCGATGCGATGAGGCCAGTTTCGCTTGCGCCGGACGAGGCGCAAAATAAGCCAGCCGCCAATCCAACCCTGCAACCAGAGAAAGACAAAGCCAATTGCGTAACCGGCATTGCGGCTATCCATGTACGGGCAATTAATTGCATCGACAATATCGAGGGGGTCCAGGAAAGCGAATAACAGCACCGAGAATGCAGCGGCGGTAAGAAAGGAGATCCATGTCAGCACACCCAGCTTTTGCCAGTCTCTTGGCCAATCGTGGACATCATGTGCTGCGGGTTCCGGCATCGCGGCTCAACGAGACAGGCTATAGACGTACGCGGCGAGAATTCGCGCACGATCTGGCCCGATCAAAGCCTCATGCGCTGGCATGACACCGTTGCGGCCTTCCATGATGGTCTTGCGAATAACCGTGTCAGAACTACCATACAACCAGATGTCGTTGGCAAGATTCGGCGCACCGAAGATCGGGTTGCCGTTACCGGTCGGGCCGTGGCAGGCGATGCACAGCATCATGTATTTCGCATGCGCCGGCGAACTTGTGTCCTGTCCGTCCTGCATCGACTTTACATACTCAACCATGGCCGTAACTTCACTCTCGCCGCCGAGCGCCGGGCCGAGTGCCGGCATGACCGCATTGCGCCCCTTGAGAATCGCCTGTTCGATCTGGGCCGGTTCCCCGCCCCATAGCCATTCTTCATCGGTGAGATTCGGGAAGCCCGGCGCGCCCTGTGCGCTCGATCCGTGGCACTGCGCGCAATAGTTGGCAAACAGGCTGCTGCCGAGGCTCATCGCCTGCGGATCGTTTACGAGAGCCTCAACGTCCATCGCGGAGAAGCGTTCGAAAAGCGGCGCATAACGCTCTTCGGCCGCCGCCATTTCGGCTTCATACTGAGCGACCTGTGACCATTTGGCGACGCCATCCACTACCACAAGTCCCGGGTAATAGATCAGGTAGCCAATACTCCAGATCAACGTGCCGATAAACATCCACAGCCACCAGCGCGGCAAGGGGTTGTTCAGCTCCCGGATGTCCTCGTCCCAGACATGCGCCTCCGAGCCGGCAATCTCGTCGGGCGACGGTCCCTGCCGTTTGCTGAACATGATCAGCCAGAAGCAGGCCAGTATGCTGACGACCGTGCCCACAAAAACATACCAGGCCCACGCACTACTCATGACTAGCATCCCTTGTTGATTGTTGCGCTGCGCGCGGTCGGTCGGCGGCCGCCGGCGGGCGGCTGTCATCTTCAAGTGGCAACAGTTCCGCCTCGTGGAATTCAGCCGTGCGTTTGCGGCTGAAACTGCGCACGCAGATACCGATAAACAGCAGCATCACGACTGCCGTCACTAAACCGCGAAATACATTGATGTCCATAAGCCCGCCCTAACGCGCCGACCGCGCGGTGCCAAGATTCTGCAGATAGGCAATCAAGGCATCCATCTCGGTAACGCCCTCAACAGCCGCTGCGGCGCCTTCAATATCCGCATCGGTATAAGGGTCGCCCAGCATCTTCAACGTGCGCAGTTTGCGCTCCATGAGCTCGCCATCAAGCATCGTGGTGGCCAGCCAGGGGTACGACGGCATGTTCGAATCGGGCACCAGGTCTTGCGGTTTGAGCAGGTGAATTCGGTGCCATTCGTCGCTGTAACGCTTGCCTACCCGTGCGAGATCCGGACCGGTCCGTTTGGAGCCGAACTGGAACGGGCGATCGTAAACAAACTCGCCGGCAACCGAATACGGCCCGTAACGTTCAGTTTCACTGCGAAACGGCCTGATCTGCTGCGAATGGCAGTTGTAGCAACCTTCGCGAACATAAATATCCCGACCGGCAAGCTGCACCGCCGGATAAGGCTTGATCCCCTCATACGGTTCCATCACCGACGAGCTCGCCATCAACGGCACGATTTCAACCAGACCGCCGATGCTGATCACAATCACGATCAAAATCGCCATCAGGTTGATATTTTTTTCGACTTTTTGATGATTCATGTCGCTACGCTCCGGCCGGCTCGATCACTGCAACGGGTTGCGGCTCAACCGAGCGCACTGTCCGGTACACGTTGTAGACCATGATCAGCATGCCCGAGAAAAAGACCAGCCCACCAAGCAGGCGTATGCCGTAGTACGGGTAGGTGAACTTGACGGTCTCAATGAACGAGTAAGTCAACGTGCCGTCGTCGTTCAGCGCCCGCCACATGAGGCCCTGGTTAATACCCGAAATCCACATCGATACGGCGTACAGGACCACACCGATCGTTGAGGTCCAGAAATGCACGTCGATAAGACGGGTGGAGTACATCGATTCCTTGTTATAGAGCCGGGGCAACATGCAGTACAGCGACCCGATGGTCATCATGGCGACCCAGCCGAGCGCGCCCGAATGCACGTGACCAATTGTCCAGTCCGTGTAGTGCGACAGCGCGTTGACAGTCTTGATCGACATCATTGGCCCTTCGAACGTGGACATGCCATAGAACGACAAGGACACGATCATGAACTTGATGATCGGGTCAGTCCGCAACTTATGCCAGGCACCCGAGAGCGTCATGATGCCGTTGATCATGCCACCCCATGAGGGCGCCAGCAGGATTAGCGAAAAGACCATACCGATCGACTGTGCCCAGTCGGGCAATGACGTGTAATGCAGGTGGTGCGGACCCGCCCACATGTAAATAGCGATCAGGGCCCAGAAATGCACAACCGACAGGCGGTACGAATAGATCGGCCGATTCGCCTGTTTTGGCACGAAGTAATACATCATGCCGAGGAAGCCGGCCGTCAGGAAGAAACCAACCGCATTGTGCCCGTACCACCATTGCACCATCGCATCGACAACGCCCGTGTAGATCACGTAGGACTTGGTAAGCGACACCGGGATCGCCAGATTATTGAAGATGTGCAGAACGGCGATGGTGAGAATAAACGCGCCATAGAACCAGTTGGCCACGTAGATATGCTTGACGCGCCGCCGTCCTATCGTGCCGAAAAACACGATCGCATAGGCCACCCAGACAACGGCTATCAGCAGGTCAATCGGCCATTCGAGCTCGGCATACTCTTTGCTCTGGGTAATGCCCATTGGCAATGTGATGGCGGCCAGTACGATGACAAGCTGCCAGCCCCAGAAGGTAAACGCCGCAAGCCTGGTAAATGCGAGGCGAACATGGCAGGTCCGCTGTACGACGTAGTACGACGTGCCGATCAGTCCACAACCACCGAACGCAAAAATAACGGCGTTGGTATGCAGTGGCCGAAGCCGACTGTAGGTCAGCCAGGGCTGTTCAAAGCTCAGGCCCGGCCAGATCAGTTCTGCTGCGATGTAGAGGCCGACCAACATGCCGACCACACCCCAGACGACGGTCATGATCGTAAATTGCCGAACGACCTTGTCGTTGTAGGTTGAGTCCAAATCCATACTCTATTGCCTTATCGTTATTGTTCCGGTGCCAGATCGCCTGACTTGTACCGCAGGGTCCAAATTTATCCGGCGAGCAATCTGCAATCTGCCCGTTTTTCGCCCTTAACTTCGTGGCACAGACGTTATTCCGGCCTCATGCCTTGGAAAAGCGCTTGCATCAACGGTCTGCAAGTAGCCATGCCAGGCACCGTAACCAATGACCGGCAGTATGACGACGAGACCGACAAATGCGGTTGCAAACCCAAGCAGCAAACCAAGCGCGATGATAATTAGCCATACGAGCATTGCAAGACGATTGCGCAACACAGCATTGACCGACGTAACCACCGCCGTGATTGCGTCGACATCGCGGTGCATGATCATAGGTAATGCGAATGCGCTGGCACTATACGTAATTGCCGCAAAAACGGCGCCGACAGCGCTGCCAACACCGAGCAGTGCCAGCAAATTCTGTTGCGTGACGCCTTCATTGCCGGTCATGAATGCGATAACCAGCATACCCGAACGCGCCCAGATGAAGAAAATAACCAGCAGCACGAGCGCAAAAATCATTTCGTTGCCGAAACAGCGCCGGAAAGCGGCGCGCAAGCTGCGCATCATCGAGACTGGCTGGCCGCGCTCAAGCTGCGCGCTGATCGCGTACAGGCCCACGCAGGTGAGCGGCGCGAGGAATACAAAGCCGCAGATCATCGCCAACACCAGCCACTGCGACCCGTACACCCAGGCACTTAGCGAAACCGAAGCAATAATGATTGTCATTACGGCGCCATAGACAAGACTGGCCCCTGGCGCGTGCCGCAAATCGGCGATACCCAGCCGGACCCATTGCAGCGGCGCCAGCGGTGCCAATTCCCGACACGGTGCGGCGAATGGCATCGTGTCGCGATTAACCACCGGACCCGGTGTATTGTTGTCACCGTTTATCACCTGGTACTCAGACCCTCGTATCTTCGGTGCCCCCTGATCTTATTCTGTATCATCAGGCTTTGCCAAATCCGGAGCAAGAGCATGAACGGATTCGAGTACAGACTGAAGCAGCCACTGCTTGTCGCGGGCTTGTTCATCCTTGCGTGGCTGAGCGCCTGCCAGCCTGGCAACGAGACTGGCAACACGGCAACATCGCAACCTGCAACACTGGTCGTCACCGACGCGCGGGTCTGGACCGGCGATCCGGCGCAGCCCTGGGCCGAGGCAGTTGCCGTTACCGGAGAACGTATCAGCGCGGTCGGCGACAACGACGAAATCGCGCGGCTGGTCGGGCCGGATACAGTGCAGATCAATGCCAGCGGACAAATGCTCACACCCGGCTTTATTGATACGCACGTGCACTTCGTTGATGGTGGATCCGGTCTCGCATCGGTGCAA
The DNA here is from genome assembly GCA_030425905.1 of Gammaproteobacteria bacterium. Lineage (GTDB taxonomy): Bacteria > Pseudomonadota > Gammaproteobacteria > Steroidobacterales > Woeseiaceae > UBA1847. The sequence goes on from JAUHZT010000013.1 coordinate 33,487, forward strand.
CTGCGGGACGCCAAGACACGCGCAGAGTTTGTCCGGCGCATCAAGGATTTCGCGACCTCCATCGAGCCGGGCGAGTGGATACTCTACGGCACCTGGGACCATGAGAACTGGGGAGGCGAACTGCCAACCCGCGACTGGATCGACCCGGTCACGCCTGACAACCCCGTCTGGATACATCGGCTCGACGGGCACATGGCACTCGCCAATTCACTGGCGCTTGAAGCCAGTGGCATCGACGCGGACTCACCCGACATCGACGGCGGCACGATTGTTCGCGATGCCAGCGGGCGGCCCACCGGCGTCCTGAAAGACAATGCCATGTTCCCGGTCACCGCCGTGGTACCGGCAGCCAGCAACGAACTGCTCGACAACCAGGTGCGGGCGGCCATGCGCGAGGTCGCCAGTCATGGCGTCACCACGGTGCACGACATGGCCGACTTCAAGAGCCTGGCATCGTATGAGCGCCTGCATGCCAACCAGGAGCTGATCACGCGCATATATTCCGTCGTACCGCTGTCCGAATGGGAAGCCCTGCGCGATCGGGTGGCGAAACAGGGCCGTGGCGATGCGATGCTGCGCATCGGCGGGCTCAAAGGCTTCATGGACGGCTCGCTAGGGTCGCACACAGCGGCCTTCTTCGAGGGTTTTAGCGATGCGCCTGAAGACCGCGGTTTCCTCATTAACGAACTCGACGACATGCACGCCTGGATTGCCGGCGCCGACGCTGCCGGACTGCACGTTATCGTGCACGCTATTGGCGACAAGGCAATTTCTGACTTGCTGAACATCTATTACGATGTTGCCGAAGAACAGGGTGCGCGGGATCGTCGCTTCCGAATCGAACACGCGCAACATATCAGGCCAGCGGACATCGACCGCTTTGCCGCGCAAGACATCATTGCAAGTATGCAGCCCTACCACGCCATAGACGACGGTCGCTGGGCCGAAAAAGTCATCGGCCCGGAGCGGATCAAGACCACGTATGCGTTCCGTTCGTTGCTCGATAGCGGCGCGCGCGTGGCCTTTGGCAGCGACTGGTCCGTAGCCCCGGCCGAGCCGCTGCTCGGTATTTACGCCGCCGTTACGCGCCGCACCCTCGACGACGCAAACCCGGACGGCTGGGTGCCGGAAGAGAAAATCAGCGTTGCAGAGGCTTTGCGCGCCTACACGTCCGCAGGCGCATATGCCTCGTTCGAAGAGCACGAGAAAGGCATGCTGCGCGAAGGCCTGCTGGCGGATATGGTGCTGCTGGACCGTGATCTCACGGCCATTGCGCCCGAATCCATCCGCGATACGCGGGTGCTGCGGACGATTCTCGGCGGCCGGATTGTGTACTCGGCGGACGACCCGGCAGCAAAATAGCGCTTTTCATCGCTAAATCTGGCTATAATGCGCGCCATTTTGCCCGGCACTGCCCACGAGTCCCCTTGTGTTCCTGACTGATAAAATTCGCAACATTGCGATCATCGCCCATGTTGATCATGGCAAAACCACGCTCGTCGACAAGCTCCTGCGCCAGTCAGGTACGTTCGACGCTCGCGCCGACGTTGTTGAACGTGTCATGGACTCGAACGACCTCGAACGCGAGCGGGGCATTACGATTCTTTCGAAGAACACGGCGATTCGCTGGCAGGACTGGCATATCAATATAGTTGATACGCCCGGACACGCCGACTTCGGTGGCGAGGTAGAACGCGTGCTGTCCATGGTAGACGGAGTCCTGCTACTGGTTGATGCCGTAGACGGACCGATGCCACAAACCCGTTTCGTCACACAAAAAGCATTCGCACACGGCTTCACACCACTTGTCGTGATCAACAAAATTGATCGTGACGGCGCGCGGCCCGACTGGGTTCTCGACCAGACCTTCGAACTGTTTGACCGCCTCGGCGCCAGTGACGCACAACTCGACTTTCCGGTGATCTACGCCTCGGCACTGCAGGGCTTTGCCGGCACCGAACCGGACGTCCGAAGCGGCGACGTAACACCGTTGCTCGATGCAATTGTAAAGAACGTTCCACCACCGAACGTCAATATCGAAGGCCCTTTGCAACTCCAGGTTTCGAGTCTCGACTACAGCTCCTACGTCGGTGTGTTGGGCATTGGCCGCATTAACCGCGGCATTGCGCGCGCGAACAAGGGCATCAGCCTCGTGCGGCGTGACGGCACTGTCAAGAACGCCCGCATCATGCATCTGTACGGTTTCGATGGCCTGCAGCGGGTGCAGGTTGAGGAAGCGGGGGCTGGCGATATCGTCGTGTTCAGTGGTGTCGACGATCTGCAGATCTCCGACACGCTGTGTGAACGCGACAAACCTGAAGGACTCCCTGCGCTACAGGTTGACGAACCGACGATCAGCATGATGTTCCAGGTCAACAAGTCACCGTTTGCCGGGCGCGAAGGAAAGTTTCTTACCTCCCGCCAGATCCAGGCGCGGCTGGACCAGGAACTCAAACACAATGTCGCCCTGCGTGTTGAACCCACGAGCGACCCGGATCGCTTCCAGGTGTCCGGACGTGGCGAGCTGCATTTATCGGTGCTTATCGAAACGATGCGCCGCGAAGGGTTCGAACTTGCCGTGTCGCGGCCTACCGTTATTGAACGCATGATCGATGGCGTCGCGCACGAACCCTGGGAACTGGTAACGGTCGACTTCGAAGAGGAATTTCAGGGAGGCGTCATGACCCGCCTCGCCGACCGCAAGGGTGAATTGCTGAACATGACACCCGATGGCCGTGGCCGGATTCGCCTCGAATACCGCATCCCGGCTCGCGGACTGATCGGCTTTCGTACCGAGTACCTGACAGCCACGTCCGGCACAGGACTTATCTATCACGTGTTCGAAAAGTATGCGCCACGCGTGCAGGCCGACATTGGTCAGCGCAATAATGGCGTGCTGGTTTCGAACGTACAGGGCAAGGCACTGGCCTATGCGCTGTTTAACCTGCAGGAGCGCGGCAGCCTGTTCATCGGCCACGGTGTTGAGGTGTATGAAGGTATGATCATCGGCATTCACAGCCGTGGTAATGACCTGCCCGTCAATCCGACAAAGGGCAAACAGCTCACGAACATTCGCGCGGCCGGCACTGATGAAAACATTCAACTTACGACGCCGGTGAAGCTGTCTCTCGAAGGCGCGCTTGAATTCATCGACGACGATGAACTGGTTGAGATCACGCCAACGAGCATTCGACTGCGCAAGAAGCTGCTTTCCGAAGGTGAACGGCGTCGCGACCAGCGCGTACGGGCAAAAGAGGCAACCGGCTAGGCACTCTTTCGACTTACGGGCCACCGCGCGAAACGGGCGTGACCGCAAGCGGCAACGCAAGGCCGGCCGTCTCGCGGCGGTTCCCGGTGCTGTGAGCGTATTGCGTTAGCTAGCGGGCAATGCCTTGTTGTTCCGCAACACGGCGGCTGCCACCAGACTGGTCAACGCACCGACCGGGAATATCTCCAGCAAAGTCATTGGCAGGCGAAACAGCGGGTTCGCGTACTGTGTTTTCATTGCCTGCGCCTCGGCAATGGCGGCCTCAAGTGGCGCACCCTTCATGCCATCGGCCATATAAGTATCGATCATCGACTGCACGTAGGCATCGATGAAGGCACTCCCGGTAAAGTGCAGGTAGACCTCCCAAACTGCCACGTATACCAGGCTGGCAACAAGGGTGATGCCTAAACCAACGCGCAACGCCGTACCAAAACGGATCGTACCGCCGAGCTGCTGGTCCCGGTATTGCCGGATCGCAACGAAGATCGCCGCGAACGCAATAAACATGACCAGGAAACCAAACCAGGCCTCCATAAGACTGAGACTGAAACTCAGTATGATGATGCCAATAATAAGCAGCCCTGAAATGACGCCGAATGTGAGTATTGTTCTTTGCATCAATATTGCTCCGTTTGCCGCGGCAGGACGTTCAATAGTAGGCACCCCGCAGCGGCGCTGGCATCAATCGAAAGATTGATTTTGCGGTTTCAGGGCACCAGCCGCAGCTCCTTCGCCTTTTGTACCGCCTGCGTACGGCGCGCCACGTCGAGTTTCTGGTAGAGCTTGTGCAGATGCGTCTTGACAGTACTCAGCGAGATGAATAGCCGCTCTGCAATTTCCTGGTTGCTGCAACCCTCGGCCAGCAAGACCAGCACTTCACTTTCCCGCTCGCTGATACCCAGGTACTTCTGCGCCTTGCCATTCCTGACAAAATCCTCGTGCACCGTGCGATTGCTTAGCTTGACGCCCAGCCAGGCACCGAAGGCCGTGAACAATACGCAAAGTACAACGACGTAGATCTCGGCCGTAAAGGTTCGGAGCGCGTACTGGTAGTCGAGCCAGGCAAGCAACAAAAAGCAGGTGGCCAGTGCCAGCCCGTAGATAAGAATGAACTTTCGGGTCTCGTTCAATTGTCCCGATGCAGGAAACTGCGGCCGTAATCCATCGGTGCAAGCTCGAAGTAACTTGCAAGAGTTTGTCCGATGTCCGCAAATGTGTCGCGTTTGCCGATTGAACCGGGCTTTAGATGCGCGCCAAAGCAGACCACGGGAATGTGTTCACGCGTGTGATCGGAACCGGCCCAGGTTGGATCGCAGCCATGATCGGCCGTGATGATCAGCAGATCCTCGTCTTGCATCGCATCGAGCAGCTCAGGCAGCCGCCGGTCGAAGTATTCGAGCGCAGCCGCATAGCCCTCTACATCGCGCCGATGCCCGTACAGCATGTCGAAATCGACAAAGTTGGTAAAGACGATTGAACGGTCCGGCGCAGCTTGCAGTTCGGTAAGCGTCGCATCGAACAACGCGGCATTGCCTGTCGCCTTTACTTTCTTCGTGATGCCCTGGTGGGCGTAGATATCGGCAATCTTGCCGATACTGATTACTTCGCCGCCCGCCTCGGCCAGTTTGTCGAGCACCGTCTTGGCAGGCGGCGGCGTGGTGAGGTCGCGGCGATTTCCGGTGCGCGTGTAGTTGTCAGGGCCGGTACCGATAAACGGTCGGGCAATGACCCGGCCGATGTTGTACTCATCGACCAGCTCGCGCGCAATCTCACAAAGCGAGTAGAGACGTTCGAGACCAAACGACTCCTCGTGGCAGGCTATCTGAAACACACTGTCGGCCGAGGTATACACAATCGGCTTGCCTGTCCTGACATGCTCGTCGCCAAGCTCGGCAATAATCGTTGTGCCCGATGAATGGCAGTTGCCCAGCACACCGGGCAGCTCTGCTTTCTCGATCAGATCGGCGAGCAGTTTTTCCGGGAACGTGTTGGTTTTCTCGGTGAAATAGCCCCAGTCGAACAGGACCGGTACGCCCGCAATTTCCCAGTGCCCGCTGGGCGTATCCTTGCCGCTGGAGAGCTCGGCCGCATAGCCGTATGTGCCTGTCACCTCGCCCACGCTGCCAGTCCCTTCGGGATAGTCACCAGCACTGTCGCGCGCCGCCTCGAACAGGCCGAGCCGCGCAAGGTTCGGTAATTTGAGCGGACCTGCGGCCGAACGCGCCCGCACGCGTGCGATGCTGCCAAGCGTGTTGGCGCCATCGTCGCCGAACGTGTCGGCATCGTCGGTAGAACCGATGCCAAACGAATCAAGGACCAGAACAATTGCGCGTGTCATAGAGTCTTTATAAGCCTTGCAGCGAGAAAAACAAGCCGGCCAGCGCGGCGTTCATCAGGTTGACGAGCGTGCCGCCAATCACCGCCTTCAGCCCGAGCCGCGCGATGTCGTGGCGGCGCTCTGGAATAACAGCCCCCAGCCCGCCGAGCAGGATGGCAATTGATCCAAGATTCGAAAACCCGCACAGCGCAAACGTGACGACAAGTTGAGTATACGGCGACAGGCTGTCCTTAACTTCCATAAACGCCGCATATGCATAGAACTCATTAAGCACCAGCTTTTGCCCAATCAGGCTGCCCGCCTGTAGCGCCTCGCTCCAGGGCACGCCGAGCAAGAACGCAATTGGCGAAAACAGCAAACCGAGCAGGTATTGCATTGTCAGGTCTTCCACCCCGAACAGCGCCCCGCACCATCCGAGCAGGCCGTTGAGCATGTAGATAATCGCAACAAAAGCGATCAGCATGGCACCAACACTCATCGCGATGTGCATGCCGGTCATGGCACCGTTGCCGATAGCCTCAAATATATTGGCGGGCTGCTCTTCATCGGCCAGCGCACCGTCGTCGGTCTGCTCAGCGCGAGTCTCGGTTTCCGGCATCATGATCTTGGCTATCAGCAGGCCGCCCGGGGCAGCCATGAAACTCGCCGTCAACAAGTAGCCAAGATCAACCCCCATGTTCGCGTAGGCCATCATCACGCCACCAGCGATCGTCGCACACCCACCGGTCATAACAGCAAACAACTCGGACTGTGTCATCTTGGCGAGATAGGGGCGCACCACGAGAGGTGCATCCGTATGCCCGACAAAAATATTTGAAGCGGCCGATACTGACTCCGCCTTGCTGGTTTGTAACAGTCGCTGCAGACCACCGCCGATAAATCCGACGACCGCCTGCATGACGCCAAGGTAGTAAAGCGCCGACATCAACGCGGCAAAAAACACGATGACGGGCAGCACGTTAAAGGCAATCGTAAAACCGAGCGATGGCGTGATCTGGTCGCCGAACACGAATGCAATGCCGTCATTCGCATAGTTGATGACGTGCTGCACGCTGCGCACGACCGACGCAAGCGCCTGCCTGCCCCACGGTGCGCTGATGATAAAGGCCGCGAGCAGCGCCTGGATAAGGAATGCGAATCCAATCGTGCGCTTGTTGATCGCCGAACGCGCATTCGAAAGTAACCACGCAAGCAAAAGAATTATCGCTACTCCGACGATACTCATCAGGTAACTAGGCATGCTCACCTCGCAGGCAAGTACTGAGGTCGATTTTTTTCATTCCAGCTATCCATGTGGGCAACATCAGATGCCGCATCAATCAAGTGCAAAGCACAGAAAAAGTGACAGGACAGGTCAGACCTGATCACTTCTTAACGTGTGGGAAAATGCGCTACCGGGTACAGTTCGCCAAGCGCGCGCAGGTTTCGGATTCAATGATGCGGAACTGCCTGCGGTTCAAACGTGCTTTCACCGTAGTGTTCAACACGATTTTGCTCGACGTAGTTGCCTTCCATTGCCATCAAGGCGATAAGGACGAGGA
>JAUHZT010000133.1 GCA_030425905.1 Gammaproteobacteria bacterium
TCTTGAAAACTCACGTTCGCAACGAATTCTGTGGCTGCTTGAGGAACTTGGCGTTGAATATCGGTTGCAGCGTTACGCGCGTGACCCGAAGACGAGTCTTGCGCCGCCTGAGCTGACGAACATTCACCCGCTCGGCAAGTCGCCGGTGGTTATTGAAGGCGACGTTACAATCGCTGAATCAGGTGCGATTATCGAGTACCTGGTGGAGCGCTATGATGACGGGGCACTCCGGCCGCCGGCGGGTACGCCTGAGCGACTGCAATACACCTACTGGCTGCACTATGCGGAAGGTTCTTTTATGCCGCTGATGATCATTTCGCTGATTGTCGGGCGTATTGAAACGGCACCCATGCCGTTTTTCGTTAAACCGGTCGCACGTGGCATCGTCGCAAAAGTTCGCGACGGCTACCTGGATCCAAATGTGCAGCGCCACCTTGCTTTCATGAACGAAGCGGTGGCAGACGGCCAGTGGTTTTGCGGTAACGCGATTACAGCGGCCGATATCCAGATGAGTTTTGCGCTGGAAGCGGCCGAGGTCCGGACAAACCTGAACAGCGACTTTCCAAACCTTGCGGATACACTGGCGCGCATGCGCGCTCGTCCTGCGTACCAGCGGGCATTGGAAAAAGGCGGTCCGTACGAGTTGCTCGGCGCGGGTAACAGGAAATGAAGGAGAGCAAAGTATGATGTCAAGATTGACGGCCACAGCAGCCCTGTTTTGCAGCTTTATTCTTGTATCGACGTCGGCCGCCGGGTCTGAGAAAGATGTGCTCCACGCGCTGCTGAACGCGTTTCTCGAGGGTGTCGACACGATTGAGGCGCACGAACGATTCTGGGCGGATGACCTGGTCTATACCTCGTCGAACGGATCTCGTACAGACAAGGGTGAAATCCTGGCCGGAATGCGCGCGGCAGTTGGGCAGAACGAGGCTGGCGACGCGCCGACTTACTCAGCCGAGGACGTCGATATTCGTCTCTACGGGACGACCGCTATCGTCGCCTTTCGGCTGGTTGCGAGTGCCCCCGGTGACGACGAGACCGCAAGCAATTACCTGAACACCGGCACGTTTCTGAAACGCAATGGTCAATGGCAGGTCGTCGCCTGGCAAGCTACCCGCGTTCCTGTGGAATCAGAGCTTCCCTGATCTTGTGCAAGGCTTATACGGGGCTGGGCAGTACGAAAAAGTACACGCTTACGAAGTGACACGCACTGCCGAACAAAACAAAAAAGTGAAATATGGCGTGGCCGTATGGCAATTTGCGAATGCTGTAGAACACGGCGCCCAGCGTATAGGCCAGGCCGCCAATAATGAGCCAGATCAGGCCGCTGGACGATAACGCCGTGGCCAGCGGCTTGATTGCGAAGACAATCACCCAGCCCATGAATACATACATGAGCGTGGATACGAGGTCATAGCGACCCGTGAAAAACAACTTGAGCGTGATGCCCACGGCAGCCATTCCCCAGGTTATGCCAAAGAGTGTCCAGCCGACCACGCCCTGCAATGTGATTAGCGTAAAAGGGGTGTAGGTGCCGGCGATCAAGACGTAGATTGCGGCGTGATCAAGCGTGCGCAGCCGCGCGCGCCTGAGTTCATCCTTGCTGCTGTGGTAGATCGTTGACGCGGCGTAAAGTGCTACCAGGCTGCCACCGAAGATGCCGAAACTCGCCACGTGCCAGGCATTGCCGAGGCTACTCGCCCGCAGGAGGAGGAAAACGAACCCGACGGCTCCGAGAACCAGTCCGGCCGCATGCGAAAGTACGTTCAGGCGCTCCTCGAGCGGGTGATACGCGTGCTGCTTTACGGCCGTCGATTGCTTGCTCATGGCTTTCAGACTGCCCGGTTTTGGCGAGGGCCGCAACTGGCAGCGCCTGCGATTTCAGGCTGTTTGCAGAAGAAGCGGTGCTAAACTGAGCCTTCCTCTTGACCGGCTTGCAGGAGTAGCCATGAAACTCACCACCGCGCAGGGCATAACGCTCAGCAATACCGAAACCATTCCAGGGAAACAGATCGTCGAGTTTTACGGCGTGGTGACTGGTAATACTGTCCGGGCCAAGCACATCGGCAAAGACATCCTGGCGGGTCTGAAGAACATAGTCGGCGGCGAATTAAAAGCCTATACGGAACTGCTGCAGGATTCTCGGCTTGAGGCAACCGAACGGATGGTTAAGCAAGCTGAATCGATGGGTGCGAATGCCGTCGTCAATGTTCGATTCGCAACCAGTTCAATAGCGCAGGGTGCATCGGAGCTGTTTGCGTACGGCACGGCTGTGCGTGTGCGCTAGGTTGGCGACGCGCTTAATTCCTGCAGGACACAAAAAATGTTCATAGAACTTGGTTTAACGTTGCTGTTGCTGGTCGCCGCTTACCTCGTGGGCAGCTACCTGGAACGACGCCATTTTGCCAGTATCCGGGAACGCGAGAAGTCGATGCGTGCTTATCCGGTAACAACTTTTGAAACCTTGCCTGAGAATTGGCAGGTTGACGCATCCGAGCTGGTATCCGGCAATGTCGTGGTATCGCTCGATTACTTCAAACGTGTCATTGCAGGGCTGCGTTCATTAGTCGGTGGACGAGTAAAAACCTATGAGCCCCTGCTTGACAGGGCGCGCCGCGAGGCTGTTCTGCGCATGCTGACGCAAGCACGCGAACGCGGTTATGACGCCGTGGTGAATGTTCGACTCGAAACTTCACGACTGGCTAACGCCCGCGGCAATGGTGAGGGCACGGCGGGTGTAGAAATGCTCGCTTTCGGCACCGCCATCAAGCTGGACAAGCACTAGTTCCTGTTTACGAGCTGTCGTCTTGCGATGAAATACGTAGCCCGCACCCCTCGAGATGACGTCAATGTCAGCAAGGAGCATCCGCTGGTAGAGGCTGGCACGCTCGTGTTTGGGCTCGGGCTGCTATTCGCAACTGTCGTGGTGGTTCTTATTTTGCTGGTCGACCTGGTCTTGTATTTCGTACCCGCAGAACGTGAAGTTGCACTATTCAGTTCGTGGCTGCCGGAGGACATCGTAACCATTGGTGTAGACGATCCGCGATTGGCGACGGTCGAGCAATTGAGCGAGCGACTTGCGCAGCATTGGCCGGATACGACCTATACGTTTCGGGTGGAAGTTGACGATAACGACGTTGCGAACGCGTTCGCGTTGCCGGGTGGTCTGATAGTCGTAACGACCGGGCTGCTGGACGAGGTCGAGTCCGAGAATGAACTGGCCTTTGTACTCGCACATGAACTTGGCCATTTTCGCCATCGCGATCACATTCGCGGTCTGGGTCGCGGCGTTGCCATCGGCATACTGGTGACAGCGGTTTCAGGCGGTAAGTTGGGCGACGGACTGGGCGCAACGATCGCCGGGGCGGCCCTGACCAGTTTCAGTCGTCGCCAGGAACAGGCCGCCGACGAGTTCGCGCTCGAACTGGTGCAGCGTGAATACGGTCACGTTGCCGATGCGTGGCGTTTCTTTGCACGAAGGCGAGATAGACAGAGTGACTTGTTATCCGGCATTGCGGGTTACATGAGCACACACCCGGCTCCGTACGATCGTATCGAACACCTGAAAAAAACGGCGGCCGAAAATGCCTGGACGCTCACGGGCGAGACGCGCCCCATTGGCTGGGCTACGCCCTGAAAGTCTGTTCCTGACAAGGCCCTGGCCATTGTGCAGACCCGGCACTGGCGCAATTCACCTTCCTGCGTGACTCTCTTGCATATTACGCAAAAATTACAGTAACTTAGCTTGTATTCTTGTCACCACGTGTCAGAATGCGAGAGCAATGACATCGACGCCTGAAAGCAAGCTCAACACGGGCATCCGGCAACGCAGACCGCGTGCCGGCACGCGGACCCGCGGCAGTGTTGACGCCTTACAAACCAAGATTGCGGTCAATCTGCAAAGCCTTGATCGCGAACAGCGCGACGCGCAACTGAGCGCAAATATCAGTGAGCTCCCTGAAGCGGCCGGTGTTGATTGTGCATTCTTCTGCATGCTCGACAAGGACGGCAGCCGCGTCGAGTCGGTTTTCAGTCACCGCGCAGGGTTTGCGCAATCCAGTCCGGAAGTGCTCAGAGATGAAAACCTGGGCGACTGGCCATGGCTGATGCAACGGCTGGCAGAAGGGCGTGTCATTGAAGTGGCCGATACACTGGACGTGTCCAAAAAAGCGCGCAACGAATTTGCACGGCTCAATGAAATTCATATCGGCTCGGTGCTGGTTATTGGTATCAGCGTGCGCGGCGAGCTGGCAGGCTTTCTAGCGTTGGCCAACGAGCAACCGGTCGAATCATGGGACGCGAACCTCAACTTGCTGATCAAGCTGATTGGCGCCTCGCTGGCATCCGGTTTACAGCGCTTGCATGACAGTGCCGTGCTCGAAGAGTTCGAACAGCGCTACGACCTCATGTCGCAAACCGCAAATGACGGGATCTGGGACTTCAATGGTCTGAACAAGCACCTGGAGCTGTCGCCGCGCTGGCGAAGAATGTTGGGCTACGACGCCAATGACGAGGACGTCATGCTGGACTGGTACCACCTGGTACACCCTGATGACATGGCACGTGTGCAGTCAAGGATGCGAGAACACCTCGAAGGTCGCTTGCCATTCTTCGAATCTGTGCATCGCATGAAGCATCAAAATGGCGACTGGCGCTGGATGTCGAGCCGCGCCAAAGCCGTGATCGACCCGAACGGGCGCCTGCTGCGCCTGCTTGGAGTCGAAGTGGATATCACCGAGCGCAAGCTCTACGAAGAAGCGCTGTTTCGGGAAAAGGAGAGCGCCCAGATCACGCTGCAGTCTATCGGCGATGGCGTCATAACAACTGACGCTGATTACGTGGTGGAGTACGTGAACCCTGTCGCCGAAGATCTGACAGGCTGGAAAGTTGACGACGCCAGCGGACGTCCTATCGATGAAATATTCAGAGCGTTTCATGAAGAAACCTGTGAGCCGCTGGAAAATCCGCTCGCCGTGTCCATTCGGCGTGACCGTTCGATCAAGTCGGTTCGTCCTACGCTATTGATTCGTCGGGACGGCAATGAGTTGTACATCGAAAGCACAGCATCACCGATTCGCGACGGGCGCGGCAATGTAACCGGTGGCGTATTGGTTTTCCACGACGTTAGCGAGTCACGCGAGTTGAATCGTCGCCTCAGTTATCACGCGAGTCACGACATTCTTACCGGGCTTGTGAATCGTCGCGAATTTGAGAACCGGCTTGAGCGTGCGCTCAAGAGCGCCCGGGCGCGGGAAACCTCGTATGCTTTGCTGTATCTGGATCTGGATCAGTTCAAGATCGTCAACGATTCCTGTGGTCACAGTGCCGGCGATGCGTTGCTGGGACAACTGGGTGCGCTACTCAAATCCAAGATTCGCTGGCGCGATACATTAGCGCGACTGGGCGGTGATGAATTCGGTGTGCTACTGGAAAGTTGCAGTCTTGACGAAGCAATGCAAACAGCCGAGGCACTGCGTATTGCTATCGGTGATTACAAATTTACCTGGGACGAACGCGCGTTCCGTCTTGGTGTGAGTGTCGGTGTCGTGCCGATCACCGCGGAGAATGAGGATGTCGCCGCCTTGATGAGTGCAGCCGACAGTGCCTGTGCCGCCGCGAAAGAGTCTGGTCGCAATCGTATTCATAGCTTCCAGGAAAACGATATTGATTTGATGCGCCGTCGCAGAGAGATGCAGTGGGCGGCACGAATCAACAATGCGCTTGAAGAAAACCGTTTCGAGCTGTTCCGCCAGACCATCCAGCCATTGCAGGTTGAAGAAGAGGGCGCTCACTACGAAATTTTGTTGCGCATGCGCGATGAGAACGGCGGCATCATTTCACCGGGCTTGTTTATTGAAGCGGCAGAGCGCTATGGCATCACCCCGAATATTGATCGTTGGGTAATTCGCAGCGCGTTCCGCTGGCTGGTTTCCGAAGCTGATGAGCGCGAGCGCCTGGCACTCTGTTCAATTAACCTGTCGGGCCAAAGCCTTGGCGACGAGAAGTTTCTGCCGTTTGTGGTGGATCAGTTTCAGATGAGCGGCATCGACGCGACCAAGATTTGCTTTGAGATTACCGAGACGGCGGCTATCGCTTCGTATTCGCAGGCCAATCGCTTCATTAATGCGCTCAAGGAACTTGGCTGCAAGTTCGCGCTTGACGACTTTGGCACCGGGCTGTCGTCATTCGGCTACCTCAAGCATTTCCCTGTGGACTTTCTCAAGATTGATGGCAGCTTCGTCAAAGAGATTCTGCATGACCCGATCGACCGGGAGATGGTGCGGTCAATTAATGAGATTGGTCACCTGACCGGCAAGCGAACAATCGCTGAATTTGCCGAGAATGAAGAGATAATTACAATGCTGCGTGGCATGGGGATCGACTACGCGCAGGGCTATGGAGTCTCCGAGCCGAAGCGTGTTACACGTGCGGTCGCCTAATCTATCCTGAACAGCATTGAAAGATCGGCGGCCCGGATGTTCTTGGTGATAGCACCGGTTGAGATGTAGTCGACTCCGGTCTCCGCAATCGCGCGAACCGTTTCCAGCGAGATATTCCCGGACGCTTCCAGTTCAGCCGCCACGTAACCATACTCAGCGTTTATTGCTACGGCTTCACGTAGCTCGTCTTGGCTGAAATTGTCGAGCAGGACGCGGACCGCGCCGCCATCAAGCGCTTCGCGCAATTCGCCGAGAGATTCGACTTCAATTTCTATGAGAATGTCATCAGCCGATTGCGCTTGCGCGGCCTGCAATGCCTGCTTGATGCCTCCGGCACTCTTGATGTGGTTTTCCTTGATAAGCACGGCATCAAACAAACCAACGCGGTGGTTGCTGCCGCCCCCCATCCTTACAGCGTACTTCTGGGCAAGCCGTAACCCCGGCAAGGTCTTGCGCGTATCGAGGATGCGCGCCTTGGTGCCTGCAACGGCTTTTACATAGGCGGCTGTTTCCGTCGCGGTCGCCGAAAGTGTTTGCAGAAAGTTCAGCGCCGCACGCTCTCCGCTAAGTAGTGCACGGGCATTGCCGACAAGTTTGCAAATGACATCCCCGTTTTCGGCCGACTGACCGTCGCCGATGTACCAGTCGATCACAATGCTTTCGTCCAGTTCATGGAACACAGCATCAGCCCAGGCCTGGCCCGCGAGCACCATGGAATCGCGTGCAAGGATTGTTGCGCCCGCGATGTCGTCGGCGTCAATCAGTTGCGCGGTCAAATCGCCGGCGCCAATGTCCTCGACGAGGGCGTCGCGGACATTGCGCCGGATAGCGTTCTGTAAGTCAGTCAACTTGTGCGTTGTCCAGGAGGGACTAGATAAAGAAACCGCCGTGCCCGTAGCCGACCATGCTCATGATCATCGGAATCGAAAGCAGGGTGTTGGTCCGCGAAGCTATAAAGGCCACCTTGCGTGCTTTGGCAATTTCGTCGGGACTCGCCTGCACGAGACCGAGAATCTTTTTCTGGTTTGGCCAAATCAGGGCCCAGACATTAAACAGCATGATCGTGCCGAGCCAGGCGCCGACGCCAATGATCAGGTCCTGCGCCGTGGAGCCTTCCAGCGTGCCGAGGGAGAAAGCGTGCATGAAGCGGCCAAGGTGTCCGAGGTAGGCTGCGCCCGACAGCCACGTCAACAATGCGCCCCAGCGAAACCACCAGAGTGCGCGCGGGGCTACATACTTGGTGATGCCTGCGCCACCGGGACCGCCTTCATCAGCGGCTGCTTCGCCCAGCGCCGGTACTTGTACAAAGTTGAAGTAGTACAGCAAACCGATCCACGTAATGCCTGCCAGCACGTGAATCCAGACCATCAAGCTCGCAACATTTAGGTGAATGCCCATCGTGGCAAGGCCGATGATGACGGCGAGCGCGATGCCACCGATGATTGTGCCAGAAACACTGTTCAAGGGATTCATAGCTATTAACTCCGATTTTTTGTAATTGATTATTGTCTATCGAAAATGATTTCCGCGAATACCCGGCTGCAAAATAAGGCTGTGCCAAGCGTGCAACGAGCCGTATTATATACGATATGACAGGACGACAGGACAGCGCAGGCAGTGCAGCGCCATCGAATTTCGGCGGCGAACGCGTTACTTACCCTGCATCGCCCTGTATTTCGGTCTGCACGCTCGATGACGACAGCGTCTGCCTCGGCTGCGGGCGCACGCTGCAGCAGATATCGCGCTGGGCCATGATGAGCAAGGATGAGCAATGGTCTGTGGTGGATGCGCTGGCTGCAGAACGTGCTGGCAAATAGGCGTACAATCGGCGTCGGCTACGGGGAGTGGTGATGCGAGCAAGAATTCTGACAATTATTCTCAGTAGCGCAGGTGCCTTGTTGCTATCGGGTTGCGCGGCACTGATGATGAGTGGCGGCGGCGGGTATCAACCTGCCTCAGAGACGTGTGACGAGCAGCGTCGGGCCGAGGGGCTATGCAAATAGCGCCGTTTACTTGAAAATACAGCGACCTGGCCCCAGATCAGGGCGCTCAACCGAAAACGGACAACTGGCAGTGGATGTAAATACGCGAATTGAAGAACAACTCAAGACCAATCCGGTCTTGCTGTACATGAAAGGCACGCCGGATTTTCCGCAATGCGGGTTTTCCGGCCAAACGGTTGCGGCGTTGAACGCTGTGGGCAAACCTTTTGCCTACGTGAATATTTTTGAAGACCCGGAGATTCGCGAAGGCCTCAAGACCTATTCAAACTGGCCAACTTTTCCACAACTCTATGTTAACGGCGAATTGGTCGGCGGTTGCGATATCGTTGTCGAAATGTATCACTCGGGCGAATTGCAAAAACTGCTCAACGAGCAGGACGCCGGTTAGTCTACTTTGCCGGCAACGACGCTTCGAACACGGAGCGAAACCGGTTCACGATCAAGCAGAAAATATCGGCGGTGACTTCGGCGTCGTAGGCGGCCGAATGCGCCGATTCAGGATCAAAGTCGATACCCGCGGCTTTGGCT
>JAUHZT010000134.1 GCA_030425905.1 Gammaproteobacteria bacterium
AAGCTGCCAACAGGAGCAAGGTGCCGAGTCCGGCCGCTAAGCTACGTGCATGCAGTTGTGCAATCATTTCGAAATCCGTCGGCTATTGACCTCTCACTGCAACCTTCATGCCATTGCAGCTTTGGCAAATTCCTGCAACAGGGCGCCTTAGCCGAGGAAAATTCGAAAACTCCACCTCCCTTTTTACACAAATTTTGTAAGTTTTACGCATTGCTCGCGTGACTTTACAAGTCACCGTCGCTCAAGGAGTATTGCATAGCTTCTATGGCGAACCGGGGTTCTTTTCGATGTTTCGGCGCTTGACCCTATCACTGGTAATTGGCCTCGCCGTCGCGCTCGGTACCGTCGCCCTGTGGAGTTCGGTGAGGGAGAGCAGCGAGACGCAGGTTGGCCGGATTGCGGAAGCCGAGTCCTACTCAGCCAGAAGCCAGTTAATCCGCAACATGGAAACATTAATTGCCGCGCTGCATAACGTGCGCGTGTTCTGGGCAGCGTTTGGGCACTTGCCGCGCGATCAGTGGGCGAGTGACGCAGGTATCGAACTCGATCACTTTACCGGTGTTCGAATGCTGGTCTGGCACGATCCGGCACGCAATTTGCGGTATGCGCGCACTGCGGAGAACCCCGTATTTGATTACAGGCCCGGTGACGAAGAGTGGGCTCGATACGCAGACCTGCGGGACAATGCGAGCAAGTATTCCACGAACACCATTGCCGGCCCGTTCATGGAGAGTAATGGCGAATTTTACTATGAAGTTTACTTCGTCGATTCCAGTGGCGGCGATCAGGGTACGCTGGCTGCGGTAATAGATATTGATGACACGCTTCGTCAATTGCTCGAAGATCAGTCGCCAGGCTACGCCATCGGTGTCTTCGGACCGGACGCGTTGCTCTACCAGCGCGGCGAACCAGACCCGAATGCGCCGGCGGGCTGGACGCGGGAAGGCAAGATTAAATCGTCTCTTGGTTCAGTATGGACTGTCGTTCACTCGCCGACCAAAGAGCTGGTGGACTCGTTCGATTCGCAGGCGCTGGACCTCATCCTGTTACTGGGCTTGCTCGTGTCCGTCCTCGTTGCAACGCTCATATTCGAAAATGATCGGGCACGTTCCAGGGCCGTCGCCGCCGAATTCGCCGAAGGCCAACTTGCCGACCTGAACCGCAGCCTCGAACAACAGGTGGCAGACAGAACCGCGCAACTAAAGAGCAGGACCGCTGACTTGCAAACGCTAACCGACTCGGTCGCGCATGATCTGCGAAACCCGCTCAATACCATCTCGGTCAATGCACAGTTACTCGAAGCACACTCGCGCGACCGGCTGGGTGAGGACGGTCTAAAGATTCTGCGCAGGCTGGCACCGTCAGTAAGCCAGATGGCCGATATACTGGACAGGCTGCTCGGTCTCTCCGAAGTGTCGCATTCGACCTTTAAACGCGAAACGGTCGATATGTGTGAACTGGTCGAGGAGATCGTTGAGGACCTCGTGATCAGTGCGGCACCGCCGCCGGTAGATGTGCAAATTGCGGACCTGCCCGCAGCCGATGCTGATCGCAACCTTGTGCACATGCTGGTGATGAATCTTGTGAGCAATGCCGTAAAGTATACGAAGGACAAGGAGGTCCGGCGCATCCAGATTGGCTTTGAAGAAACTGACTCTGGAACTATTTACTTTGTGCGCGACAATGGCATTGGTTTTGACCAGGAGTATGCCGACCGCTTGTTTGTTGCTTTTAATCGGCTCGGTGACGCGAGTTCGGCTGAAGGTGTCGGGCTCGGATTGACCATTGCTACACGCGCAGTGGAGCGTCACGGCGGTGCTATCTGGGCGAAAGGTCAGAGTGGCGCTGGCGCTACGTTCTTTTTCACCTTGGGCGACGTGCAAAGCTGACTGCCCGTAAGTGCGCTTTGTCGCGATGAAGAGGTGCTGACATTGCCCGGCCCGCTTGCCCGAACGTATTTGATAGACAATTTATTTAGACGAAAATATGAGTAACGCCACTACAGTGCATCCAATCTCCGTCGCCCCCATGATGGATTGGACCGATCGACATTGCCGCTATTTCATGCGGTTGTTGAGCCCAGGTGCGCAACTTTATACAGAGATGATTACGGCTGCCGCCATCAGGCACGGCGACGCCCTTGCTTTGTTGCGCTATGACGAAGCAGAACATCCGGTTGCTGTGCAACTGGGCGGCAGCGATGCGCAAAGCATGGCGCACGCGGCGAAGCTCGCGGGCGAACTGGGCTATGACGAAATAAATATTAATGTCGGGTGCCCGAGCGATCGTGTGCAAAGCGGTCAGTTTGGTGCCTGCCTCATGGCCGAGCCCAAGCTCGTTGCAGACTGTGTTTCAGCCATGCAGGCCGTAACTGACGTGCCGGTAACGGTAAAGACACGAATCGGCATTGATGATCTCGATTCCTACGATTACCTTGCGCACTTTGTTGAGACCGTGGCGGCAGGGGGGTGCAACAAGTTCGTGGTGCATGCGCGGATTGCTATTCTGGCGGGGCTCAGTCCGAAAGAGAATCGCAGCGTGCCGCCGCTGAATTACGACCGGGTCTTTGCACTGAAGCAGGCATTTCCACAACTTCAGATTGTGCTCAACGGCGGCGTTACCGAGTTAGCGGCTGTCGGCGAGCTGCTCGAGAAAGTTGACGGCGTCATGATAGGCCGTCGGGCGTATCACGAGCCGTATTTTCTGGCTGAACTGGAGCAGGCCTATCTGTCAGGCAAGCCGCCGCCGGACCGGCGCGAGATAGTTGCGGCAATGATCCCCTATATCGAACGTGAACTCAGCGAGGGCGAACGGCTGAACCGCATCACCCGGCATATGTTGGGGTTGTTTGCACGCCAGCCGGGCGCGCGCTCCTGGCGCCGCAGCATTAGCGAAACGGCACATCGACACGGCGCAGGTATCGAGGTATTGCTTGCGGCGCTCGACGCGGTTCCCGAAGCTGCATAGAATGCAGGATTACCATCGAACAAGTCAGTGAACTCAGGAGCAAGACCTTACCCATGAGCGCCAAGCCCGCCAGAAAAAAACCGACCATGGCCGAAATGGCCGATATTCATGAGCTGTATGAACAGTCGGTGCAGAATGTCGAAAACGAGATCGAGTTCCTGCAAACGACATTCCAGCAAATCCGCGGCCGGCCAGGCTACCTGTTTCGCGAGGACTTCTGCGGGACGGCAAGCGCCTCCTGCCAATGGGTTCGGCAGGGCGCCGAGTACAAAGCCATCGGCGTTGATATAGATCCTTCTGTGCTTGAGTGGGGGCGCAAGAACCGCGTGGCGAAATTGCCAGCGGAAGATCAGGCACGTGTGAGCCTGCTGGAGTCGGACGTTCTAACGGTTGAAACGCCAAAGGTGGACCTGATGGCAGCCTTCAATTTCAGCTACTGGATTTTCGAAGAGCGAGCCACGATGTTGCGCTATATGCGCCGCTGCCATGACGCGCTCAAGGACGATGGCGTGTTGTTCATGGACATGTTCGGCGGCCCCGAATCATTCGAGGAAACCAAAGAAAAGACCAAGCACGATGGTTTTACCTATATTTGGGATCAGGCAGAGTTTCACCCGGTTACCAACCATATGCGCTGCCACATTCATTTCAAATTCCCGGACGGCTCGAAGCTGAAGAAGGCTTTTACCTATGAATGGCGACTCTATACGGCCCCTGAATTGCGCGATTTGCTGCTTGAAGCAGGGTTTAGCAAGGTTACCGTCTACTGGGAAGGGGAGGACGAAGACGGCGAAGGGAACGGTGAATTTACGCCAGAAGCTGACGGCGAAGCCGATTTGGCATGGATTGCGTATATCGTTGCCGAAAAATAGCTTGTAAAATAACTAGATGGCACGCGATCTTGAAGTAGCAATTGTATTTGCCGACGTCGTCGGCAGTACCCAGTTGTATGACAAATTTGGTGACACCAAGGCCAGCGAGACGGTTGCGGCTTGTCTCGACATCATGAAGGACGCAACCCAGCAGTTCAGCGGCACGGTGATCAAGACCATTGGTGATGAGGTCATGTCGACTTTCAGCACGGTGGACGAGGCCATGCGCGCGTCCGTGGTCATGCAGACTCGTATTTCAGCCGAGACCCGGCGCGAGGAAAGTATCCCGGTTTCCATCCGCATAGGCTGCCATTTCGGGCCGGTCGTGCAGGAACAAAACGATATATTCGGTGCGGCCGTGCATACGGCCAATCGCATGACGTCGCAGGCGAAAGCGCGGCAAATCGTGATTTCAGGTGAGACGGTCAAGAAAATGAGCCCGGAATTGCGCAAACAGACCCGTCAGATCGACGTGGCGACTGTGCGCGGACGGCTGGATGAAGTCGCGTTGTACGAGTTGCTTTGGAATCCCGAAGAGGCAACCAGCATGTTGCCGACGATCGAATGGGAGAACAAGGAGCGCAATGTTTCAAAACTGCTGCTCAGTTTTCGCGATTCAACGGTGGAACTGTCCGACCAGCTCAAGTCCGTGACGATCGGCAGGGCGGACGACAATGACCTCGTGGTCAAGGGCAACCTGATCTCCCGGATTCACGCCAAAGTTGAAATGCGTCGCGGCAAGTTCGTTCTGGTGGACCAAAGTACCAATGGCACGTTTCTGCAGAACGTGCAGGGCGAGGAGACTTTCGTACGCCGGGACTCGGCCGAATTGCTCGGTGAGGGCACGATCGGCCTGGGCCGTGCTGAAGCCCCCGGGGCATCACTGGCCATTCACTACAAGGCGCTGAGTTAAGCCGCAGCGCCCGTAGTCCTGGTTACCGCGTCAGGAAACCTTGTCCAGTTCCCGGGCGACCCGCTGTTGTTCTTCGCGCAGCGCGTCAGGCAGTCGCTCCCCGTAAGACTCAATGTATTCGCCGATGGAAGCCATTTCGGCTTTCCATTGCGTGTTGTCAATTGAGGTCAGCGCCTTGAGAGCGGCATCGCTGATATCGAGATCGTTAGTATCGATACCGCCAGCGGCCGGCAAGTAACCGATCGGCGTCTCCACGGCGTCTACGCGTCCCTCGCAGCGATCAATGATCCAGCGCAGCACGCGCAGGTTCTCGCCGAAGCCGGGCCAGAGGAATTTGCCGTTTTCGTCCTGGCGGAACCAGTTAACGTGGAAGATTTTCGGCAGCTTGTCCGAGCGGTCGGCAAAAGACAGCCAGTGTGCCCAGTAGTCCGCAAAGTTGTAGCCACAAAACGGCTTCATGGCCATCGGGTCGCGACGGACAACACCCACTTCACCGACATTGGCCGCGGTGGTCTCGGATGCCACGCCGGCACCGACCAGCACACCGTGCTTCCAGTCACGTGATTCGTAGACCAGCGGCGCCAGTTCCTTGCGCCGGCCGCCGAAAACGATCGCTGAAATGGGCACACCTTCTGCGGCTTCGGCCAATTCTGAGTAGCTCGGATTATTTGTTGCTGCAACCGTGAATCGTGAGTTCGGGTGTGCAGCAGGCCCGGTGGCGGGGTCATATTTGCGGCCTTGCCAGTCGATAGCCGGCGTGCCGACCTTCTTGTCTTCCCACCAGGGTTCGTTGTCTTCTGTACGCGCAACGTTGGTGTAGATCGCGTCACGCGTAATCATTTCAAAGGCGTTCTTGTTAGTTTTGGCGTTGGTGCCAGGTACCACACCAAAGTAACCGGACTCCGGGTTTATCGCGCGCAGCTGGCCACTTGCATCGAGATGGAGCCATGCGATGTCATCGCCCAGCGTCCAGATCTTCCAGCCAGGTTGCGAGGGGGGCGGAATCAACATAGCAAGATTGGTCTTGCCGCAGGCGGAGGGCAGGGCACAGGCAATGTAATGTACTTCGCCTGCGGGGCTCTCAACCCCGACGATCAACATATGTTCTGCAAGCCAGCCTTCTGTGCGGGCCTGGTAGCTCGCGATCCGCAATGCATGGCATTTTTTTCCGAGCAAGGCATTGCCGCCATAGCCGGAGCCGATACTCTTGATTGATAGCTCTTCAGGAAAATGCATGATCAGGCGACGTTCCGGATCGAGGTCGCCTACCGAGTGCAAACCCTTGACGAAGCTGCCTTCGCGCTCGATGCGCTCGAGCGCAGCAGACCCCATACGGGTCATCATTTTCATGTTTGCGACGACGTATGCGCTGTCGGTAATTTCGACACCGCACCGCGAGAACGGCGAATCTATGGGGCCCATGCAGTAGGGGATGACGTACATCGTGCGGCCGCGCATTGCGCCCTTGAACAACGCGTCGACCTTGTTATGCCCTTCGTCCGGCGCCATCCAGTTGTTGTTCGGACCGGCATCTTCCTGATCGCTGGTGCATACATACGTGAGATGCTCTACGCGAGCTACGTCACTGGGGTCGGACAAATGCAGGTAGCAATTGGGGTAAGAATCATCGTTTAGCTTGGTCAGCGTGCCGTCGGCCAGCATCATCTCGACCAGCTGATCGTATTCGGCATCGCTGCCTGAGCACCATTGAACGGCTTTGGGCTGGGTAAGGGCGGCTACTTCATCCACCCATTGCTGCAGGGCGTCAAGTTTGGTCGTCATCGCATCGTCTCTGGATTATGTGCATCAGGCCATCCGGACATGACCATTTCGACACCGGGGCTGCGAATTATAGCGATTTCAGAATTGATTGCATCTGTAATGAGTGCACAGCGTTACCGACGTTGCACTGTTCGCAAAGAATCAGTAGCGCTTAACCGAAAGGCGTTCTGCGAGGAAGACGGTACGCCGGTAGCTCTCGTAGCGCCGTTCGTCAATTTCCCCGTTTTCTACCGCTGCCTTGACCGCGCAGCCCGGTTCGCGAAGATGCTTGCAATTGGCAAAGCGGCAGTGCTCAGCCGCGGCGCGCACTTCGCGGTAGCCGTTGGCAGCATCCTGTTGTGAATTCAACGCCGGCGCGTAGTCGCGCACACCGGGTGAGTCGATGATGTGGCCGCCACCGCGCAGTGGCAACATGGCCGAATTGACGGTGGTGTGTTTGCCTTCACCGCTCTTGTCGGAAACGGATCCGGTTTTTTGTTTAGAAATATCTGATAAATAATTGATAATGCTAGATTTTCCGACGCCAGATTGGCCTACGATAAGCGCCGTCTGTTGCCTGAGCAATTGTGCGAGTGAGTCGATGCCGCTGCCATCGATGGCGCTTGTCGCGAAGGTTGCATAGCCGAGCTTGCGATAGACATCGAGGATTGCGCTGTCGTCGGGTTCAGCCAGGTCTGTTTTGTTGAATACGACCGCGGCTTTGGCGGGCATCAGTTCTGCGGCACAGAGGTAGCGGTCGACGATGAACGAGTCGGGTTTCGGTGTTGCGGCCGCGACGACGACCAGCAGGTCAATATTTGCCGCGAGGACCTCGGTCTGGCCACGGCTGTTAGGACGGTCGCCGTAATGATCCAGTCCGGTTCGTCGGGCAGGGAGGCCGCTTCGACATGATCACCGCATACGGGTCTGAGTTTTTTCCCTTTGATGCGTGCGTCGACTTCACTGCCGTCGGCGGTCCGCAAGCGCATGCGGCGACTATAAGTTGCGATCACGGTAGCGTCGACAGCAGGCATCGGGTTTTCTCGGCTTTGGTCCGGGCAGTATGCCCGTAAGCCTTGCGCTGTGCACATCCTTGCAGGGTACACTTGGCGGTATGGATAAAAGCAAGAACCTGATCTGGATAGATCTCGAGATGACCGGTCTCGACACACAAAACGACACGATCATTGAGATCGCGACCATCGTAACCGACAAGCACCTGAACGAGTTGGCGGAAGGGCCGGTTTTCGCTATCGCGCAGCCCGCAGAGACGATGCTCGCGATGGACGACTGGAATACGCGGCAACACAGCAACTCCGGGCTGACGGAGCGCGTGCTGCAAAGTTCGACAAACCTGGCGGACGCCGAACAGGCTACGCTGGAATTCCTGTCGCACTGGGTCGATAAGGGAGCGTCACCGATGGCCGGTAACAGCATTTGCCAGGACCGTCGCTTCCTGGCGCGGGAAATGCCTGAGTTGGAGCGCTATTTTCATTACCGGAACCTGGATGTCAGTACGCTGAAGATTCTGGCCCAGCTATGGGCGCCCGCCGTCGCGGCCGGGTTTGCCAAAGAGTCGTCGCACCGGGCGCTTGCCGATATTCGTGACTCGATAGCGGAGCTGGCCTGGTACCGCGACAATCTCCTGAGCGTGCCGCTGCTGGAATCCTGAGCAAAATGGCCAAGCCACCCTATTCTGCGGCGAGCGAACGCAATAGCGAGCCAATCGCGCGCGTCCTGCAGCATGAGCTGCGAGATTGTGGCGACGTGTTGGAGATCGGTTCGGGGACCGGGCAGCACGCGGTATTCATGGGCGGCAGGATGCCCTCGCTGCGCTGGCAAACGAGCGACCTGCAGGATACGCACGCATGGATACGCTCACTGATCGAAACATCGCAACGGCAAAACGTATTGCCGCCACTGCTACTCGACATGCGGGCGCCTGTCTATCGCGGCAAGAGTTTCGATGCTGTCTACTCAAGCAATACGATGCATATCATGAGCGAGGAGGCGGTTGGCAACATGATCCCGTTTGTGGCCAGCGTGCTCAAGCCGGGTGGCCGCTTTTGTTATTACGGGCCGTTTAAACGTGGTGGCCAATTCACCACCGAAAGCAACGAAGCCTTTGACCATTCGCTGCGTGCTCAAGATGCGCTGATGGGCTTACGCGAACTTGAGACAATTGACACGATGGCTGCCGCAAACGGACTGCGGCAGCAAAGAATTTACGCGATGCCGGCCAATAACCTGCTCATAGTCTGGCAGCGTACACCGGCTCCCGGCAAATGATGACGTTATAGCTCAGCCAAGGCGCGCATGTGTCATTTTGCAGTGTCAGGACAAGGCCAGTAACTGTCGCGATTTAGCGACTTTTATCACCGCACTGTG
>JAUHZT010000135.1 GCA_030425905.1 Gammaproteobacteria bacterium
TCGGTTGAGTATCATCCAATCCCGCCGTCGATCCTGACTCCCGACAAGGTTGAGACGCGCCTGGGCACTCTCCAGTTCTTCGACGGCTATCCGAGCGCGGCAACCGTCGACACCGTATACGACAATATCGATTTCCAGCGCGGCGTGCGCGCATTCCTCGACGGACTGCCGATCGCCTCGCTCTATGCCATGCGCGAGGGGTTGCGTGAAGCCGGGGCCGTCAACGGCACAGTCGGAATTTTCGAGACCCTGATGGATGCCCGGACACTTTTCCTTACCGCCAACACCGAAAGCGTCTACGCGATGACCTGGCTCGACCTGAAGGACGGGCCGATGGTTATCGAGAGTGCGCCCAACACCCTCGGCATTCTCGACGATTTTTTCTTCGGCTACGTGACCGACCTGGGGAACGCCGGACCAGATCGAGGTAAGGGTGGTAAATACCTGGTTCTGCCGCCGGGCTACGAGGGCGAGGTGCCCGAGGGCTATCATACCTTTGCCTCGCGCACTTTCGGCAGTTGGCTTTTATGGCGTGGCTTCCTGGAAAATGGGAATCCCGAGCCGGCAGTGGCGAACCTCAAGACCAACACACGGATTTACCCGCTGGCACAGCGCGACGCCCCACCCGCCACGGAGTTCATCAATCTGTCGGGTCGCTCTTTCAATACTATCCATGCAAATGACATCACCTTTTATGAAGAGTTAAACGCGGTTATCCAGGAGGAGCCTGTTGTAACTCTCGATCCGGAATTTCTGGGGCTGCTGGCTGCCATCGGCATCGAAAAGGGCAAGCCCTTCACGCCGGACGCGCGCATGACTGACATCCTCACGGACGCTGCCGCTGTTGGCAACGCAACGGCGCGTGCCATCGTTTACAGAACCCGCGACCCTGAGTCCTATTTCTTCAAGAACAGTGCCTGGAAGACCGGTTTCATCGGCGGCAGCCATGAGTTTGAAGCCGACGGTGCGCGCCTGCTGGATGGACGCTCACTCTTCTTCTACTACGCGACCGGTATTACACCGGCCATGTCTGCAAAGATCGTCGGTGTCGGATCGCAGTACGCCGGCGCCATGGTCGATTCAGAGGGTCGTGCGCTGGACGGCAGCCGTACGTATCGGCTGCACATACCGCCGGACGTTCCGGTAAAGGACTTCTGGTCCCTGGTACTCTATGACAACCAGACACGCTCAATGCTGCAGACAGACCAGCCCTTTCCCAGCCTCAACAGCGAGCGTGGCGTAGTAGCGAACTCTGACGGTTCGACCGATATCTATTTCGGTCCAAGCGCCCCTGACGGTAGAGAGACCAACTGGATCCAGACTGTCCCGGGTAAAGGCTGGAGTGATAAACAATGGCAACCCGGAGAGATCGAGCTCCTGGACGACGTCCCGGCCGCGGTGGCTACGGAGTCGCGCCCGCGTATGGCGACAGACATCCCCGTTGCTATCACAACGCCGGACCGTATCGAGACACGTATCGGTACGCTCGAATTCTTCGATGGCTTTCCGACTGAAGCGACCGCCGAGCTTGTCTACAATAATCTTGATTTTCTCCGTGGCGTGGAAGCGTTTCTGACAGCGATGCCGGGCGCATCACTGGATGCCCTGCTTGACGGCGTTGGCGATGTTGGTGTCGATCGCAACGGCACTATCTCGATCACCGAAACATTGCTGGATGCGCGGGCGCTATTCCTGACACCCAATACCGAGAGTGTCTACATCGGTGGGCCGCTCGATCTGCGTAATGGTCCCGTCGTCGTCGAGAGCCCGCCGAACACGCTGGGTATGGTCAACGACCGCTTCATGCGCTATGTCGCTGACATGGGCAACGCTGGCCCGGATCGCGGCCAGGGTGGCAATTTCCTTTACTTGCCGCCGGACTGGGAGGGCGATGTTCCGGATGGTTACTACACCTATCGTTCGCCAACCTACCGTAACCTGATGTTTTGGCGGGGCTTCCTCGTTGATGGCGATCCCGGGCCGGCGATCAAGGTGGCCAAAGAGCAAATCAGAGTCTATCCACTGGGTGAGAAAGCCGACGCGGAGGACATGAAGTTTGTCAATACCTCTGGAATATTTCACAACACGATTCATGCGAACAATATCCATTTTTTCGAAGAGGTCGGTTCGGTGATCAAGGACGAGCCGGCTGCGGCCTTCAGCCCGGAGCTGCTGGGAATGCTCGCGGCAATCGGTGTCGAGAAGGGCGTTGATTTCGCGCCGCCAGAGCGGCTGAGGACTATTCTCGAAGAGGCGGTCGCTGTCGGCAACGCGACGGCGCGTGCAATTTCGTTTCGTCCTCGTGACCCACGCGCCTATTACTATGGAGACTCGGCCTGGTTCACGGCTTTCGTCGGTGGCAGCCACGAGTTTCTGCGCGATAGTGGCGCTTTCGATCTCGATGCAAGGACCATGTTCCACTATGGCTACACCACAGTGACGCCGGCGATGGTCGCCAAGATGGTCGGAGTTGGCTCCCAGTACGCGGTCGCTGCCCTCGATGCCAACGGAGATTATCTCGATGGCTCGAAGACCTATTCGGTGACGCTGCCAGCCGGCATCCCAGCCAAGGATTTCTGGTCGTTCGTAAATTACGACCCGCAAACGCGTTCTCTGTTGCAGACACCGAGCACGCCATTCCCGAGCATTAGCAGCCAGAGTGGGACCGTGCAAAGCAATGCTGACGGCAGCACCACGATCTGGTTCGGGCCCGAGCCGCCGGCCGGGAAGGAGTCCAACTGGGTGCCGACCGTGCCCGGCAAGGGGTGGTTTACGGTACTGCGCCTTTACGGTCCTCTCGATCCCTGGTTCGACCAGAGCTGGCGGCCGGGTGAGCTGGAACTTGTCGAATGAGCCGATGCCGCGTACTGGCAACAGGGATTCTCATCCTGCTTGCCGCTGGCGGAAATCCGGCCGCCATCGCTGCGGTCGAGGTCAGGGAGCCGCTTCGCCTGATCGTGCAAATCACGATAGACCAGCTGCGCGGCGACCTGCTGCATCGGTATGGCGAGCAATTTGGGCGGGGCGGTTTTCGGTACCTGTTGGAGGATGGAATCCATTACACCAATGCACACCATGCCCACGCGAATACCGAAACAATTGTAGGCCATACTACGCTTGCGACGGGGGCTCATCCGGCCGCCCACGGAATGGTGGGCAATCTGTGGTATGACCGCAAACTTCACCGTACCGTTTATAATATCGAGGATCCTGATTACACGATTCTGACTGGCAAAGCAGGCGTGGACGCGACAATCGAGGTCGACCCGACGCAAGTTGCCGCCGGGACCGACGGCCGGTCACCGGCCGCAATCCTCACGACAACATTTGGTGACGAGTTGTCGATTGCCACCCAGGGTGCGGCCAAGGTGTTTGGCATTTCGGTGAAAGACCGGGGCGCTGTCGCGATGGCAGGACACACGGGCAAGGCATTCTGGTTTTCAAAAGCTGCCAGCCAGTTCGTTACCAGTACGTATTACTATGACGAATACCCCGCGTGGGTGAACGCGTGGAACGCGAAGCGGTTGACACAAAGATACAGCGGCGAGGCCTGGGAGATTCTTTACCCGGCGAAGCACTATCTATTCGGTAACCGCGATGACCAAGCCTGGGAGCCAGATTTTGAGGGATTCGGCCGCACATTTCCGCATCCGTTTACGACCGAGGAGAACCCTTATTTCACAACCTTTCTGACGTTTAGTCCTGCCGGCGACAAGATAACCGCCGACTTTGCGAAGACTCTTATCGCAGCCGAGGGTCTCGGTGATGACGAAGTTACCGACTACCTCGCAGTTAGCTTCTCGTCCACTGACTATGTCGGCCATGTATTTGGCCCATCCAGTCTCGAAGCGGAAGACAACCTTGCGCATCTGGACCGGACGCTGGCTGATCTGTTTGCCTACATTGACCAGGAAATCGGGCTGGAACACACACTGATCGTTTTGTCCGCCGATCATGGGACACCGGAGGCACCTGGCTATCTTCAGGAATTTGGCAAGCTGGGCGGTTACGTCACCCCCGACGGTTGGGAGACCACGGCGGCGGCTGATCGTATTCGAGAACAATTCCAACTTTCTGGCCAGCTTATCCAGAATTACGAACATCCTTACCTGAACCTCTCTGACGCAGCACGCCGTGCCGAAGACATCGACCTGGTCGCTCTTGAGACGGCGATTGCCGACGAGCTTATCGGCTTCGAAGGCGTCGCCTACGCGTTCTCAAGCTCACGACTGCGCGAAGGCTCACTGCCAGAGGATCCGCTTACCCTGGCCGTTCTGAGAAACTTCAACCCGGACCGTTCGGGCGACGTCTACGTCGTATTTAACCCGGAGTGGTTTATTAACGAATTCGATGGCATTTCCGTGACAGTGACGCATGGCTCACCGTGGCGTTACGACACCTTCGTTCCGATCATCTTCGCCGGATACGGAATATCGCCGGAATCAGTCTCAAGGCGCGTGCACACTGTTGATGTTGCGCTTACCCTGGCCATGATTGCGGGCACAAGACCGCCCTCTGGTGCCACCGGACGTGTCCTTGCTGAAGTCATCGATAGTGGCAAGGCTGGAAACTAATCGAATCTACATTCAACTCGCGTTCGCGCTTCAGGGATCCGCAGTCGCCGATGCACGCGCTTTGCAGGCTACATTCGACTCTGGTCACCTACTACCGGGTCGCGCGTGGTTGGGCCAGTGTCAGCCGGACAAAAAGGAGTACAATGCTTCAGACTGACCAGGGGAGACTCAAAATGCGTCTGACGAGACTGACTGCAATAGCTCTGTACAGCAACTTGTGTCTTTTCTGCGCGACGGTAGCGGCGCAGGATGCCGGAACGCCGCCGGAGGCAGAACCTGTGCGTACCGATCCCGAACTCCCTTATTCACCCTACGCCACGGGCTCTGCGGCGACCCGGGTGTTCTGGGGCGACACACATTTGCACACGGCATACTCCATGGATGCCGGCGCATTCGGCAATCGGTTGGAACTGGATGATGCGTACCGCTTTGCACGAGGCGAAGAGGTTGAATCGACGACGGCAGGACGGGCTCGCCTGGCGCGTCCACTCGACTTCCTGGTCATAGCGGACCATTCCGACAACATGGGTTTCTTCCCTGATTTGTTCGCAGCCGATCCGGCTATCCTCGGCGACGCCAAGGGCAAGGAATGGTATGACATGATTCAGGCAGGGCACGGTATGGACGTGGCATTGCAGATTATCGATTCATTCTCGCGCGGAACCTTCCCTGACAGCCTTATGTACTGGCCGGACGGAATGATGTATCGCAATGCCTGGGACAAGACCATTGCTGCGGCGGAGAAATTTAATGAGCCCGGCCGGTTCACGGCTTTTATCGGCTACGAGTGGACTTCCCAGGTACCCCCGGGTCAGAATTTGCACCGTGTCATTATTTATCGTGATGGCGCGGAGCATGCCAGCCAGACGGTGCCGGCAACGACGTATCCACCACAAGGAAGCACCGACCCGGAATATCTTTGGCAGTTGTTGCAAACCTATGAGGATAAGACAGGTGGTGATGTGCTCGCGATCGCGCACAACGGAAATCTTTCGAATGGCTTAATGTTCCCACGAATTAATCACGTCGACGACAAGCCGATTACCAAGGCATATGCTGAAACGCGGGCCAAGTGGGAGCCGCTGTATGAAGTTACACAGATAAAAGGTGATGGCGAGACCCACCCGTTTCTGTCGCCAGACGACGAATTCGCTGACTACGGCACCTGGGATAAGGGCAACCTGAACCTCAGCGAAGCCAAGACCGATGCAATGCTCGAGCATGAGTATGCAAGAAGCGCTCTGGCACTTGGCCTTCAGCTTGAAGACGAACTCGGCACCAATCCGTACAAATTCGGCATGATTGGATCGACCGACAGCCATACGTCGTTGGCCACAGCTGACGACGACAACTTTTTCGGCAAGCACTCGGGTTCCGAACCGAGCCCGGACAGAATGCGGCACCCGTTCGCAAAATTTGGTGATCAGGAGATTTTCGGTTGGGAAACTTTGGCATCAGGGTATGCTGCGGTCTGGGCAACTGAGAACACGCGCGAGGCCCTTTTTGACGCCATGAGCCGACGCGAAACGTACGCCACGACCGGTCCTCGAATGCTCGTACGTTTCTTCGGTAGCTGGGACTTCGAGCAGGCGGACGGTAATACCCGCAATCCCGCCACTGTCGGGTACGAGAAAGGCGTGCCGATGGGCGGAGATCTGACCAACGCGCCTCGCGGAAAGTCTCCAACATTTCTTGTCGCTGCACTCAAGGATCCGATAGGTGCAAACCTCGATCGTATTCAGATCGTTAAGGGTTGGGTTGATGAGGATGGCGAGACCCAGGAGCGTGTATATGACGTTGCGGTGTCTGACGGACGCCCGATTGGCGCAGACGGGCGTTGCAAAGAACCGGTTGGAAACACCGTGGATCTTGCAGACGCGACATGGAGCAACACGATCGGCGCTTCGGAACTCATCGAGGTCTGGACCGATCCGGATTTCGACGCAGACCTGGCAGCCTTTTATTACGTCAGGGTGATTGAGATTCCTACACCGCGCTGGACGGCCTACGATAGCAGGTATTTCGGAGCTGACCTCGAGAGGGGAGACTCCGGTATCCACCAAGAGCGCGCCTACACGTCGCCGATCTGGTACACGCCTTAATCAAGACTATTTTGGGCGAGAAACACGCGGCTTTCTAGAATGAAGCCTGCACAAAAATTATTGGTCCCTTGAATTGGACGTCGGCCGAGCCGCGCCACAAGCTGTCATTGGTATCAATATCGATGTCGAACCAGTCATAGCCCACACCGAAGCCAACGTTGTTGAAGGTATTGTGTTCCAGGTGGACGGCTGCATGGGTGATCGCTCCGGAAACGTCATCTAGCTTTAGGAAGAACCACTGGCCGCGTCCCAGCAATGTCCATTTCTTGCTGAGGCGCCGCGCGCCGCTTAAGCCGAATACAGGCAGAGGCGCCGATACGCTAGCGATCTCGCGGCTGACAGCCGGCAAACTGCCGGCATCCGAGGGCACCACAGTCAAACCTGCCCGCAGCCGCGTCAAGTGCAATCCAGCGCTAACTGCAACACCCCAGTCAGGTGCTCTCAGGGCCCGGTATGAATAGCCGACTCGCGTTACCTCCGTTGTAAACGTTGAATCAAGGTCGGCAGCGATCGGGAATACGGTATCGCCAAATCGAATTTCGTCCTCAATCTGCTCATTGCCGTGGCGCTTCAGGTGAAAGTACTCGACTTCGAGAAAATGGCGATCACGGAAACGCCATCGAGCGGCGGCCAGCAGCGTATTCTTGCGCTCGTCGAGGTTCAAATCGTCCTCGAAGTCGAGGCGCGAGCCGAAATTACCCTGCTTACCGTTTACCTGTGCTCTTGTCGACGAATCAAGGAAATAACTGCCGGCACGCAGATAAATCCTGCTGAGCTCAGCTTCGGCATTGTCGTCGTCACCGACGTCTGCAGCTCCGACGCCTGTCCCGGCGAGACAAGCAAATACCAACATTACCTTGACGCTATGGGACATTAGTCAATCGTAGCTAACTATTGATGCATCGCCAAGATTTATAGCGACAGTGACGATAGATTCGAGGAGTTGGAAGATGTATTGGCTGGCACGCGCGTACTCACCGGCATCGACTGTGCATCTATCCAGGCGCGCATCACAATTGGCATAGAGATATTGAGAATTGCATTGCAGAGTTTTTCTCGAAGTCATTGATGGCAAGTATTAGTGAAATTTGCCAAGATGGTCAGCATGCGTATGTTTAGCAACACTTCCAGAATTGCAGTTGCTCCAATGATGGACTGGACCGATCGTCATTGCCGCTATTTCCTGCGATTGCTGTCGCCCAGTGTCCGTCTGTACACCGAAATGGTCACTGCCGCAGCCATTGTGCACGGCGACAGCGATCATCTGCTGCGCTTTGATGCGGCCGAGCACCCCATCGCATTGCAACTTGGTGGCAGCGACAAGGACTGGATGGCAAGAGCTGCCAGCAAGGCCGCGCAATTCGGCTACGACGAACTCAATATCAACGTCGGCTGCCCGAGCGATAGAGTACAGAGCGGTCAGTTTGGCGCCTGCCTGATGGCCGCGCCGGCAACGGTCGCTGAATGCTACAAGGCAATGCGTGCAGAGGCCGATCTGCCGGTGACGGTAAAAACCCGCATCGGCATCGATGACAAGGATAGCTACGAATTCCTGCGGCGGTTTGTCGATGCGCTCGTGAGCGCCGGTTGCGATACGTTTATTGTGCATGCCCGAATCGCAATCCTCGAAGGCTTGAGCCCGAAGGAAAATCGCACGGTACCGCCGCTGAATTACGAGCGGGTCTATCGCCTGAAACAGGACTGCCCGGACTTGCACATTGTTCTGAACGGCGGAATCGACTCGCTGCAAAAGGTTGACACGGCCTTGCAGCATGTCGACAGCGTCATGATTGGCCGCGCCGCATACCACACCCCATATTTCCTCGCCGAGTTGGACGCGCATCTGCAGCCGGACAGTGAATTGCCCGCACGCCGCGATGTCGTGCAGCGGATGTTGCCGTATATCGAACGTGAGCTTGCCGCGGGTGAGCGGCTGCACAGAATTACGCGGCATATGACGGGTTTGTTTTCGGGACAGCCGGGTGCACGATCCTGGCGGCGCTCCCTGTCTGAGAACGCCTATCGACAGGACGCAGGTGTTGATGTACTGGTCAATGCACTGCAACAGATGCCAATGGCAGCCTAGACAATCCCCGGCTACAATAGCCAATCCTTTCAACTGCCAGAGTGACACATCGTCAATGAGTGCCAAGACTTCCAGCAAGGGTCGCCATCAAACGATGGCCG
>JAUHZT010000014.1 GCA_030425905.1 Gammaproteobacteria bacterium
GCGCCTGCTGGCCAATCACCTTGCCACAAGTGAGGCGGAGCTGAATGTCGTGGCCCGCTCCGAGACTTATCATGTCGCCAAGGCGCTGGTCGCCGTAGGCACCGGCATAACCATTGCCGATGAGATTTCCGCGCGCTCCAACACCGGCGATGAGGTCAGAATTTTGCCCCTGTCACCCACACTGACCTTCGACATCACGATGCTGCACCTGGCGAATACGCCACTGTCGCGCGCAGCCAATGCCTTTATCGACCACCTCAAGTCCCACATTGACGCATTTCTTGGTCCCGTCGAGAACTAGTTTGCGCAAGTATTCTGTGCGCACAGACTCAAGCTTGTTATAGCCGCGAGTTATAGGCGCACAAAGAATGCCTATTTGAGCGCACACCTCGGCGCTCAGTAGACTCGTCAGGCATTCCTTGTGGGACTTAGCATGCACGTAATTGTTCTGGGGGCCGGCGTTGTCGGCGTCACGACCGCCTACTACCTGGCAGAAAATGGTTACACGGTAACCGTGGTCGATCGTGCGAGCGACGTCGCACACGGCACCAGTTTTGCCAATGGCGGGCAGTTGTCCTACAGCTTCACCGACGCGCTCGCCAAACCGGGTTTCATTGCCACGCTGCCTGCCCTGCTCAGCGGCCGTGACCCGGCAAGCCGTGTAAAACTGTCGCCGGCTTTACTGTCCTGGGGCATGCGTTTTCTGGCGCAATGTACATCGCGGCGCGCCGCTACCAATACGCTCGATGTGTTGTCGCTGGCCATGCGTTCGGAGCGCCTGTTGGACGAATTGCGCGACAAGACCAACTTTGATTTTTCTTACCGGGCTGCCGGCAAGCTTGTTCTGCTTGCCAATAATGATCAGCTTGCCGTTGCGCGACGCGGCACAGAACTGAAACAGGCACATGGCTGCGATGTCGAGCTGTTGACACGCGAGCAGGCGATTGCTCACGAGCCTGCACTGGCGCATTTGCAGCGGCCTTTTGTCGGCGCAGTGTTTTCTGCCAGCGACGAGGTGGCTGACGCGCAGTTATTCTGCCGCGGCCTGCGTGACTATCTTGCGGCCAGTGGCCGCGTCACTTTCGCTTTTGATCAGTCTATCGAGAACCTGACAATCGACAATCGACAAGTGACTGGCATTAGCGGTGACCGGGACCTGCAGGGCGATGCCGTCGTTGTGTGTCTCGGCGCATGGAGCGCAGAACTGCTAAGGCCCGCCGGCCTCAATCCACACATTTATCCGGTGCGGGGCTACAGCGTTACGCTGCCGCTCGGTGAAAACCCGCCCAGCGTGAGCGTGTCATCGCTGGCGGACAAGATTGTCTTCAGTCGCCTGAACGGCAGCATGCGCATCGCGGGCTTCGCAGACTTCGCCGATTTCAATACGGCCAATGACAAGTCGCGCACCGACACCCTGCTCACGATTGCCAAACAGGTGGCGCCGCAGGCGGCCGACTACTCGGTTGAGAATGCACATCGCTGGGGCGGGTTCCGGCCCATGACCCCTGATGGCCAACCGCTGGTGGGCGCGACCCGCATCAGGAACCTCTATTTGAATACCGGCCATGGCATGCTCGGCTGGACGCTCGCCTGTGCTTCGGCCTTTGATGTTACGCAGGCTATTCTTAAAACCCACTAGAGCAGCAAAGCTATGACCCCGATTAAACGCACCCTGACCCTGCTTGCGCTGGCGCTGGTTGCTTCGTGTGCAAGCCAGTCCACACTTATCCCGGCTGGCAGCACCTGCACCACGACGACGTTCGCGGTGCTCGATGACTTCAGCGGTGCCCGTCGCGGCGCCTGCGAAGTCCGGGGCGACAACAGCGTGCGCATCGAGATCGTCCCGGAAGACAGCGCGGTGCAGAACCCTAGCCCGTGGTTCGCGTTCAAGCTTGTGCCGGCACGCGCAACCAGCGCCGAAGTGGTACTCGACTACCAAAGCTGGAAACACCGCTATGTACCAAAAACCAGCGCCGATGGCGTGCACTGGAGCCCGCTTGCCGCGGATGCTGTGCAGGTTTCGGCCAACGGCCGTCGCGCAACGCTGAGCATTGCGCTGGGTAATGAGACTGTCTGGGTGGCAGCCCATGAACTGATAACGCCGACGGTGTATGACGACTGGGAGGCTCGAATGGCCGCTCGCAGCAATGCCCGCCTGTCAGTGTTTGGCGAGTCGCGAACCGGCCGCAAGATCATGCGCCTGGACGGCACCAGCGATTCACGTGACGTCGTGTTGCTCGTCGGTCGTCAACACCCGCCGGAAGTGTCCGGCGCCTTTGCCTTCTTCGGCTTCTGGGAAACAGTATTTGGCGACTCATCACTGGCCGCGCGTTTTCGTGAGCACTTCCAGGTGATATCCATTCCGTTGCTGAACCCGGACGGGGTCGCAAACGGGCACTGGCGACACAATCTCGGCAGAACGGACCTGAATCGTGACTGGGGACCGTTTGTGCAACCGGAAACACAACTGATCAAGACGCTGCTCGACAAGCTGGACCGCGATGGTTACCGGCTGCGCGCATTCATCGACTTCCATTCGACCAATCGCAATCTCTTTTATACGCAGGCCGACACAGACCCGACGGATCCGCCCAATTTCTCGCGCGACTGGCTGGACGCCGCACGGCCGCGCCTCAACGACTACCCGTTTACCAACGAAGATCGCCCAACTTCGGATACCGCGAACGGCAAAAACTACATGTACAAGCGCTACGGTATTCCGTCAGTGACGTATGAAGTGGGTGACGAGATCGACCGCGCTGCCACCCGCGCTGCCGCCGCGATTTTTGCCGAAGAGTTCATGAAGCTGTTGCTTCAGCACGCGGACCAGCAGTGAAAAAGGCTTTCCTGTTCACTTGCCTGCTTGCCCTGACGGCCTGCGCGCCTGAGACAGCGCCCCGTTACGACGTATTGATCATTGGCGGCACCGTCTACGACGGGTCGCTCGAACCAGGCCGCATCCGCAATATCGGGATCGTGGAGGATCGCATCGCCACGCTGGATGCCGCCGCCGATGCCGATGCACGGGTCCGCGTTGACGCACAGGGCCTGATCGTTACGCCGGGCTTTATCGACCCGCATACCCACGCGACGCGGGATCTGCGTAACCCGCTGAAGAAATCCAACCTGAACTATCTCAAGCAGGGCGTAACGACTGTTTTCATCGGCAACGACGGTGCCGGTGTAAGCGGTCGCGACGACACGCTCGCCACCTTCAGCGCAGAGGGCATTGGCAACAACGTGGCCTTTTTTTCGGGCCACGGAGCGATTCGCAGGCAGGTGATGGGCAGTGCAAACCGCGCGCCCACAGCCACCGAGCTGGCGACGATGAAAGAACGCGTGGCGGCGGACATGGAGCTTGGCGCGATCGGGCTCTCGACCGGTCTGTACTACGTGCCTGGCAACTACGCAACGACCGATGAAGTGATCGCACTGGCCAGCGTGGCGGCCGCGTACGGCGGCGTTTACGACACCCACCTGCGGGACGAAAGTTCCTACAACATCGGTTTGCTGGCGGCGATTGAGGAAACCATTGCCATCGCACGGAGCGCCGCTATTCCCGTGCACATCTCGCACATCAAGGCATTAGGACAGGATGTGTGGGGCCAAAGCGAAGCCATCGTCGAACGCATCGACGCCGCACGCGCCGAAGGACTCAGCGTTACGGCCAACCAGTACCCATGGCGCGCTTCGGGGACACGTTTCAGCAATGCACTGATCCCGCGCTGGGCACTCGCAGACTCCAAAGAACATATGCGCGAGCGACTCGCGGATGCCGAAACCGGCGCAGGTATTCGCGACGAGATGCGCGCCAATCTGCGGCGCCGTGGTGGCGCAGATGCCATGCTTGTAACGGCCGCAGAAAGCCGCTGGCAAGGCCAGACGCTCGCCGAAATAGCTGCGCAAATGGAAGTTGAACCGGTGGAGGCCGCCATTCGCGTGGTGCTGGCTGAAGACCCGTCCATTGCATCTTTTGTCATGCACAGCGACGACATTGCACGGCTCGCACAGCAAGCCTGGGTCATGACAGGCTCCGATGGCTCAGCCGGGCACCCCCGGCTGTACGGCACTTACCCGAAGGCCTGGCAGGACTTCGTGCGCAGCGACCTGCTCAGCATCCCGCAGTTTGTGCATCGCAGTACCGGCCTCGTCGCGGACACATTCAATCTTTGCCGCCGCGGCTACCTGCGCGAGGAGTACACGGCCGATATTGCGGTCATTGACCCGGCAAGCCGTCCACTGAAAGGTTCGACCGGGATGTTACGAAAAATCGTGCTGCGCGACGATCGCGCCTCGCACTGGCTCGTCTTCGAGAATCCTGTCGACGTGCTGTGGACGCGCGATATCAGCGAAGTCACCCACCTGCTTGCGGCGGTCGAGGCGCGCGTCAACGACGAACAACTCATCGCGGCGGGCTACCTGAGCTACGAAGCCGCCAGTGCATTTGACCCGGCTTTGCACACGCAAACCGGTGGGCAGCTACCGCTGCTGTGCTTCGGTTTGTTTAACGAACCTCGGGTGCTGCAGGAACTACCCGAGCCCGACGTCCGGCAGCAGCAAGCGCCGCCGTGGCAGCCTGCAACCTCTTGGGCACGCTACCAGGCCTGTATTGACAAGATTCAGTCCGAGATTGCGCTCGGCAACACCTACCAGATCAACTACACCTTCCGGCAAACGGCGCACAACGTGCACGATGCCTGGCAACTGTTTCTGCACATCGCACACGCACCCTATGGCGCCTACGTGGAACTGGACACACACAGCGTCGTGTCCGCGTCCCCGGAGCTGTTCTTCCGGCTCGACGGCGACAGGATTGTTTGCAAACCCATGAAAGGCACGGCGCCGCGCGGCACCACGCTGGTCGATGATCGTGCCGCAAGGGAGACGTTGCGCAATTCGGCAAAAAATCTTGCCGAGAACGTCATGATCACGGACATGATGCGCAATGATCTCGGGCGCATCGCCGAGCCCGGTTCGGTGGTGGCCGAGTCTTTGTTCGCAATTGAGAAGTACCCGACGGTCTGGCAAATGGTTTCGACGGTCAGGGCGCGCAGTGCCGCGAGTATTGCCAGTATTTTTGCAGCGCTTTTTCCCTGCGCTTCGATCACCGGCGCACCGAAAGCGGCGAGTATGCGCCTGATTGCAGCGCTCGAGGAGGAGCCGCGCGAGGTCTATACAGGCAGCATCGGTTTTCTGCGGCCAGGGCGAGAGGCGCAGTTCAGCGTCGCGATTCGCACGAGCTGGATCGACTCCCGCAGCGGCACTGCTCGCTACGGCGTGGGCGGCGGTATCGTCTGGGACTCCAATGCAGAAGATGAGTACCGTGAATGCGTGGACAAGTCGCGCGTACTGCTGGGCAGCTACGCAGACCGGGGCTTCGAATTACTCGAGACGCTTCGCTGGGATCCTGCCAACAGCTACTTCCTGCTGGCAGAGCATCTTGAGCGCCTGCGCGATTCAGCCGAGTATTTTGACTTTAGCTTCGATCGCGCCGCGATAGTGGAGGCGCTTGCACAACTCGAACAATCCTTTACCGATGAGCACTACCGCGTGCGCCTGTTACTCGACCGGAACGGGACAGTGCGGACGGAATCCAGGCCGCTGCAGTTGCCCGGGCCCGCGACGCAATATCGCGTGAAGCTTGCGGCCACCCCGGTTGATGCCAGTAATCCGTTTCTCTATCACAAGACGACACAAAGGGACCTTTACGAGCGAGCGCGTGCAGCGCACCCGGAATTTGATGATGTGTTGCTCTGGAATAAGGACGGATACCTCACTGAAACCACCGTCGCGAACATCATTGTCGAACTCGACGGCGAGCTGTGTACGCCACCCGTGAACAGTGGCTTGCTGAACGGCACCTTCCGGCAACAGCTCGTTGACGCCGGCCGGCTTATCGAACGCCCGATCCATCGCGACGAACTGGGCACACACACTTCATTGCGCCTGATCAACTCTGTGCGCGGCGAATTCACGGCCGAACTCCATCGATGAAGTGGGCAAGCAGCACTCGCTCGGGCTATGGTAAGTAAAGTTAACGGCAGGATAACTCTATGACTGAACACACAGACCCGGACTCTCCGCTGCAATTTCTGCGGCGTCACGCCTGGCTCGTCATTCTGGCCGTTTGCGCATTGATCGGCTGGTACGCGGCGACGCGTGATCACTCCGTGTTTGCAGCGCAAATGCATTTTGGTTTTCTCTCAATCATGCCGGCACTCGCGGCGCTTGTGATCTGCTTTGTCACGCGCAATGTGATTCTCGCGTTGTTTATGGGCGTGGTCATGGGCGGCCTGATCACAACCGACTACAACATCGTGCAGGCCTTTCTTATTCCCAGCATCGGCACCACCCGCTTTGCAGAAATTCTGCTGGTGTATCTCTGGGCACTCGGCGGCCTGCTCGGCATGTGGAACCGCAATGGTGGCGCCTGGCACTTTGCAACCTATGTTTCCGAGAACTTCGTCAAGTCACGCCGTTCGGCCATGTTTTTTACCTGGCTGATGGGCGTATTGTTTCATCAAGGCGGCACCATCAGCACCGTGCTCACGGGTACCACCGTCCGCCCGGTCGCCGACCGGGAAAAGGTGGCCCACGAAGAGCTCGCCTATATTGTGGATTCAACCGCTTCGCCGATTGCCACCATTATTCCGTTCAACGTGTGGCCCGTTTACGTTGCCGGGCTGATCACGATTCCGGCAATGAGCGCCTACATCCCCGATCGCGATGCGGGCGTTGACTGGTTTCTCGCGGCCATTCCGTTCAACTTTTACGGCTGGTTCGCGATTACCTTCACGCTGCTGTTTGCGCTGGGCAAACTGCCGTTTATGGGCAAGCCCATGCGCCGCGCGCAGGAACGGGTGCTGGCCACGGGCGAACTCGATAGCCCGACGGCGGAACCGATGATCTCCAAGGAGCTGACAACGGTCGCGGTCGCGCCCGGTTACCAGCCTTCGCTGCTCGATTTCTTTGTCCCTATCCTCGTGCTGCTCGGCGTTGCGGTTACGCCCTACCTGATTACCGGCAAACTCATGATCTTCGAAGCATTCGGCCTCGCGCTGGTAAGCGCGGTGGTGCTGTCGGTGCTGCGCGGCATGCCGGTCAAGGAGGCATTCGATGCCGTGGTGGACGGCATCAAGGGGGTCACGGTCGGGGCCATTATTCTGGGCCTTGCCGTCACGCTGGCCACGGTCTCGGAAACACTGGGCGCCTCGAACTGGGTGATCGAGACGAGCGCAGGCAACCTGACGGCCGTGCCCTATATTCTGCCGGGCCTGCTGATGATCATCTGCATGCTGGTGTCATTCTCGGTTGGCTCGTCCTGGGGCACCTATGCGGTCGTATTTCCGATTGCCCTGCCGCTGGCGTTCACGCTCTCGACCGATCCCACCTACGTGTCGCTGTGTTTTGCGGCAATCATGGGCGGCGCGGTCTTCGGCGACCAGTGCTCACCGATCTCGGATACCACCATTTTGTCGTCACTGGCTTGCGGCGCCGACCTTATGGACCACGTCGTATCGCAGCTCCCGATCGCCCTCACGGCCGCCGGAATGGCGATCCTGCTGTACACGGGCATCGCTTTCGTCATTATGTAGGCGCCACACGACTGGAAGCGGCGGCGAACTGTTATATAATGCCGCCCGCCCGTCCGGCCCGTCTGCCGGACACCCTTACAACCGCTCCGGAGCCTTACCTTGAATCGGGATCAGAAGTTTTTCGACATGTACTCACTCGTTATCGGAGTACTGGCCGCCATCGCTATTGGCATTCTTGTGCTGGCTTTGAAGGTTTCCGACCTGACACAGGGCGTCTACACACAGGACGTTGCGGAATTTCAGGCCGCGGTGAATGAGCGCATCAAGCCGGTAAGTGATGTGTACCTGCCGGGTGAAGAACATGCCTCGGCCGGCCCCACTGTTGCGCCGGCGGCGGAACCGGAGCCGGTAGCCACGGTTATGAGCGGACCGCAGGTATACAACAGCGCCTGCATCGCCTGTCACGGGACCGGCGTGGGCGGCGCACCGAAGGTGGGTGATGTGGCAGCCTGGGAACCGCGCATTGCGAAGGGCCTGGAGGTCCTGCACGATCACGCGATCAATGGCTTCACCGGCGACGCGGGCGTGATGCTGGCCAAGGGTGGCCGCATGGACCTGTCGGACGCCGAAGTTGAAGACGCCGTCGACTACATGGTCGGCGAGTCTCAGTAAGCCCGCCGGCACCGGTCACTGCCTGCGCGGCTTGCCGGGCACCCCGTAAGCACATTCGAGATCCTGGCGCGGCCACTCGCCCGCGTCAGCGGCCGCCGCATACGTTGATTGCAGGAATTCAAGCAGCGTCGCTTCAGGCTTGCTAGAGCGTCGTACGCTGTCGTAGCTCAGCACGAACTCGCCCAGTGCCGAATTAAAACTTGCGTCCGCTGGCAGGACGCTGGCCTCGGCAAATCCCGGCGGCGCCGGATACGCGTAAGAATAAAATGAAGGTTCATCGATACCCCCGCCACCGGGCCAGAAGCCGGCCGAACTCACTTCGTGACTGTAGGCTTCGCGGGTGACTTCGTCCGGAAGGTTCACAATGCCACCTGGGTGCGGCGGCGCTTTACGCCCGGAAAAACGCGTCACCGCCAGGTCGAAACTACCCCAGAACAGGTGCACCGGGCTCACCTTGCCGATGAAACCGGTGCGAAATTTCCTGAATACGTTATCGATGAATACCAGGGCCCGGCTATAGCGCGTCACCGCGCTTCGGTCCCAGGGCCGCTCCTCGACATCTTCAGCAAAGGGAATGGCATCCGCGATCTCGTTCGGTCGACCGTGATAATTCGCATCCCCTCCGAGATCGCTGATCACGCGGCGAAAGCGTTCCTCGAATTCAGCAACCGAACGTTTGCGGAGTTTGAAGACGCTCGTCTCGCCAAATGCGTTTCGGCTGATCAATCGATGGTCGACGAGATCCAGCCGAATTTCGATGCCGCCGGCATCGGGCACGACGCCGGTGCTCAGACCGGTCGGGCTGACGTAAAGGGTTGCGTGCCAGGCGTGGTTTACCCAGGGTGTGTGGGCCAGCCGGTACTTGCCAATGATTTGGCAGTAGAGATGCAATGCCGTACAGCTATCGGACCACAAGTCGTAGGGAATCTCGGGCCAATGCTTGCTTGAAGCCATCGAAAAGCTCCTCTAGTCCGCTTGTGCCACAGCCGACGATCGACTCGTCGCTCAAGTTCGGTCCATCATACTGTAGCGCATTGGAAAGTTTTTGCACTCGATTGCGCTCGATTGCACTCGTTACGCCAGGCGCAACATTTCACGCGTGCTCGGCCGCATTTTCGGTCGCCCATTGCTCCATCGCCTGCAGCACCGGTTGCAGGCTTCTGCCACGCGCGGTGAGCGTATAGTCAACGCGCGGTGGAATTTCACCGTAGTCGCAACGCGTCAGGAGCTTTGCGGCCTCCATCTCTTTAAGTGTTTTGGACAGCGTACGGTGGGTAATCGCGCCGAGCCGGCGCTGCAACTCGTTGAACCGCATCGGGCCTTGCAACAACCAGTAAATAATCATCGGCCGCCATTTTCCCACCAGCAGATCAAGCGTCAGTTCAGCCGGGCAGTGGCGTTCGTACTCAGGTACCTGGTCACTCATTTACAGTATCCTTTAGGATCGTACTTGCAGAATTCTCGTACGAGCATATATTCAGCGGCATCGCAAAACAACACCCTCGACGCGACCTGTCGGGGCGAGGAGATGACATGAAAAAATTCGTCGGCATTATCGAGAACCAGCAACGTCACTGGGTAGGCGACGGTTTTCCTGTCCGATCACTGTTCAGCTACCACGGCGATACAGAGGCGATCAGTCCGTTCCTGCTGTTCG
The DNA here is from genome assembly GCA_030425905.1 of Gammaproteobacteria bacterium. Taxonomy (GTDB): domain Bacteria; phylum Pseudomonadota; class Gammaproteobacteria; order Steroidobacterales; family Woeseiaceae; genus UBA1847. The sequence continues at coordinate 9,865 of JAUHZT010000014.1, forward strand.
ACTACGCTGGCCCCTGGAATTTCGACCCCAAGCAAGGACAACCACGCGGCGTCGGCCAGCACCCGCATCGCGGCTTCGAAACCGTCACCATCGTTTATGACGGTGAGGTCAGCCATCGCGACTCGACGGGAAGCGGCGGCACGATTGGTGCGGGCGACGTGCAGTGGATGACCGCCGGCAGCGGCATCCTGCACGAGGAATATCACTCACCAGGCTATTCGAAAACGGGTGGACCATTCCGCATGGTGCAGCTATGGGTCAACCTGCCTGCGAAAGACAAAGGCACACCGCCCGCTTACCAGGCGCTCACCGCGGCAATGATTCCGACCGTCACATTCGACGGTGGCAAGGCGCGGATTATCGCCGGCACGTTTGCAGACACGCGCGGCCCGGCACGGACGTTCACACCGGTTAACCTGTGGGACGTACGCCTCAACGCCGAGGCCGACACCGTGTTGCCATTGCCGGCAGGCCACACCAGCCTGATTGCGGTCCTGTCCGGGCATGTCACAATCGGTCCGCGTGCAGCCGGTGAAGGCGTTGGCGAGGGCGAGATTGCGCGGCTCTCTACAAACGGAGAGGGTGTACATATCCGTGCTAACGGCGATGCTATGTTACTCGTACTGACAGGCGAGCCGATTGACGAGCCTGTGGTCGGCCACGGGCCGTTCGTCATGAACACTGAAGCGGAAATTCATGAGGCAATCCTGGATTTCAATGCGGGTCGCTTTGGCCAGATGGCGCCAGCCTGAACAGCCGTCGCCGCGGCGCGAGCAAGCGCTGCGGCGACTCTTTATCCGTTACGTGCAAACGACAGCATGCAAGCGCCCGGCCTTGTCAGCCACACAGTTCAACAACGAGGAGCTCGGCACATGATTGAAAGAATTATTGATAAGCAGACGCATGATCTGGGTGGCGGCTTTGAAGTTGGGCGCGTCCTGCCTTTCGCCGCACGCAAGATGGTCGGTCCGTTCATCTTTTTCGATCACATGGGGCCCAAGTCGCTCGCCGCCGGCATACCGAAGGAACTGGATGTACGCCCGCACCCGCATATCGGAATTTCAACCGTTACCTATCTTTACGACGGCGCGCTAACGCACCGTGACAGCCTTGGTTTTCACCAGGAAATCCGGCCCCAGGAAGTCAACTGGATGGTCACGGGCAGCGGCATTACGCATTCCGAGCGTTTCGACTATGCACGCGAACACGGCGCGCACATGCACGGCATCCAGGCCTGGGTGGCCCTGCCCGATGGCGAGGAAGACGTTGCTCCGGCTTTTTACCATCACGAAGGTGCTGACCTGCCCGAGTGGGAAGAAGCCGGCTTGCGCGGACGTCTGATCGCCGGCACTGCAGAAGGCATGAAAGCGGCCGTTAAAACGCATTCGCCGATGTTCTACATGCACTGGAACATGGACAAGGCCGCCGCACGCACTCTGCCGGCCGAGTATGAAGAGCGCGCCATCTACGTCGCGACCGGCGCCGTCGAGATTAACGGCCAGACTATCAGCGCGGGACAGATGGCCGTGCTGGATTCCGGCAAGGAAGTGCGTATTACAGCGCTCGCCGATGCCATTGTGATGGCTCTCGGCGGCGCCCCGATCGGGGAGCGCTACCTGCTCTGGAATTTTGTCTCGTCGTCGAAAGACAAACTGCGTGCCGCAAAAGAGGACTGGGTTCAGGGCCGCATGAAACTGCCGGACGAGGACAATCTCGAATTCATACCGTTCCCCGAGAAGCGGACCATCAAGTGATGGTGGCTCAGGTTAATCCACGCAGGTTCAGCGCTTCGCCAACATGCCCGGGCGAGATGGATTCCTGCGCTGCAAGATCTGCGATGGTTCGTGCAACGCGCAGCACTCGCTGATAGCCGCGCACCGAGAGTGCGAATTTATCGGCGGCCTCTTCAAGAAGCTGCCAGCCCTGCTTGGTCAATTCGCAACTCGACTTCAGCATGTCGCCTTGCAATCGCGCGTTACAGATCGCTGCGCGTTTGAGTTGCCGCTTGCGCGCCGCAATGACGCGCTGCTGCACATCGGCACTGGACTCACCTGGCTCACCACCCCTGCGCAACAACTCCCTGGGCGGCCGCCCGACTTCGACATGCAAGTCGATCCGGTCCAGCAACGGTCCTGAAATCTTGCTTCTGTAAGCCGCGACTTTTTCACTGCTGCAGCCACAGTTGCCCATGACATCGCCCAGGTAACCGCAAGGGCAGGGGTTCATGGCGGCGACGAGCTGAAACGCTGCCGGAAAGTCATCCTGTCGCCGTGCGCGCGAGATAGTAATGCGCCCTGCCTCGATCGGTTCGCGCAGCACCTCAAGCACGTTGCGATTAAACTCCGGCAGTTCATCAAGAAACAGCACGCCGTTGTGTGCCCGCGACACTTCGCCGGGGCGCGGTTCCGCACCACCGCCAACCAGTGCCGGCGCAGAAGCCGTATGATGCGGTGCGCGAAACGGGCGCGCGCACCAGCGTTCGAGGTCCACCGGCACGCCGAGCACCGAGTCAATCGCCGCCGTTTCGATGGCCTCAGCCTGGGTCATCGGCGGCAAAATGCCGGGCAGACGCGCCGCCAGCATGCTTTTGCCGGTGCCCGGCGGACCCACCATCAGCAGGTTGTGACCGCCAGCGGCGGCTACTTCGAGTGCACGCTTGGCATGCGACTGGCCGCGAACATCAGCGAGGTCCGGGCGCGTTGCATCGGCGGGCACGGGTGCAGTGCGCGGTAACGATTCGAGTACGAAAGCCGCCCGCAAAAAACCACTGACATCATTAAGCGTGTCTGCAACGAAAACACGATCACTCACCAATGCCGCTTCGCGCCCGTTCTCGCGCGGCACGAGTACTTTTCGGCCAGCGGCCTCGGCCTTGAGTGCGGCGGGAAGAATGCCGGGTACGCGTCGCAGGTCACCATTGAGTGCGAGTTCGCCGTAGAACTCGAAGTCATCAAGCACCTTGCCGGGCAATTGTTTGCTCGCCGCCAGAATGCCGAGCGCGATAGCGAGATCGAAGCGGCCGCCGGTCTTGCGCATATCGGCCGGACCGAGACTCACGATGATGCGCTCGAGTGGAAACTTGAAACCCGAACTTAAGATCGCCCCGCGCACCCTGTCCTTGCTTTCGCGGACCGCGGTTTCCGGCATGCCAACCACGGAAAAACCCGGCAGGCCGCCCGAGAGAAACACCTCGATGGTAACGGGTGGCGCATCCGTGCCGAGCTGGGCACGGCTGCGCAAGATCGCAATGCTCATTACTGCCCTCCCTGGCCGAATGAGACGCTATGGCGGTTGCGTGTCAGACCATCCTAGGACTTCGCTTCCTCAAACTCCCTGACGCGTTGCTCCAGCGCTTCAAGTTTCTCGCGTGTGCGTAACAACACGGCCTCCTGCACTTCGAACTCCTCGCGCGTCACGAGATTCATTTTGGCCAGGCCTGAGCGCAGCACCGAACGAAAATTATCTTCCAGCTCGCCGCGCATCGACTTGATACCCGATGGCACCGCGTCCGCCAGCCGGGCTGCCAGTTGCTCCAGTTCTTCCTTGCTCATTCCAGCCATCCTCAATCGCTCCAATTGGCCTGCACCATAAATAAGCGCCCGGCGACCTACAAGCCAGCCACGTTTATTCGCAACACCGGCAGTTTCTTCGGTAACTCATCGAAACAGAGCATGCACCGCCTCAGTGCGCACCCCTATGGTGCAGCCACAGCGGGCAAAAATCTCTAACACCTTGTTATTTAAACACTAAATGAAGTTGGCATGAATGCTGCTCTATACAGGTCACACCGGCCAGCCGGGCCATCATTCAAAAAGGGAGCATTTCGACAATGAAAGCAGCAAACATCACATCTCCGGTCAAATTTGGGCTTATTGCCAGCCTGTTGCTTGCCAGCGGTTTCGCGCAAGCCGACTGGTCCGCCAATCTTGGCTACGCCAGCGAGTATCACTACCGCGGCATCTTCCAGAAAAATTCGTCAGCCAGCGGCGGTGTGGATTATGAATCCGGCGGCTTCTCGGCGGGTACCTGGGCTGCCGATGTAGGCGATGGTCTCGAAGTTGACGGCTACTTCGGTTACGGCGCGGATGTCGGTGATGTGTCACTGAGCATTGGCTACACGGGCTACTTCTATACAGGCGACTTCGATGACACCTACCAGGAGATCAACCTGGGTGCCGGATTCGGGTTGCTGTCGCTCGACGTGGCGATCGGTGAGTACGAAAACTTCAGCGGACCGACGCAGGACTACACCTACTATTCGCTGACCCTCGAGAAAGATGGCTTCTACGGCAAGTATGCCGGCTTCTCACAGGACTTCGAAGGCAGCTACCTCGAACTCGGCTACGGCACCACCGTGTCGGATATCGACCTTGGCATCGTCCTGCTGTTCTCGGACTCGGACCTTGTTGGCGACAGCGACGAAAACATCATCTTCACGATCGGCAAATCCTTCGATCTGTAAGCGGCACTGACAGGGGCGCGTCGATCGCGCCCCTTATTTTTACAAGCAAGCACACCAGCACTTAGGGGATACAACATGAAAATGATCACAGCGATCATCAAGCCCTTCAAACTTGACGATGTTCGTCAGGCGGTTGCCGATATCGGCATCCAGGGCATCACCGTGACTGAAGTCAAAGGCTTCGGTCGCCAGCGCGGTCACACCGAACTGTACCGCGGAGCCGAATACGTCGTGGATTTTTTGCCCAAGGCAAAAATCGAGCTCGCCGTTGACGACGCCATCGCAGAACAGGTTATCGAGGCCATCTCGAACACCGCCCGCACCGGCAAGATTGGAGACGGCAAGATTTTTGTCTCCGAGATTACCCAGGCTATTCGTATTCGTACCGGCGAGACCGGTTCCGAAGCTGTTTAAACGTATTCCATAGGGAGTAATAAAATGGAAGACCAAATTACACAGGTTTCGGCGCAGGTCACTGAGTTGGCTTACGCGCTCGATACTTTCTACTTTCTCGTCATGGGCGCACTGGTCATGTGGATGGCCGCCGGGTTCACGATGCTCGAAGCCGGCCTCGTACGCGCCAAGAACACGGCCGAAATTCTTACCAAGAATGTCGGTCTCTATTCGATCGCCTGCTTGATGTACATGCTCTGCGGTTACTCGATCATGTACCCGGGAGCCTACGAAGGTGGCGTCTTTGGCAGCCTTGCGACGCTGGGCTCCGGCTTGCTGACATCCGCCGACAACTCGGCCGCTGATGTCATCGCAAGTGGCGGCGACACCTACTACTCGAATCTGTCCGACTTCTTCTTCCAGGTTGTGTTCGTTGCAACGGCGATGTCGATTGTCTCGGGCGCTGTCGCCGAGCGCATGAAGCTCTGGTCGTTTTTCCTGTTTGCAGCCATCCTGACAGGCTTCATTTACCCCGTGCAGGGTTTCTGGAAATGGGGCGGCGGCTTCCTCGATGCAGCCGGCTTCCTCGACTTCGCAGGCTCAGGTGTTGTGCACATGACTGGCGCGGCAGCCGCGCTGGCGGGTGTCCTGTTGCTTGGAGCTCGCAAGGGCAAGTACGGCCCGAACGGACAGGTGAACGCGATACCGGGCTGCAACTTGCCGCTCGCAACGCTGGGCACCCTGATTCTGTGGCTTGGCTGGTTTGGCTTTAACGGCGGTTCGGAACTGGTGGTTTCGAACGTCGGCGAAGCAAACGCCGTTGCGCTCATCTTCGTAAACACCAACATGGCAGCCGCTGGCGGCCTGGTTGCAGCGCTCCTGCTGTCGCGTGTCTGGTTCGGCAAAGCTGACCTCACGATGGCCCTGAACGGTGCGCTCGCCGGCCTGGTTGCCATCACAGCAGAACCGCTGACACCCGAACCTATCGCCGCAACGCTAATCGGCGCCGTGGGTGGCCTGCTCGTGGTTGGCTCGATTGTGACGCTCGACAAGCTCAAGATAGATGACCCCGTCGGTGCCATCTCGGTGCATGGCGTGGTGGGCATCTGGGGCCTGCTGGCTGTCTGCTTCACGAATCCCGATGCATCCCTGCTGGCACAGCTCATGGGCATCGGCTCGATATTCGTCTGGGTCTTCGGTGCCAGCCTGCTGGTCTGGTTCCTGATCAAACTGGCGATCGGTATCCGGGTATCCGAGGAAGAGGAATACGAAGGCGTCGATTTATCCGAATGTGGCCTGGAGGCCTATCCGGAATTTTCATCGGCGGACTGACCCCCCCGCCGGGTGGCTGTTCGTCATTTGCCATAAGGGCAAGGCGAGCAGTCCCCCGGTTTTTCTAGAAACTTGCTTTTTCCCCCGGAAAAGCAGTCACTTAGCGGGTACTGACGAGAGTCGGCACCCGCTTTTTTTGTGCCGGCTGGCAAGCGTCAAATTCGCATTTTTCGCTGTGATCGGTATCACACCAAGTGCGCGCCTCACGTGATCTAATAGGCATATTCCCCCCCGACCTCATTCCGGGGCCCCGTTCAACGACAGGAAGTCCGATGCAGCGCACCAGAAAACAGATCATATTCACGATCGCCGCGACGCTGATGGCAAGTGCCGGCGTTAATACCGCTAAGGCCAGTGAGATATATCGCTATGTCGATGCTGAAGGCGAAGTCCACTACGTTGACCGGCCGACGGGCGCACCCAGCGAAGAACGTCTGTCGATTGCCTCAAAGCCGACAAGTTCTTCCCAGGTACAGGCGCGTGTAAATCAGCGCCAGCCTGCCAACACGACATCGGCCGACCAGGCCACGCAGGAAGAAGAGAAAGCGGCCGAGCTGACCCGCGCACAGAAAAGAGCGCAGGCAAAGATTCAGGAACAAAAATGCCAGAAGTACCGCGACCAGCTTGAGACCTACGTAACGTCTCGACGCTTGTATCGCGAAGATGATCAGGGCGAGCGTGTCTATCTCGACGAAAACGAGGTGCAGGAAGCGCGCAGCAAGATGGAAGAAATGATCGTCAAGGATTGCAGCTAAGCCGTCGGCGCTGCCTGCCCGCCAAGACCTGAGCTGGTTGCTGCCACCAGCGCCCCGAGTGTGACCCCGAATACAGTTTGCTGTGGCCTTGTCACGTTACAATGCGCATCCTGACCAATCGGAGCACCCGGCTTGAGCGCAATCGAGGCCCCAGCGAGCAAGGACACCCAAGCATTCCTGCCGGACTTTTGTGCCGCCGGGACCGTGTTTGTGGTGGTACTCATCGCCGAGCTGGTCGCGATTGTTCTTACTCTCGCCTCGCACACGCCGGGCGGCTTTTTCCTGACCCTGTACAAGACTTCGTTTTTCATTCTGTGGTTTGCCCTGCTGGGCTGCGCGATCATGTGCCGTCTGCGACGCCAGCTCGAAGGTGCCGGCAAGACCCGTGCGTTCGTGGTCAGCTTTTTTATTCTGTTATTGCTGTGCCTCGTCCTGGCCGAAATTGCCTGGCAACTGACGACACGCTTCAGCGATTTCTTCTACATTGAGAACACGCATTTCGTATTCGTTGCCCGTACGCTGGCGATCGGCGGCATTGTTATTGCCCTGGCCATGCGCTATCTGTACGTCGCAAGTGAATGGCGTCGAAGCGTGCAACTCGAAGCCCAGTCGCGGATCAGTGCACTGCAGGCGCTGATCCGGCCGCACTTTCTGTTTAACAGCATGAACACTATCGCCTCGCTGACTCGTTCGGACCCACGGCAGGCCGAGGAGGCCGTCGAGGATTTGTCCGACCTGATGCGCGCAAACCTCGGAGGTTCGAAGGACAAGACCTCCCTCAAACAGGAACTCGAACTGGCGGCTATTTACCAGCGCATCGAGAAACTCCGTCTTGGCGAGCGGCTGCAGGTTCGCTGGAATGTCGATGAATTGCCAATGCGCGCCCTGATCCCGAGCCTGACTATCCAGCCGCTGCTTGAGAACGCGATTTACCACGGCATCGAACTGCTGCCCGACGGCGGACAGGTTACGGTCAATGGCAAACGCGACGGCAAGTTCCTGCAAATCGATATCTGCAATCCGGTCGCCGCCGGCGCAAAGCGCGAGAAGGACGGCAACAAAATGGCCTTGTCGAACATCCGGCAACGCTACGAACTGGCCTATGGCAGCAAGGCCAGCGTGGATGTGCAGGAAAGTGACGACGAATACCGGGTGCGCCTGCGTTTTCCCGCTGACGAGAATGACGTATGAAGGTGCTGGTGGTTGATGACGAAGCACCCGCACGCGAACGGCTGGCGGCCCTGCTGGAGGAGATGGCGGACTATGAACTCAGTGGCAGCGCCGCCAATGGCCGCGAAGCGCTTGCGGCAGTTTCAGAAAGCAGGCCCGATATTGTCCTTCTCGACATCCGCATGCCCGGCATGGACGGCATCGAGACGGCCCACCATCTGAACCGGCTCGAGCCGGCGCCGGCGATTGTTTTCACGACGGCCTATGACGAATACGCGATCGACGCATTCGATGCGCGCGCCATCGGCTATGTTCTGAAGCCCGTTCGTGCGCGCAAACTCGCGGCTGCCCTCGGCCAGGCGGCACGACTGGTAACGGCAAGCCTGGATGAGGCGGCCGCTGCGGCAGGCCTCGCCAGCAAACGCAAGCACGTCTGTTGCAATGCGCGCGACAAGATCACACTAGTGCCGATCGACACGATAAATTTCTTTCGCGCCGACCAGAAGTACACGGCTGTGCACCACGACGACGGTATCAGCCTGATCGACGATTCACTCAAATCCCTTGAGCAGGAATTCGCCGACGAGTTTGTGCGTATTCATCGCGCCGCGCTCGTCGCCGTGCGGCGCATCGATTCGATTCGCAAAACCAGCGACGGAAAATTACGCGCCGTATTGCGCGACGGCTCGCATACGGACGACAAAGAGCTGATAATCAGCCGCCGGCATGTCGCCGAGGTACGTCGCCGGCTCAAGGGAGGCTAAAGCCTTTTGAAAATTCGAATTGCAACGCGCAAGAGCGCGCTCGCGCTCTGGCAGGCTGAACACGTCGCAGAGAAACTTCGCAGGCTCACCGCCGTAAGCACGGTCGAACTATTGCCATTGTCCACCCGTGGCGATGAAATTCTTGATCGCAGCCTGCAGAAAATTGGCGGCAAAGGCCTGTTCATCAAGGAACTCGAGGTCGCGATGAGCGAAGGCCATGCGGACATCGCGGTGCACTCAATGAAAGACGTGCCGGTACACATGCCGCCGGGCTTCATGATTGGTGCAGTCCTTGAACGGGCAAATTCGGCGGACGCGCTGCTCGGGCGCAACGGTATGCGGCTCGAGGCACTCGACGCCGGCTCCAGAATCGGCAGCTCCAGCCTCCGGCGGCAGGCACAACTCAAGCGCCTGCGGCCCGATCTCAAGGTGGAGCCGTTGCGCGGCAACGTCAACACGCGGCTCAAAAAACTGCAAGACGGTGAGTACGACGCAATCGTGCTGGCCGCGGCCGGCCTTGAGCGGCTCGGCCTGGATGAACACATCAGCCAGCTCTTCATGCCCGAAGAGATCTTGCCTGCTGCGGCGCAGGGCGTTCTGGGCATCGAATGCCCCGATGACCGGCCCGAGCTGGTTGAACTGCTGGCGAGCCTGAATCACGCGGCCACCGAACGTACGACGCTTGCAGAACGCGCCATTGCGCGCGTATTCGGCGCGAGCTGCCAGTCGCCGGTCGCGGCGCACGCCTTGCTGTCCGGCACTGAGCTCACTGTCACCGGACTTGTCGCACTACCGGACGGCAGCGAGGTATTGCGCGATGCGCTTTGCGGCCAGTCAAGCGACGCCACCGAGTTGGGGCAAAAGCTGGCAAAACGCATGCTCGGCAACGGTGCACGCGAGATTCTGGACCGCGCCGATGCCATGTTGGCCGACTCGACGAATGGCTGACCGACTGCCCGCCAACTTTGGCGTTTTGGTGACACGACCTCGACGACAGGCCGCAGAACTTGCCGAGGAGATTCGGGCGCGCGGCGGCAACCCCATCCTGTTTCCCTGCATCGAGATTCAGTCGCGACCCACTGATGAGATTGAACGAGACCGCGCGAGCCTGCCGGACCCCGACATTACCGTCTTCGTCAGCCGCAATGCCGTTGAATTCGGCATTGCCTATGCCGGCGGCGAACTCGCCGCAATCGGGCCCGCTACGGCGGCGGCCATTCGCGATGCTGGCAGCGCCGTGAGCATTTGTCCGGCAAGCGGTTTTGACAGCGAGCACCTGCTCCGCGAACCCGCTTTCAGTGATATGGCGGGCAAGACTGTACGCATCATTCGTGGCAACCCCGGGCGCGAAAAGCTGGCTACCGAACTGCGCGCGCGCGGCGCACGTGTGGACTACCTGTCAACCTACGAACGGCAATTGCCACAGTACGATGACGAGGCACTCGCGGCGCTGAGCCAGGACTGGGCGGCAGGCAACATCAACGCCGTTGTTGTAATGAGCGTACAGTCGCTGGAATGCCTTAAACTACTGTTACCGGCAGATTGTCGCGACGCGCTGGCCCGTACGTTACTGGTGACCCCGGCGGCTCGTGTGTTAAAAGAAGCGCATAGTCAGCACCCGGATTGCCCGGCAATTCTGGCCGCCGGACCCGCGCCAGACGCCATCGTCGACTGCCTTGCACACGCGGCGGGAACCCCGTCAGCGACACCACCGTCACCCGGATCAAATTGAATGCCTGAAAACGATAAGCACGACCCAACAGCAACTTCCGCGCAGGAAGATGCGAATTTTCTGCCTGCCGCGAGCGACGCAGAGCAGGCCGAGGCCGCCGCAGAGAACCCGGCACCGCCTCCCGCCAAGGCTGCAAAACGCGGTGTCGTCGCCAGTGTCGCCTGGCTGGCACTCTTGCTGTCGCTGCTCAGCGTTGCAGCGCTGGGCTACCTGCTGTTTGAAAAGTTCCGCGCCAGCCCGGTGGACGAGCAATACAGCAGCGCCATCAGCGAAGTAACCCGGCAGTCAGAACAACAGGCGGCGGCTATGCGCAGCGCACTTGCCGCGCTCGAAGAGGATGTCGCTGGTCTCGACGCGAAGCTGGGCGACAAAGACGCCGAACTCCGCAACCTGCAGAATGACGTAACGCGATTTGACAGCAGCGTAGACCTGTTCGACTCCGTCGCTCCCCGCCTCGGTAACCTCGAACGCTCTCTCGCCGCCTTGCAGGGCGTATCGGTGGATGCGCGTAACACCTACCTGCTTGCCGAAGCCGAGTACTACATGCAGATTGCAAACGCCCAGTTGCAGCTCGCAGGCAACCCGTACCTGGCCAAACTGGCCCTCGAACAGGCCGACGACCGTCTGCTGCAACTTGCGGACCCGGCGCTGACGCAGACGCGCCGCGAGCTCGCCAATGAGATCGCCGCGCTGGAAGTCATGGAGCAGCCTGATGTGGCCGGCGTAACACTGACGCTCGCGAGCCTCGCGCACGTTGTCGAGTCGCTGCCGATGAAACAAACCAGCGCAGAAGCCGCAGAGCAGGCCGCGGCCGCTGAAACAGGTGGCGTCAAGCGAGCATGGAATGCGGTCAAGGGTGCTGTTTCAGGCCTGGTCACGTACACCAAACCGACCGACGAGGACGCTCCCCTGCTAACACCTGAAGCCGAACCCATGATTCGCAGCAACCTGGCGTTGCAGTTGCAGGCGGCAAGACTGGCGTTGTTACGTGGCGAGCAGGTGATCTTCGAGCAAAGCCTCGACGACGCTGACGGCTGGATAGCGCGCTATTTCGACACCACGGCAGAACCCGTGCAAAGCGCCAGGCAGACAATCAGCGAAATTCGTTCCGACTACCGGAAAGCCGCACCACCCGATATCTCGCAATCGCTGCGCCTCTTGCGTCAGTACCGGACCCTCGCGGAAGTGGCCGAATGAAGCTAGGCATCATCATCATCGTTGTCGCACTGCTCAGCGCAGTCGCGGCGCAGCTCTTGTTTACTGACCCTGGCTACGTCGTTATCCAGATACGCGGGCACATGCTGGAAATGTCGGTACCCGCGCTGGCCTTGTTTATCGTACTGCTCATTGCCGCCATTTTTTTCCTGCGCGCCCTGATTCGCGCGCCGCGAAAACTCGGCGAAGCCGCAGGGCGCTATCGCTCCGGTCGGGCCGGGCAGAAGCTGACGCGCGGCATGATCGAAGTAGCAGAAGGGAATCTTGCACGAGGCGAAAAATTGCTGGGCCGCGCGGCGCGCAGCAGCGATTCCCCTCTGTTTAATTACCTGCAAGCGGCGCGGGCCGCGCATCTGCAAGGGCAAGACGAGCGCCGCGACGAGTGGCTGCGTATCGCCTATACCGAAACTCCCGAGGCGAGCAACGCCGTATTGCTGACGCAGGCCGAGTTCCAGCTCGATCGCGGTCACTACGAACAGGCGCTGGCCACCTTACAACGCATCGAAGACACATCGCGTGACCATAGCTATGCGGCCGACTTGCTGGGGCGCATCTACTACCGCCTCGAAGACTGGGACAAGCTGGGTGAACTGCTGCCGCGCCTGCAAAAACACGGGCGCGTAAATGCCGAAACCCTGCGGCTGTGGTCAGTGCGCGTGCATCGCGAACGCCTGGAGCGCGCTGGCGACATTGAGTCGCTGACCGCGGCCTGGAATGGCGTAGCAAAGCGGCTGCGCTCGGACCTCACGCTACTGAATGCCTATTACGCGACCATGCTCCGCCTGGGACTGCATGAGCGGGCCGAAAAGGAGCTGGTATCCGCCCTGAAGTCCGAGTGGCGCGGGCCGCTCGTGCGCCTGTTCGGGCTCGTCGAGGGCAAAGACGCCAGCAAGCAGCTCAAACGGGCCGAAGGCTGGCTCGCGGGGCACGGCGAAGACCCGGACCTGTTGCTCGCAGCCGCACGCTTGTGCCTGCGCAATGAACTGTGGGGCAAGGCACGCAGCTACCTGGAGTCGGTCATCGCGCTGCGGCCGACACCGGAGGCTTACCAGGAATATGGCCGCTTGCTGACCCGGCTCGGTGAAACCGATGCGGCCGCCGATGCGTATCGCGACGGCCTGGAGTTGCTCAACGAGAAACCGCGTACCGCGATACCGCATTTGAAGCCGGACCCGGCCTAAGGTTTTGCCAGCGAGCGCGTTGCCGCACTGCCTTGTTGTCGGCACCGGTTATACCGGCCAGCGGCTGCTGGCACGTCTTGCCACCGACCGGGCTACAGGACTCAGCCGCACGCACGGCGTCAATGTCCTTGAGCTCGATCTCGATACCGGCACGCCCTGGCCGACACGCGCTCACTTACCCGGCCAGAAGACAACGATTGTTTACACCGTGCCACCCGCGAAGCAAGCGGCGAACGATCGCCGGCTCGAACGCTTCCTGGGCCTGCTGCCGGGGCTGCCGGGCCGTTTCGTTTACCTCAGCACCTCCGGTGTGTATGGCGATTGCCGCGGTGAGCTGGTCAGCGAGACCGCCGCACCCGCGCCAGCTACCGAACGTGCGCAACGCCGCTGCGCCGCCGAACAGCACCTTCAGCAATGGTCAGCGGCACAGGGCGTTAGTACGATCATCCTCCGGGTGCCGGGGATCTACGGGCCAGGGCGCCTGGGGCTGGAGCGCATCCGGCGGGGCGAGCCTGTGCTGCACCTCGATGAGGCGCCGCCCGGCAATCGCATTCACGTTGATGACCTGGTCAGTTGTTGCCTGGCCGCACTCGCCGACGACGTACCGGCCGGCATTTACAACGTCGGCGACGGAGACAACCGAAGCGCGAGCTGGTTTAGCGGGGAAGTCGCACGTCAGGCAGGTTTGCCCGCACCGGCAATGATCACGCGCGAACAGGCGGCCGCACAGTTCTCGCCGATGCGCCTGTCGTTTCTGAACGAATCGAGACGACTCGATCTGTCGAAGATGCACACCGTGCTACAGCCAGCCATCCGCTACCCGAACGCCGCCGACGGCATTGCTGCCGCGCTGACCAGCCAGCTATAACAGGGGTGAGGCAGCGCTCTTTAGGGCTGACTGCGCTTGCTGCGCAGCCACGCTGTCAGCGGTTCCCACTCTTCCTGATCCGGCCACGCCAGGTATTCCGGCAACTCGAAGATGCTGAGGCCGCGACTGTAGGCACGGATATAGTTCTGTGCCTCGCGCAATGCCGCAACATAGGGCACGCGGGTTTCCTCGAGGTATTCATCCAGCTCATCCCAGATCAGCGTGTTGTCGCGCACCCGGTTGGCAACCGTCGCGATCTTCACTTTCTTGCGGCTGACCTTGCTCACTTCCATGAGCTCGTCGAGAAAACGGGCCGTGGCCTGCATGTCGATGGTGGATGGCAGCACCGGTACGACAATCGTCTCGGCATGCTTGACCAGATCGGTTAGCTCAGCGCCGTGGGAACGTGCCGGCGCGTCAATCACCAGGATGTCGGCCGACCGGGGCGCATGCTTCAGTCCGTCTTCGAAGCCGGCTACGGCGTGAATCTCCGGACGGTCTTCCGGACGTCGTTCCAGCCAGTCCAGACTGGAGCGTTGCGGGTCGTAATCAGCGAGGGCAACAGACGCGCCCTCATTCGCAAAGTAAGCTGCAATATTCGTGGCCAGCGTGCTCTTGCCGCAACCACCTTTCGCGTTCAGAACCATTATGTGCCGCATGATTTCCCTCGAGCTTTTATCGTTGTTAGATGGGCAGTTTATGTAAACTACAGAGGCCGCAAGAAAAAGTCCATTCAACTGTAAGCAGACAAACCGGCATGCGTTCTGCTCCTGTTAGACTCCGCACGATGCAACTCGACTACTTCAAAATGCAGGGCACCGGCAACCAGATTCTGGTGGTCGATAACCGCGCTGAAAATTGCGCGCCACCGAGTGTCGATGCACTGCGTCGACTCGGCAATTCCGCCACCGGGCCCGGCTTCGATTCACTCATGTGGATTACCCCCGCTCGTCGCGACGATGCGCTGGCAAGTTACCGCGTATTCAATTGCGACGGCAGCGAAGTGGAACAGTGCGGCAACGGTATTCGTTGCGTCGCACAAGCGCTGGCGAGTGACCTCAAGGCCGGCCAGGACAGCATGTTGCTCGATAGCCCGGCCGGGCCTGTTACCGCCCGGCTGGTGGCGCCCGGTCAGGTTGCGGTCAATATGGGCACGCCTGAGTTTCGCCCCGAACGTGTACCCTTTGTCGCCGAAAAACAGCAAAGCGCCTACGATCTGGATGTGGCCGGTGAGCACTACGAAGTGCGGGTAGTGTCCATGGGCAACCCGCATTGCGTACTCGACGTGGCGGACGTGGCAAGCGCAGAGGTCGCGCGACTCGGGCCGCTGATCGAGTGCCATGAGCGCTTTCCGGCACGCACCAACGTCGGCTTTATGCACATCGTGAACCCAGGGTCGATAGATCTGCGGGTGTTCGAGCGTGGCGTCGGCGAGACAGCCGCCTGCGGCACCGGTTCCTGTGCGGCGATGGTCGTGGCACGCCAGCGTGGGTTGGTCGACGAAGAGGTCACGGTACACCTGCCGGGCGGGCAAGTCGTGGTAAGCTGGCGCCACGCTGCGGACAGCGTTTGGCTGACCGGCAACGCCGAACTGATTTCTCAAGGAACGATCGATTTATGAGCACACAGCGTAAGCCGGATTACGTCGCGAATGAAATTTCGGAAGATGCCATTCACGACTATCTTGATGTGCACCCCGATTTTTTTGAACGTCACCCCTCTTTACTGAGTTCTCTGCATTTGCCGCACGCTACGGGTGGCGCAGTGTCACTCGTCGAACGCCAGGTATCGGTATTGCGTCAAAAAGACCTCAAGCTCGAGCGCCAGCTCAAGGACCTTATCGACGTTGCACGCGCCAACGACGTGCTGGCGGCAAAGATTCATGCCCTGTCGCTACAGCTGCTGGCCACAACTGACCTCAATTCAACGGTCGCCGCTATCGAGGAAGCGGTCCGTGCCGGTTTCGCCGCCGACCAGTCGGTGCTGATCCTGTTTGGCAAAGAAAGTGAGTTCGAAGATGTCCGCGTGGGCCGGTTTTTTCGGGTCATCCAGCGCGACGACGACGCGCTTAAGCCCTTTGCGACCTTTCTCGGCAGCAAGGTACCGCGCTGCGGGCGCGCCCGTGACTCGCAACTCGATTTCCTGTTCAAGGCCGATGCCAGCGAGATTGGCTCGGTTGCACTGGTGCAGCTTGGCGAGAATTCCGACATTGGCTTTTTGGCCATTGGCAGCACCAGCGCCGACCGCTTCCACCCCGGCATGAGCATGGATTTCCTGTCACGCGTGGGCGACCTGGTCGCGGCTGCCCTGAAACGCTATTGAACACAGCTTAAAGGCCCGGAGCCGCTGCCGTGGATAGTGCCGAGCGACTGTGGATAGACCGCTTCATCCAGCACCTGGCACTGGAACGGCGATTATCCGAGCTCACCTGCAAGCATTATCGCCGTGACCTCAACTCGCTTGCCGACTGGTGCGAAGCAGCCGCCATCAGCCAGTGGCGCGGCCTCGACAGCGAGCACATTCGCAACTGGGCGGCAGCCTGCTACCGGCGCGGCCTTTCCAGCAAGAGTATCCAGCGCCAGTTATCCGCTTCGCGCACCTTCTTTCGTTACCTGATCCGCGAGCAGGTACTCGGCAAGAACCCGATCACGTCAGTGTCAGCGCCCAAGGGCAAGAAGCGCCTGCCCGGCAATCTGGATGCCGACACGATGGCGCGACTGCTCGACATCCGGGGTGAGGGGCCGTTGTACGACCGTGACCGGGCCATACTCGAGCTGCTGTATTCCTCCGGCTTGCGGCTGGCTGAGCTCACCGACCTCGATCTTGGCGAGGTCGATCTCGCCGACGCGACCGTGCACGTGACCGGCAAGGGCAACAAGGACCGCATCGTGCCCGTTGGCCGCCATGCCCTGAGCGCCTTGCGCGCCTGGCTCAAGAGCCGGCCGGAACTTGCCCGCGGCGACGAAACGGCCCTGTTCGTCAGCAACCGCGGCCAACGGCTCAGCAAACGCTCGGTGCAGGCCCGCGTCAAGCACTGGGCGCGCGAACAGGGGATCGACTCCAATGTCTATCCGCATCTGTTCCGCCATTCCTTCGCGACGCACCTGCTCGAATCGAGTCACGATCTGCGCGGCGTACAGGAATTACTGGGGCACGCAAATATTTCGACTACCCAGGTATACACACACCTTGATTTCCAGCATCTCGCCCAGATTTACGATCGGACGCACCCCCGCGCCAAACTGAAAGCAAAGGATTAGCTCCGCCACCGGGGCGCTTCACAGGACACCAGCATGGAACAATACAGAGGGACGACCATCGTCTCCGTGCGACGCAATGGCAAAGTGGCCATCGCCGGAGATGGCCAGGTCTCATTGGGTAACACGGTCATGAAAGGCAATGCCCGCAAGGTCCGACCACTTGCAGGTGGTCGCGTGATCGCCGGCTTCGCTGGCGGTACAGCCGACGCCTTTACACTGTTCGAACTGTTCGAGGCCAAACTCGAGCAGTACGGGAACATGACCCGCGCTGCCATTGAACTCGCCAAAGACTGGCGCACCGATCGGCGCCTGCGCCGGCTTGAAGCGCTGCTGTGCGTTGCCGACAAGGAGTCATCGTTCATTATTACGGGCAACGGCGACGTTATTGAACCCGAAAATGACCTGATGGCAATTGGCTCAGGTGGCCCCTTTGCGCAGGCTGCTGCACTCGCCCTTTTGCGCAACACCGATCTCGAAGCCCGCGACATTGTCGAGCAGGCGCTCACTATTGCCGGCGATATCTGTGTCTACACAAACCAGAACATCGTCATCGAAGAACTATAGGCCCCCACATGTCCCAAATGACCCCCCGCGAAATTGTCCAGGAGCTGGACAAACACATTATTGGCCAGGATGAAGCCAAGCGCGCTGTGGCGATTGCCCTGCGTAATCGCTGGCGCCGCATGCAGGTCGATGAACCGCTGCGCAACGAAATCACGCCCAAGAACATTCTGATGATCGGGCCTACCGGTGTCGGCAAGACTGAAATCTCCCGACGGCTCGCCAAGCTCGCCAAGGCGCCTTTTATCAAGGTAGAAGCGACCAAGTTCACCGAAGTCGGCTATGTTGGCCGCGAAGTTGACTCGATCATCCGCGATCTCATGGATGTCGCCATCAAGATCACGCGCGAGGAGGCGATGAGCAAAGTGCGCCATCGCGCCGAAGATGCCGCCGAGGAACGCGTGCTCGACGTACTTCTGCCGCCCTCGTCCGCTGCCGGTTTCACGCCCGGCAATGAAGCGCCGCAGGACAGCGACACGCGCCAGAAATTCCGCAAGATGCTGCGCGAAGGGAAACTCGACGACAAGGAAATTGAGGTCGACATCCAGGCCATGCCGATTGGCGTCGAAATCATGGCGCCGCCAGGCATGGAGGAAATGACCAGCCAGTTGCAGGGCATGTTCCAGAACCTGGGCGGCAACCGCAAAAAGACGCGCAAACTCAGGGTCAGTGAAGCACTCAAGCAACTGACCGACGAGGAAGCGGCGCGCATGGTCGATGAGGAAGAACTCAAGGCGCAGGCGCTTGAAGCAGTCGAACAGCACGGCATTGTGTTCCTCGACGAGCTCGACAAGGTGGCACGACGCTCTGAAACCCAGGGCGCCGACGTGTCCCGGGAAGGCGTGCAGCGTGACCTGCTACCGCTGGTCGAAGGCTCTACCGTGAACACGAAATACGGAATGGTCAAAACGGACCACATATTGTTTATCGCGTCGGGTGCTTTCCACGTATCCAAGCCGTCGGACCTGATTCCCGAGCTGCAGGGCCGGTTCCCGATCCGGGTCGAACTGAAGTCGCTCACAACCGAAGACTTCATCCGTATCCTGACTGAACCTGACGCCTCGCTCACGGACCAGTACGCCGCGCTGCTGTCGACAGAAGAAGTGGATCTCGAATTTACCGAGAGTGGCGTCAAACGCATTGCCGAAGTGGCCTACCAGGTGAACGAGAACACCGAGAATATCGGCGCACGGCGGTTGCACACGGTGATGGAGCGGCTGCTGGAAGTTATCTCGTTCGAGGCGTCCGACAAGAGCGGCTCACACGTGCAAGTCAACGCGGGCTACGTCGACGAGTACCTTGCCGAACTGGCGAAAGACGAAGACCTGAGTCGGTATATTCTGTAAACGGTACGTTGGCCGCGACGGCAGCCGCACCGGGCCAGCCTGCTAGGGTATCCTTGGCGGCATGACACCGACTGAAATCAAGTTGCGTAAAGCGTCCCGGCGGCTGGCCGTCACGTTCGACGATGGCGCCCGCTTCGAATACAGCTTTGAATACCTCAGGGTCCATTCGCCAAGCGCCGAAGTTAAAGGTCATGGGCCCGGGCAGGAGCGGCTGCAGACGGGCAAGGAGCATGTCCTGATCACGGCGATCGAGCCGGTCGGGCATTATGCCGTGCGGCTGGTTTTCGATGACGGCCATAACACCGGCCTGTTTACCTGGGCTTATCTTCGTGAGCTCGGCGAGAATATGGACGACAACTGGCAGTCCTACCTCGACCGTCTGGATGCGGCAGGGTATGCTCGTTCGAAAAGCCAAGACCACTAGCGATGCCAGACAATAACTCATCCGCCGACCAGACTCATTTCGGCTACAAGACCGTGCCAGCCAGTGAGAAAGCGAACCTTGTAAAAGGCGTTTTCGACTCGGTTGCGTCGCGCTACGACATCATGAACGACCTGATGTCTGGCGGCCTGCACCGCATCTGGAAGCGTTTTACTATCGATGAGGCCGGCGTTAAACCCGGGCACCGGGTGCTCGACCTTGCGGGCGGTACCGGCGATTTGACCCGCGCGTTCGCGAAACAGGTAGGCCCCGAGGGCGAAGTGGTGCTGGCCGATATCAACCATGCCATGCTTGAGCAAGGCCGGCGGCGCCTCGTGGATGCCGGTGTCGCGGGTAATCTGTCCATTGCCCAGGTCGACGCCGAAAACCTGCCGTTCGCCGATCAGAGTTTCGATCGCATCAGCATTGCGTTCGGGCTGCGCAACGTCACCAACAAGGAAGCCGCGCTTGCCTCGATGTACCGGGTCCTCAAGCCCGGCGGCAAACTGCTGGTGCTGGAATTCTCAAAACCAGCCGAGGCCATCAAGCCGGTCTACGACCTCTATTCCTTCAAAATTCTGCCGGTCCTGGGCCGGCTGGTCGCCGACGACCCCGACAGCTATCAGTACCTGGCCGAATCCATCCGCATGCACCCGGACCAGGAGACGCTGCTGGCGATGCTGAAAGAGGCCGGCTTCGAACGCTGCCGTTATCACAACCTGAGTGCCGGCATCGTCGCCCTGCATACTGGCTACCGGCTCTAGGCCCGACAATGGATCCGCTCGAAACACTGCTGCGTCCCGTCGCGCGCGTCCTGAATCGCAACATCAGCGAGTTGAGCCCGGCGCGCAAACTCTGCGCTGAGCTCGATGGCACGATTGCCGCAATACGTGTCCGCGATACAGCATTGAGCATGTACTTTCATGTGCTTGGCGATCGCGTCGAGCTCTCGGCAACAGCCGCGGGCGAACCTGACGTTGTGATCACCGGCTCGTTGCTCGCATTGGCCCGTTCAGCCTCCGGCTCCGCACAAGCGGCTATCCGTGACGGTGCACTCGATCTCAGCGGCGACGCCGAAAAAGCCGAGGCGTTCCAGAAATTGCTCGCTTGCGCCCGCCCGGATGCCGAAGAAGAAATCGCACGCTTGCTCGGCGACCCGGCAGCCAACTCGATTGGTCGGATTGCTCGCCGAGCCACGCGCTGGGCCCGGGAGGCGCGCCGCACAATGTCTGACAACATCGGCGAGTACCTGCAGGAAGAAAGTCGCGATGTGCCGACCCGTTACGAAGTCGACCGCTTTAGCGCCAACGTTGGTACCTTGCGTGACGATGTTGAACGCCTTGCGGCACGCATCGACCGACTGACGCGGGACAACTGATATGGCACAGCGGCGGACACTCCTGAGAATGCTGCGTATTCAGCGGGTTCTCGTTAAGTACGGACTCGACGATGTCATTTCCGCAACGCATTTGCTGCGGCCGATGCGCTTTGTGTTCTACTTTTTTCCGCGTCGTCGCGACAGCGACGCGCCGCTGGGCGAACGTATCCGCCTGGCGCTGGAGGAACTCGGTCCTATATTCGTCAAGTTCGGCCAGACGCTGTCCACACGTCGCGACCTGCTGCCCAAAGACATCGCCGATGAACTGGCCAAACTGCAGGATGCCGTCCCGCCATTTCCGGCCGAGCAGGCATTGGCGATTGTCGAAGGCGCCTACGGCCAACCCGTTGATGACGTCTTCGAACGTTTTGACCGCGAGCCTCTTGCTGCCGCGTCCATTGCACAGGTGCATACGGCGCAAATAAAAAACGGCGCCGAAGTCATCGTCAAGGTACTCAGGCCGGGCGTCCAGGAACAGATCGAACAGGACCTCGATGTGTTGCGCGTACTCGCGCGACTGGCCGCGAAGTACTGGCAGCACGGCAAACGGCTGAAACCCGAAGAAGTGGTCGCCGAGTACGAAAGCACGATTATCGATGAACTCGACCTGATGCGCGAAGCTGCCAATACCGCTCAACTAAAACGCAATTTCCAGGGCTCCGACCTCTTGTATGTCCCTGATATTTATTGGGACTACTGCCGACCGGAAGTCATGGTGCAGGAACGCATCTTCGGCACCCCTATCAGCGATATGGACACCCTGCGTGCAACCGGCACCAACATCCAGGCGCTGGCCGAAAATGGCGTGGAGATCTTCTTCACCCAGGTTTTTGAGCACAACTTTTTCCACGCGGACATGCACCCCGGAAATATATTCGTGCTGCATACGGACCCGGACAAGCCGAAATACGCCGCCGTCGACTTTGGCATCGTCGGCACACTGAGTCCCAGCGACCAGCGTTACCTCGCCGAAAACTTTCTCGCATTTTTCGATCGCGACTATCACCGCATCGCGCGGTTGCACCTCGATTCCGGCTGGGTGCCGGCCGGGACGCGGATCGACCAGCTTGAATCAGCCGTGCGCACGGTGTGTGAACCGATCTTCAACAAACCGCTGGAGGAAATTTCCTTCGCGCAGGTGCTGATGCGCCTGTTCCGCGTTGCACAACGTTTCAACGTCGAGATCCAGCCGCAGATGATCCTGCTGCACAAGACACTGTTCAACATTGAGGGGCTCGGCCGCGAACTCTACCCGCAGCTCGATTTGTGGAAGACAGCACACCCCGTCATGAAACGCTGGATGAAAGACCGCATGGGCCCGCGTGCCATGCTCGGAGACTTTCGCGACAACCTGCCGCACGTGCGCGAAGCGCTCCGCGATTTACCCGGTGCGATTCACCGCCTGGCGGCACAGGCGGCGAGTGGCAACGTCAACATCAATATCAGGGGCGAAGAAATCGAGCGTTTGCGCGATGAGCTCGTGCGCCAGCGCAAGCAACGCTTCTGGCTCACACTGGCTGCCGGCATCGGTATCGCGACGGCCATCACGCTGGCCCTGCTGGCGCTGCAGTAGTGCTCCGCTTCATCGCGCGGCAGCTATTGAAACTTGGCGGCTGGACGCCTGTCGGTGAGATTCCGACCGAGAAAAAGGCGGTCGTCATCGCCGCACCGCATACGTCCAACTGGGACGGTATCTGGGGCCTCATATACCGGGTCGAGCGCGGCTTTGATATCCACTTTTTCGCCAAGGACACCTTGTTCTGGTTTCCACTCGGGTGGATTCTGCGTGCCCTCGGCGGTATTCCACTGGATCGAAAAGTGCCCGGCGCCGCAGTGCAACGCGCCGTAGAACGCTTCACTAACAGTGACACGTTCTACTTCGGGCTGGCGCCCGAGGGCACCCGCAGCCTCAAGCAAGGCTGGAAGTCCGGCTTCTACCGCATCGCAACCGAAGCCAACGTACCGCTCGTGCTCGGTTTCTTCGACTACAGGACGCGGCGCCTCGGTATAGGTCCAACCATGGTACTTAGTGGGGATGTCGACGCTGACATGCAGCTTATTCGCAACTACTACGCTGACTTCCAGGGCCGGCACCCCGAGAATGCGAGCCCGGTCCGCCTCATGTCCGACAAGGCCGCGTCGAGCGCCGGCACATGACCGAAGAACGCGAGAACCGACGCACTATTCGGAGCTTCGTAAGAAGAGCCGGCCGCCTGACGCCGTCACAGGAACGAGCACTCAGTGAGCTCTGGCCACTGTACGGCATCGAGCATTCCGATACCGCACTGGACTTTGCCGAGCACTTCGGCCGTGACGCTCCTCGCACGCTGGAGATTGGCTTCGGTAACGGCGAGACGCTCGTCGAACAGGCGCGCCTGCAACCCGACCACGACTTTATTGGCATTGAGGTGCACGAACCCGGTGTCGGGCATTGCCTGCTCGGCATTCACGAGGCAGGCATTCAAAACCTGCGGTTGATGAGCTTTGACGCCATTGAAGTGCTGCGGCAGCAAATCCCCGAGTCGTCGTTGCGGCGAATTAACCTGTACTTTCCTGACCCGTGGCCCAAGAAACGCCATCACAAGCGGCGTATCGTCGCACCCGCTTTCCTCGATCTGTGCGCACGCGCCTTGCAACCCGGCGGCACGCTGCACATCGCCACTGACTGGGACAACTACGCCGAGCATATCGAAGCTGCTCTGGCACAAGCGCCTGATTTTGTGCTGCAGGAACACAGCCGGCACGACGGCGACCAGCCGCTTGATCGGCCGCGCACCAAATTTGAACGTCGTGGCCTGTTGCGCGGGCACAAAATCAACGACTGGATATTTACGGCAAGCAAGTAACCGCGCATTTACTTGCGCAATCCCCCCGGTGTTCTATAACTAAAGGTAGGACTAGCAACAATCACCGAGAGGAGTACAGCGCTGTGGCCGTCTTATACCCGGTAATTGGGCAATGGTTTCGTCGTCCCGGCGGGACGCAATTTGAGGTTGTCGCGATCGACGAGGAATCCGGTACCGTCGAGATTCAACAGTTCGACGGCACCATTGACGAACTCGACATGGAAGCCTGGCCGGAGATGTTGCTCACTGAAATCAGCGCGCCGGAAGACTGGTCAGGTTCAGTCGACATGGACCCGGTAGATTTTGTCGCCAAGAACGGCAGAGATATTCCGAGCGGCTTTCACGACCCGCTGGCCTTTCTAGACAAACTCTAGGCCGATTCCGGCCCGGACACATAGATAAGCCCGTCGCGTACCTCGGTCGTAACGGCACGCAGGCTCTGCCCACGGCAAGGCCCGGCAAAACACTTCCCTGTTTCGATATCGAACATCGCCCCGTGCGAGGCGCAGATGATTGCCGACTGGTCTTTTGTGAGAAAGGTATCGGGCCGCCAGTTGAGCGGATGCCCGACGTGCGCGCAGACGTTCTGGTAGGCGTACACCGCGTCTCCGCGACGCACGATAAAGCCACGCAGTGGCCAGTCGCCTGCTCCTATGCTGAACTCGCGACAGCCCGGGTCGTCGACCTCGGTCAGCGCCCCTACGCACAGCTCAGCCATTTTGCTCATTCCAGGGCGCAACCTTGAACAACAGCAACATGCCGGGAATCGCGAGCACCGTGCACAACAGGAAAAAGTGCGTCCAGCCAGTTTGCTCTACGATGAGGCCTGTCACCGCATTCGCGAGCGTTCGCGGCACAGCGGTGAGCGCTGTAAACAGCGCAAACTGTGTCGCTGCGAACACCGGGTTGGTGGTGCGCGCTATGAAAGCCGTAAACGCCGCTGTGCCAAGGCCAACGCCGAGGTATTCCAGCGTGACAACGACACCCAGCGCCCAGGGGTCAGCGCCAATCTCCGCGAGCGCCGCGAATCCCAGGATACTGACAACCTGCACCACCCCGAACAGCCACAATGCGCGGTTGATACCCAGCTTGATCATGATCACACCGCCCGCGATACCGCCGACAATCGCGGCCGTCAGCGAGGCAAACTTTGCAATCGTGCCAATCTGCGTAAGACTGAATCCAAGATCGACATAGAACGGCGTTGACAGCGCCGTCGCCATGTTGTCGCCAATCTTGTAGAGAAACATAAACGCGAGTATCAGCAGCGCCGAGCGGAGCCCCTTGCGCGTAATAAATTCGCGAAACGGCTCGATCACAGCCTCGTGCATTGTCCGTGGCGGCGTTGGGTTCTTGATAGCCTCCTGGATAAACAGCGTGAGCACGATTCCGACCAGCATGAACAGCGCCACGATCAGGAATACAGTGTGCCAGGGCAGAAAGTCCGCAAGAATCAACGCCAGTGAACCGGGTACGAGCCCTGCAAGCCGGTATGTCTGGACGTGGATCGCATTGCCGATGCCGAGCTCTACATCGGGCAGCAGTTCGCGCCGGTAAGCATCGAGCACGATATCCTGGCTGGCGCTGAAAAATGCGACGGCCGCCGCGAGGTAGGCGACTGTCCAGATGGAAAGCGCGGGCTGAATGTAGCCGAGAACCGCAATGCTGAGCAGCAGACCAATCTGTGTGACCAGCATCCAGCCACGTCGCCGGCCAAGAAACGGCAGCGTGTAGCGGTCCATGACGGGTGACCAGACGAACTTCCAGGTGTAGGGGAATCCGATCAGCGCAAAGAAGCCGATTTCCGCGAGCCCGACACCCTCAACGCGCAACCAAGCGGGCACCAACTGGATCAGAACGTAAAGAGGCAGTCCCGAGGTGAAACCGGTGAACGCACAGATCAGGATGCGCCGGTTAAGCAGGGCTTCCCTGAACGTCGGTTTTTGCGATTCAGCCATAGAAGCCCGGGCCGGTCAGTTACTCGTGGGCCAATCGTAGTCCATGATCAGGGGCGCGTGGTCGGAAAAACGCTGCGCCTTATAAATTTCTGTTCTAAGCACCTTGTCTTGCAGCCCCTTTGAGACAACCTGGTAGTCGAGACGCCACCCTACGTTGTTATCCCAGGCGCGGCCCCGGTTCGACCACCAGGTGTAGGCATGCGGCTCCTGTTCCACGGTGCGAAAACCATCCACGAAGCCGTAGTCACCGAACACCTGGTCGAGCCAGGCGCGCTCTTCCGGCAGGAAGCCTGAGTTTTTCTGGTTCTGTTTCCAGTTCTTGAGGTCAATCTCCTTGTGCGCAATATTCCAGTCGCCGCAGATAATGTATTCGGAACGTTTGCGACGCAGCTTCTTCAGATGTTCGGTGAAAGACTCCATGCAGCGAAACTTCGCCTCCTGGCGCAGCTCATGCGAAGAACCGGACGGCAGGTACAGGGATACGACGTTGATGCCATCGAGCTGCACTTCGAGATAGCGCCCTTCGCAATCGAACTCTTCATCGCCGTAACCACGCACAACCTTCTTCGGCTTGTGTTTTGTATAGACCGCGGTGCCGCTGTAGCCTTTCTTGACCGCATCTTCGTAGTAGCAGTGATAGCCTTCGGGCCTGAAGCAGTCATCGCTTAGCTGATGCTCCTGTGCTTTGGTTTCCTGTATGCAAACGACATCGGCCTCCTGTCCCGCCAGCCATTCGAAGAAACCCTTGCGTGCCGCCGCGCGAATCCCGTTCGCATTCAGGCTGATTACTCGAAACATTCACTACTCCCACTCTTGTTGCAGCGCATTCTTTCCTCCAGGAATCGGCTGTCATTGTGTCAATACGGCCGCACGTGGCTGACGCACAGGCTGATGCATCCGTGGCATAATCAGCTTCACGATGCCGACGCGCATCATACCTAACTATCCTGCATCGAAACCCATGCGAAATTATCAACGGGAATTTATTGCCCTGGCACTGGAACTCGGCGTGCTGCGATTTGGTGAGTTCACTCTCAAGTCAGGGCGCGTCAGCCCCTATTTTTTTAACGCGGGTCTCTTTAACACGGGCGCGGCCGCCGCGAAGCTCGGGCGCTTTTATGCCGCCGCGATAGCCGGCGCCGACGTCGAATTCGACATGCTTTTCGGCCCCGCTTACAAAGGCATTCCCCTCGCAACCCTGGCAGCGGCCGCACTGGCCGACCAGCACAACCGTGACCTGCCCTTTGCTTACAATCGCAAAGAGGCCAAGGATCACGGTGAGGGCGGCAGCATTGTTGGCGCAACACTCGAAGGACGCGTATTGATCATCGACGATGTCATCACGGCCGGCACGGCCGTGCGCGAAGCCTGCGAAATAATCACAACGGCCGGCGCAAGGGTGGCCGGGCTGGTCATTTCACTCGATCGCCAGGAACGTGGCAAAGGCGAGTTGTCGGCCGTGCAGGAGCTTGAGCAGTCGCTCGGGATTCCGGTTATCAGCATCGTAAAACTGGATGATCTTATCGAAACCTTAAAAGAATCAGATACCTATGGATCAAGCCTGGACGCTGTGCAACAGTATCGCCGCGACTACGGCGTGTGAGTAAAAACACCGGTTTGAGCATCTTTCTTAAGTTTACAGCCTGCAAGGCAGAGTCTAAGCTGTGAATTCGCGAACTGCGTCGCGCTACACATTATGTGAATCGTGGCATATTTGGGCTATGCGCATTCAACTCCTGGCTATCGGTCTCCTTTCTGTTGCTTTTTCGGCAGACGCTGCCGAGGGCGACAATAAACACTATAAATGGACCGATGAGGACGGCATCGTGCATTACGGTGACAGCGTGCCCGCCGAATACACGGACCTCGACAAGGAAGTGGTCAATGATCATGGTGTGACCATTGGCACTATCGAAGGGCGCAAGACCGAAGAAGAAATGGAAGCGGAGCGCCTCGAGGAAGAACTGCGCATCCAGCGAGAATTGCAGCACCGCGCCGACCAGGCGCTGCTTGCAACGTATCAGACCGTCGAAGAAATCGAGATGCACCGTGACCGACGGGTCGAATTGTTCCAGGCGCAGTCACGCGTAACCGAACTGTACCTGCGCAACCTGCAGCGCTCGCTGGAAAAGCTCGAACGCGAGTCCCTGCGCTACGCGCCTTATTCCGACGATGAAGATGCCGAGTTAATTGATCCGGGTCTCGTTGAAGCCATCCAGGAAACCAAAGACACGATCGAACGCCACAAGGCCAACCTGAAGAAATTTCAGGACGATGAGAAAGCGATCTTTCGTCAGTTCGAAGGCGACATCAACCGCTTCATGACACTCAAGGGCATCGAGTAAAAACGATTAGCCGGTACCCGAGTGACCGAAGCCGCCTGCGCCGCGCTCACTGTCTGCAAAATCCTCAACAACTTTGAACTGCACCTGCTCAACGGGCACAAAGACCATTTGCGCGATGCGCTCACCGGGCTGGATGTCGTAAGTTTTTGTGCCGCGATTCCAGCAGGATATAAAGACCTGCCCCTGATAATCCGAATCGATCAGACCCGTCAGGTTGCCGAGTACCAGGCCGTGCTTGTGGCCGAGACCGGAACGCGGCAGCAGCACTGCAGCCAGCGACGGATCCGCTACGTGAATGGCAATGCCAGTCGGCACAAGATGTGTCTCACCGGGCGCCACGCTCAGCACTTCATCAATACAAGCCCGCATGTCGAGGCCGGCAGAACCCTCGGTGGCATAGTGTGGCAAGGGAATCGTATCGCCCACGCGGGGGTCGAGAATTTTCAGACTGATGGATCGCAAAATAAATTTCCTGGCGTTGGCGGTCAGCTCGCGATGTCATTCGTCCTGAGAACCGCAAGTTCGGTGTGTGTGCCCGTGCCACGCTCATCTTCATAGCGTTCTGCTACGAGGGCAATCAACTCGCCGGCGAGGGTGGATTTGTCGGACACGGGAAAGGACTTCGAGCCCTTTTGCCAGTATACATCCACAGAATTCTCATCACAGTCGAAGCCGCAGTCGGCACCAACCTTGTTGGCAATAATCATGTCGAGCTTTTTGCGCTGCAGTTTTGAGAGCGCGTATTCGCGCACATCGTGCGTCTCTGCCGCAAAGCCCACCGTGAAGGGCGCCGCGGCAAGTGCCGCAACCGACGCGAGTATGTCTTTGGAGCGCGTGAGCGCAATGCTGGTTTCGGCTGCGTCCTTCTTGATCTTGCGCGTTTCCTCGACAAGCGGCCGGTAATCGGAGACCGCTGCCGCGGCGATAAAAATATCGATATCGGCGATACGCTCTAGCGTGGCTGCATACATCTGCTCGGCCGTCAGTACGTGCAACACCTCAATATCGCGCGGTTCTGCAAGATTAACCGGGCCGCTGACCAGAATGACCCTGGCGCCTTCGGCCTGCGCCGCTCGCGCCATCGCATAGCCCATTTTGCCGGAGCTGCGATTGGTGATGTAACGCACCGGATCGATGGGTTCGCGCGTCGGGCCAGCCGTGACCATGACGGTCTTGCCGGCCAGGCGACCTTCGCCCGCGCGCGGGCGCAGCGCCCGGGAGAAAACACGCTCCGCGATCTCGTCCGGGTCGGTCATGCGCCCGGCACCGGTCTCGCCGCAGGCCTGCGAGCCACTGTCGGGCCCGATAACGACCACGCCCCGCTCTGCGAGCGTTTTGCAATTAGCCTGCACAGCCGGGTTATTCCACATAACATGGTTCATGGCGGGCGCGATAGCGAGCGGAGACTCGGTCGCGAGACACAGCGTTGTCAGCAGGTCCGACGCGGCGCCGCTCGCCAGCCGCGCCATGATCTCGGCCGTCGCAGGCGCTATCAGTACGACGTCGGCCCAGCGGGCCAGCTCTATGTGACTCATGGACGCTTCGGCCTCCTTGTCCCACAGATTGCTGCGAATGGGGCGGCCGGACACGGCTTGTAACGCCGTCTCGGTGACGAACTCCTCGGCGGACGCCGTCATCACGATCTGCACATCCGCGCCTCGCTCGCGCAAGCGGCGCACGAGCTCCGGCGTTTTGTAGGCGGCGATGCCGCCGCTGATGCCTAGCAAGATATTCATGGATCAAGTTTCCAATGAATCAGGGCATGCCGTCCAGATTATTTGCTTGTATCAATATGCCTGCGCGGGGGATGCTCGTCGTTCACTGGCACCCGCTGACAAGGAA
>JAUHZT010000136.1 GCA_030425905.1 Gammaproteobacteria bacterium
GCGAGTTCTCAGAGTAATTTCGCACTGTGCTCGGCTTCGAGTCGCAGCAGTCTTTCCTTCGTTGCGAGCCCGCCCCCGAAGCCCGTGAGCGCGCCGCCTGCACCGATAACCCGGTGACAGGGCACAACGATGGGCAATGGATTCCGGCCATTGGCTGCGCCTACAGCACGCACCGCCTTCGGTCGACCAATCCGTTGCGCGACATCCCGATACGAGGCGGTCTCGCCGTACGGGATCTTCTGCAGCTCTTCGAGCACCTGCAATTGAAACTCGGTGCCGTTCAACTTTAGCGCCAGGTCAAAATCCTTACGCGTACCCGCAAAGTACTCGTCGAGCTGGCGGGCCGCTTTCGCAAACGGTTTCTCGTTGTAAATCCAGTCGGCGTCGGGATCGCGGCGCATCGAACCTTCGGGAAAACCAATGATTGCCAGGGCAGACTCATCTCCGGCCAGCAACAGGTCGCCGATGGGTGTCGGGTGATAGCAGTAGTACATTTTCTCAACCTCCGGAATTCGCGTCTGAATTCCACAGTAACAAGGCCGCGTAAGCACGCCACGGGCGCCAGGCCTCGGCACGCTCCAGTATTTCGCGGGGCTTCATGCGCTGCTTTGCGTCGCCGTCGAAAGCACGTAACAGGCCAAGATCTGACGACGGAAACGCGTCGGGATTCTTCAACGCCCGCATTGCAACGTACTGCGCGGTCCAGTCGCCGATACCGCGCAACTTGACGATGCGGGAGCAAAATTCTTCCGGACATTGCGCCGCATCAAAGCTGAACGTACCGTCCAGCAATGCCCGAGCAACTGAGCGTATCGCTTCAATCCTGGTGCCAACGATGCCAAGGTCATTGAAGTGTGCGCGCACCACGTCAGCAGGCTCAGGAAATGTGTGGCTCAGACCAAACGCGGCAAAGCGCTCGGAGGTCGGCTTGTCGAGCGGCGCGCCATAACGCGCCACGATGCGACCCGACAAGGTTGTCGCTGCCTTGACCGATACCTGCTGACCAAGGATCGCTCGCACCGTTAACTCCCAGGCATCCCAGGTGCCCGGTACCCGCACTACGGTGCGCGACTTCAGACAACGCTTCAAAAATGGATCGCGCACCAGCACTTTGCGAATGGCGTCAACGGGCGCATCCAGATCGAACATTTCACGCACTTTCTGCACCAGCGGAAACAGGTCAATCGTCTGAACGCCGTGCACGCGGAGCTCCAGGCTGCTTGCGGCCGGCACATCCCTCACTTCGATAATGCCGACGTTGCCGTTGACCCGCACAGTGCGCCGGTAGCTGCTGTCAGCAACTGATTCAACGCCCGGGATCGCACGTCCCTGCGCAAAGGCCAGTAGCTGCTGCCAGTCGAAGGGTTTGCGGTACGGCAGCCTGACCGACAAGGTCGCGAGATCGGCACTGAGTTCGGCATTGCCACTATGGCGCCGCAAGTCACGCGGTGACCGGCCGTAGGTGTTGCGAAACGCATCATTGAAGCGGCGCACGCTGCCATACCCCGATGCCATGGCAATCTCTGCCATGGGCAGTGCGGTCTCGTCGATAAGGCGCTTGGCAAAATGCAGGCGCTGCGTATGGGCAACGGCAAGTGGACTGGCGCCGAGATGCGTTTTGAACAGCCTGCGCAGGTGCCGGCTGGTTACGCCGAGCCGCTCGGCGAGTTGCTCAATGCTGCCCTCGTCCAGCGCACCGCCGGCAATCAGGCGCAAGCCGCGACGGACTGTGGTTGATGTGCCGTGCCACGCCGGCGTGCCCGGCGCGCATTCGGGGCGGCAGCGCAAACAGGGCCGCAGGCCCGCCTCGCTGGCTGCCGCGGCCGACGGGTAGTAGTCAACGTTCTCACTCTTGGGCGGATTCGCCGGGCAGATAGGCCGGCAGTAGATGCCCGTCGTGCGCACACCCGTGTAGAACTGACCATCAAAGCGTGCATCCCGGGACAAGCGGGCGCGTTCGTATACGGCGTGTTCCTGCATGGGCACTGGCTCCTCCAATGCCCTGCAGTATACGCCCGACCCGGCTACAGACTAGCCGGAATCGGACCTGAATGCCGGGCGCCCTATTTGTCGATGCCGCCCATGCACATGTACTTGATCTCGAGGTAGTCATCGAGCCCGTACTTCGAACCTTCACGGCCCTGACCGGACTCCTTGACGCCACCGAACGGTGCCATTTCGTTCGAGATAATGCCTTCGTTGATACCGACTATGCCGTATTCCAGCGCTTCACCCACCCGCCAGATGCGGCCAACATCACGAGAGTAAAAGTAGCACGCGAGACCGAACTCGGTATCGTTCGCCATTTGCACAGCTTCTTCTTCAGTCTTGAACTTGAACAACGGTGCAACGGGGCCGAAGATCTCTTCGCGGAACACGCGCATGTCGTCTTTGACACCGGTGAGAATCGTGGGCTCGATGAAGCACTCGCCGAGATCCGAGCGCTGGCCACCGGCAACCACATGCGCGCCTTTGGCGACAGCGTCTTCAATGAACGCGGCAACGTCATTGGCCGCTTTTTGGTTGATCAGCGGGCCAACAGAGACATTGTCCTCGGCGCCGTTGCCAAGCTTCAGGTTCGCGGTTGCCGCCGCAAACTTCTCGCTGAATTCCTCGTACACACCTTCCTGCACGAGAATGCGGTTTG
Organism: Gammaproteobacteria bacterium; assembly: GCA_030425905.1. GTDB lineage: Bacteria > Pseudomonadota > Gammaproteobacteria > Steroidobacterales > Woeseiaceae > UBA1847. The sequence goes on from JAUHZT010000136.1 coordinate 2,648, forward strand.
CACAAACGCAGGTCTGGCCAGCGTTACGGAACTTGCAGATGATCGCGCCTTTTACAGCCTCGTCAATATCTGCGTCGTCAAAGACGATGAACGGCGCATTGCCGCCCAGCTCCATCGAGGTGCGCTTCACTGTCGCTGCACACTGCTCGATAAGCAACTTGCCCACCTGGGTGGAACCGGTAAACGTCAGCTTGCGAACGATCGGATTGCCGGTCAGCTCGGCACCGATCTCACGGGTGACACCGGCCACGACATTAATTACGCCGGCCGGAATTCCCGCCCGTTCCGCAAGTTCGGCGATGGCAAAGGCCGACAGCGGCGTTTCGTTCGCAGGTTTGCACACAACCGTGCACCCGGCGGCGAGCGCAGGTGCAATCTTGCGGGTCAGCATGGCATTCGGAAAATTCCAGGGGGTGATACAGGCCACTACACCGACAGGCTGCTTGATAACCACGATGCGCTTGTCATCGGTCGGCGGCTGGATCGTGTCGCCGTAAATGCGCTTGCCCTCTTCGGCAAACCATTCGATGTAGCTCGCACCGTAAGCAATCTCACCCCGAGATTCGGCAAGTGGTTTGCCCTGCTCGGCCGTCATAAGTTGTGCAAGATCTTCCTGTGCTTCCATCATCAGCGTGAACCAGTTGCGCAACAGGCGTGCACGCTCCTTGACCGGCGTCTTGCGCCATTGCACCTGCGCTTTTTCAGCGGCTTCGATCGCGCGGCGAGTCTCAGACGTGCCGCATTGAGCAACTTTGCCGACCAGCTTGCCTGTGGCCGGGTCTGTCACGTCGAAGGTCTTGCCACTGTCCGCATCAACCCACTGGCCGTCAATGTAGGCTTGCGATTTGATGAGTGTCTCGTCCGAAATTTTCATGCACAGTTCCTTGGGATTCTTGTTGTCCGTCCGGGGCCTCCGGAAGGCCAGACAGGATAGGCATAATCGCCAGATGCGGCAACGGCAATATCGTTTTATGCGTAACAAAAGAAAAAGCCGGCACCGCACCGGGCACCGGCTTTATCAGTCACACAGCCCTGGTAGCGGGGGGGAGGGGAACTACCAGGTCGTGCTACTTTTCGTCAGAGCGGTTGCCCGCCCTGTTGTCCACTACTCTCAGGCCGCGCTTTTCTGCTTGCGCTGCTCCTCGAGCCAGTTTTCGAGATCATCAGCGCCGCCGATATGCTCGCCGTTGATGAATACCTGCGGGTACGACGTGGCGTTGGCAATTGCACGCAGCGACCGGTCGGTGTAGTCCCGGTTCAGGTGCAACTCTTCGAACTCCATGCCGGCATCACGCAGCAGACCCTTGGCCTTGGCGCAGAACGGGCAGCCCGAACGTGAGAAAACCGTTACGTCGGCGGGCTTTTCGACCTGCGGGTCGATGTATTCCAGCATCGTGTCGGCGTCGGAAGCCTCAAACGGGTCGCCCGGCTGGTCCGGCTCGATAAACATTTTCTCGATGACGCCGTCTTTAACGAGCATCGAGTAACGCCAGGAGCGCTTGCCGAAGCCGAGGTCGTTCTTGTTGACGAGCAGGCCCATGCCTTCCGAGAAATCGCCGTTACCGTCCGGCAGGAAGGTAATGCGATCCGCCTTCTGGGCACGCTTCCACTCGTCCATTACGAATGCATCGTTGACAGACACGCAGATAATTTCGTCAACGCCCTTTTGCTTGAAAACGGGCGCGAGCTGGTTGTAGCGCGGCACGTGCGATGACGAGCAGGTGGGCGTGAACGCGCCCGGCAGCGAAAACAGTACCACTGTCTTGCCAGCAAAAATGTCGTCGCTCGTACGATCAACCCAGTTGTGCTCTTCACGTGTCTTGAACGTGACCTGGGGTACGCGCTGTCCTTCAATATTCTTCAACATCTATGTTCTCCGATTAGATTTAAGGTTTCTGATCAGGCCAGCATGCTTCGCAGCATCCAGGCATTTTTTTCGTGGGACTGTATACGTTGCGTCAGCAAGTCGGCCGTGGGTTCGTCGCTGGCTTTCTCGGCTGCCGGGAAAATCTCGCGGGCTGTCCGCGCGACGGTTTCCTGGCCAATAACGAGCTGACGAATCATCTCTTCGGCTGACTCACCTCCCTTCGCTTCCTCGACGCTTGCCAGTCTTGCAAACTCCGAGTACGAGCCCGGTGCCTTTACACCCAGGGCGCGAATGCGCTCTGCAATCTCGTCCACTGCGGTGGCGAGTTCGGTGTAATGGCCTTCGAACATGAGGTGCAGGGTATTGAACATGGGGCCTTCCACGTTCCAGTGATAATTTTGCGTCTTCATGTACAGCGTGTAACTGTCGGCCAGCAGTCGCGCCAAACCTGACGCTATGGCCTCACGGTCGTCGCTGCTAATACCGATATTCAGTTCCATCTCTGTACTCCTTGTTAGTTGTCGATGGGCGTACTTTGCCATTGACGACTTAATTAATGAAATGGTTTAATTTAGTCACTGTAATCGATTTTAGCTATCAATGAAGTATCCCACTATAAAACAGCTGCAATACTTTCTTGCGCTGACCGAATGTGAGCATTTCGGCCACGCCGCCGAGGCCTGCTATGTTTCACAATCCGCGCTTTCCAGTGCTATTGCCGAGCTCGAGGAGACGCTGGGCGCCCAACTCGTGGATCGCACCAACCGGCAGGTAACCATTACCTCGATCGGCCGGCGCATCGCCGTGCAGGCGCGTTTGTGCATGCAGGACATCGACAGCCTCGTGGAATTGGCGCGCGGCGTGCGCGAGCCGCTGGCGGGCGAGTTGCGCCTCGGCGTTATCCCGACAATTGCGCCGTTTGTACTGCCCAAGGTGCTACCAAAGCTGCGGCGCAGTCACCCCAAGCTGCAGTTGTTCCTGACGGAGGGGCAGTCGGACACCATTTACCGGCGCCTGATGGAAGGCGAACTCGACGTGATCTTGCTCGCCCTGCCCTGGGAGATGCGCGGCGTGGAAACAGAAGACCTGTTTCTCGACCGCTTTTGCCTTGCATACCGCGAAGGAACCCAGCGCGTCGACCCGAACAACTACCGCATCAACCGGCTGAACTCGGACAGCATCCTGTTGCTTGAAGACGGCCATTGCCTGCGCGACCACGCGCTAGCCGCCTGCAAGATCCGTAATACGCAGAAAGTGGCCCCGTTCGCCGCCAGCAGCCTGTTAACGCTCGTGGAAATGGTTGATGCCGACCTCGGCATCACGTTCCTGCCGGAGATGGCGCGCGGTACAGCAATCCTGCGCAACACGCGGGTACGCCTGTCGGACCTTGGCGAAGACAGCTACCGGACCATCGGACTGGCGTGGCGCAAGGGCAGCCGGCGCGCCGACGAATTCCGGATGCTCGGCGAGTTCTTCAAGGAATACCGTTAGCGGCTCATGGACTGCACGCCGATCGGACCGCGCGGCACCACAACCTGCATCCGAACCCCGTTTCGCTCGACCTCCAAGACTGCCGAGCCGCTCGCACTGTCGTTGTATGCGAGCCTTTGCAATTCCATGACATTGAAGACACGTTGCCCGTCGTAACTGACAATTCGGTCACCGGCTTGCAGGCCGGCTTGCGCTGCAGGCGATGACGCCATTACTGCGTCAACCGCTACACTCGTCGCGCGGCCGCTTGCCGTCAGGTACTGCTCGTACTCCTCCGGGTTTAATTCGCCACGCAAGACTTCTTCCGGATTACGAAAGTTGACGCGGCGCACCTCGCCACTATTGCGTGCAACACGCGCCTCGTACTGGGCACGCATCACCTCGTATTGCAGCTCAGACTCACGACGCAATACCTGCGCGGCACGTTCGGGCGCCATGCCGGCCGCGACGAGAGCGGCCTCGCGAACTTCCGCCACGTTGGTACCCGTGAACGTCGAGGCAACGGATACTTCTGTCGGCAGGTCGTCAAGCGCAGCGCTGGGCGCCGTGATTTGTTCAAGCTGAGCGTACAGCGCCACAAGTTCATCTTCGAGAATGCGCCGGGCTTCGCGTTCGTCATTAACCGCCTGCTCCAGGGCGCGCAGCCGTTCGTCGGTATTGGCACTGGCATCAAAAGAAATCGTGCGGACATCCGCCCGCTCAGCCTGCGCTGGCAAAGGTTCCGGCTGGAGGCCATACATCACCGCAGCGCCGAGCGCCGCGCCAGCAAGAAGAACACCCGCCATGACTTTGCTTACAGCTTGCATGCATACCTCGCGGTGGTCGCAGGACCTGTATTTTAGCTCAGATCCGAAGCGGCGCCTGAGCCCCGCAGACTATTGCGGCTGTTGCAGCCGGGTTTCTACTTCGAACAATTCCTCGAGCAAACGGTTCCACTCGGCATACTGCTCCTCGACCCAACCGTCGAGCTCGCCGACACGCGTCTCGATTCTATCGACGATGGGGCCGACCTCGTTGTTGAACGCAACGGCCAGGCTGTCCTGCTCCTGCTCGGTCATGCGGTGCCATTTGTAATTATCGTAAATATTCTGCAAGGCATCGTAGCTGCCGCGCGGCAGGTTTGACGGCGGCTCGTTAAGACGCCGTTCGTCTTCTGCCTGGTATTCGAGCGACTTGCGACGGTGTTCCCGCCATAACTCATAGACAGACTCAATTTCGGCGTGCAACTCCTGGTACTTGGCGTCCACTGCGTCGGTGATAACGTATTCAACGCCCCGGATGCGCTCGATGCGATCCAGCATCGGGTCGTCGCGGGCCGGTAAACGCAGAATGCGGTAATGGCCATCTTCGTCCTGACCAAGGTAACTCTCGAATGCAGACGGTGCGAGTTCGTTCGCATAACGCATCAGTGAGATGCCTTCGAGACTCCGGAGCACTTGCTCGTCGCGCTCGGCACGCGCCGCGAGCAGGCGCGCCGCGATTGCATCGTAGAGTTGCTGCTGGCCGCGCTCGCCTTCCGCCACGGTGTTCGCTACACGACCACTGAAGGTTTCGTCGAACCAGGTGCGACCGCTTGCGTCGACCGCCCGCACTTTGAGTATGAGCACCTCGCCATCTGAACGCTCGATAGTGCCCAGCACCAGGAGTTCGGCGGCCGGATCCGGCTCAGGCACCACGCGTACAGCACCCCACTCGCCAGAACTCGCCAGCGTCTCGCGCAGCACAAACGGCAGGAACTTGGCCTCAATCTCGCGAATTCGGGGAAACACCTGCAGATCACGCTGCGTGGCGAGGTCTTCAGGCACACCCGGGTCGAACAACGCGATAGAGACATTCAGGGCACGTGGATCGCGATCGGTTTCGGCGAACGCGAGCGACGAGTGCAGGCACAACAGGGCGACCAGCGCCGCACATACGACCGGCCTCATTCGCTGAGCGCTCGCGTGCTGCATACCCGCTTCATGCTGAGCGTCTCGATGCAATGAAACTCGGACGGCAACTTCTCAAACTTGTTGTAGAAGCGACGCAGCGTGAAAGGCACTTTGGACGTTTTCGACGCCACTGTGGTCACAACACGAAGCTGCTGCTTGTCTTCGGACATGGTAAAGCGATGCGTTATCTGCAAGCCATCGGGCAACACGAGATGGCTGACAAGCTGATCGCCGTCCCAGCCGCAGACCTCGGTACCAAAGCCGCTTTCCTCAGCTTTCGCGACACCGTTATAGAACGCACAGAACATGGCATAGTCGTCTTTGCGCTCAATGCTGATCTCGTTGTCGTTCTGCGTAATGGTGAGTACGTCGGGGCGCGTGATGAGCTCCGCAAGCCGGGCAAGCGCGAGCACGGCATCGGCGTCTTTCTGCGTCGGGCCGAAGCCCTGGCTGTTGTATGCGCGGTCACCCGAGGTGCGCGACAACTGGTAGTAGGCTTGCTGAAGCACCCGCCCCACCTCGTCGTCACGCGCGTAATTGCGCTCCCACGAGCCACTGAAATCAGCCGGCAGCGGGCCGGCGACGTGCATCATATCCTCGTCAATAACCGGCGGCTGGTGAGAGCAGGCAGCGAGGAATAACAAAGCACCGAGCGCGGCTGTGGCGCGCGCGACTCGACGCACGCTTACGCGCGCACAAATAATTTTCATATCGTCCATGGAATCGGTAGACCGCATCAGGCGCCTGTTCGTTCGCTACTCTAACCGGAAACTTG
>JAUHZT010000239.1 GCA_030425905.1 Gammaproteobacteria bacterium
GGGCTATGAACAAACGCTGCGGGAGCGTCAGGAACGGGAAGCACAGCAGCTCGCGAATCTCACCGGCTGGGACATCGAATCTATTCGCGCAAGAATGCCTGGTCTTGCGAGTCGGCCTGCCGAAGTGGCGGGACCCTGGTGGAAGTCTTTATGGAACTGATGTACACAGGCTTGCAACTGCGCCAGCCGAAACTGCCACCGCGCGGCTCATCGAAGGTATGCGCCCGGCGCGGCAGCGGGCAAGCGGCGATCAAGGGAATCCACCCCGGCTCAGGAATAGCGGCTCAGGATCTTTTTCAGCTCAGCGGCGCCCGGTTGCAGGTCAGCCAGAGGGAGTTGCGCCAGCGGCGTGTCGACCGTACCCATCAGGTCGTGCATTTCCTGGCGTGACTCATCGAGGTACAGCAGGCCGGTAACAATCTCGCCTGCATTAAAGTGCTCGCGCAGGTACTTGAAGGCTTCCGCACGACTCGTCGGATTGTAGTCCTGGTCAATCTTGCGCAACACAATCCGGCTGCCATCATGCAATTCAACAGGCATCGCATCGCCCTCTTCATACGCTGCCTTTATCTCGGCTTTCGGCGGAACATAGTCCATGTCGATAACCTGGTGGTAAAACTCTCGCGTGTGTGCGTAGCTCTTGGTCGAGCCCTCGTGATCGTTAAAAGTAACGCACGGACTGATGACGTCAACTAACGCGAACCCTTCATGACGCAGCGCCCCTTTGATCAGCGGCACCAGTTGCTCCTTGTCGCCGGAAAAGCTGCGGGCGATATAGGTCGCACCCAGACTGAGTGCGGTACTTACGGCATCGATCGGCTCCTGTTGATTCGCCTGGCCTTTTTTCGGTTTACTGCCAATATCCGCCGACGCTGAAAACTGCCCTTTGGTCAGTCCGTAGACACCATTGTTCTCAATCACGTAACACATGTTGAGGTTGCGCCGGATGGCATGCACAAATTGTCCTACGCCGATTGACAGGGAATCGCCGTCGCCGGAAACACCGATATAGGTTAGTTGCCGATTCGCCGCATTCGCGCCTGTTGTCACTGACGGCATACGGCCGTGCACCGAGTTAAAACCGTGTGACTGGCTGACAAAGTAGGCGGGGGTTTTCGACGAGCAACCGATGCCGCTCATTTTTGCCAGCATATGCGGTTCAATATCGAGTTCGAAAACGGCTTGTACAATAGCCGCCGTTACCGAGTCATGACCGCAGCCGGCACACAGGGTCGACACAGCGCCTTCGTAGTCGCGCGACGTCAGGCCGAGCTTGTTGCGCGGCATTCCCGGGTGCGCAATCTTCGGCTTACCGATATAACTCATGCTGCACGACCTTTCGAGATCTTCTCGAGTATTCCATCGACGACGAAACCTGCATTCAACGGGATGCCGTTGTAATGCAACACGGATACGAGCCTGGCTGGGTCCGCATCGATATCGAGCATCAGTAACGTTCTCAGCTGAGCGTCACGGTTTTGTTCCACCACAAAAACAACATCATGCCTGGCGATGAAGTCGCGAACGTCCTGGCCGAACGGGAACCCCTTAACGCGGCAGTAATTCAGGTTCGTATCCTGCTCTTGCAAACGATCAAGCGCCTCGACACAGGCAGCATGCCCGCTGCCGACTGTTAAGACCGCCATGGAATTGAAGTCTGCATAGCGAATTTCAGCGGCGGGCACCAGGGTTCTTGCCGTATCCCACTTCACCAACAGCCGATCGACAACATCCTGGTAGGCGACGGAGTCCTCGGTGTA
>JAUHZT010000137.1 GCA_030425905.1 Gammaproteobacteria bacterium
GATGGCGTCACAATCGGCGTTGGCCGGATTACCGACGATGGCGTCAGTTTTGCGGCTATTCTGCGCGCTCTGCAGGGCGACGCGAACACCAATATCATTTCGACACCCACTATCCTGACCACCGATAACGAGGAAGCCAGCCTCAACATCGGCCAGGAAGTCCCGTTTGTATCCGGTCAGTACACCAATACGGGCTCAACCGGCGGCACAGTGAATCCCTTTACGACGGTAAATCGCGAGTCGGTCGGCGTGAAGCTCACCATTACGCCACAGATCAATGAAGGTGATTCACTGTTATTGGAAATCTCGCAGGAAATTTCCAGCATTGCAGCGTCGTCGGCAGGCGCCGTCGACCTGATCACGAACCAGCGAATCATTGAAACCACCGTGATCGTCGATGATGGCACGATCATCGTGCTTGGTGGGCTGATCGAAGATACCTTGCGCGAGCAAAACCAGCGGGTACCCGTGCTCGGCAGCATCCCGATACTTGGCAATCTTTTCCGCACGCGTGGCACGGAGAAAGTTAAAACCAACCTGCTGATTTTCATCCGGCCGCAGATCCTGCGCGACGCGCAGCGTGCCTGGGAAGCCACCAATGAAAAGTACAACTACATTCGTGACATCCAGTTGGGCTCGGAGGGTCAGTCGATTCCCCTGATGCCAAACACTGACCGCCCCGTACTGCCACCTTTGACAGATGCGGATCGACCCAGGTTGCCGCCGCCGCAAAATCAGGACGACGAGTCGTAACACGCAAGTCATGGCGAACGATGCACTACAGGAAACGATAGCTCCGGTCGACGAGGAACTGGCGGTGGAACTGTCGGGCGGCGCCGAAGCACAGGCCGGGTCACGTATTCTGCCCTTCTCTTTTGCGAAGCGGCATGGCGTTCTCATTCGCGAGATCAGCGAAGAATCTGCCGACGTTGTTTACAAGCAGGGTGCATCCCCGCTGAGCCTGGCTGAAGCGCGTCGATTCGCAGGGGTACCCGTCACGCTGTCACGGGTCACTGACGATAAGTTCGACGCACTGCTGCAGGCCTCCTACGAAAAAGGCAGCCACAACGCCATGCAAATGGTCGACGGCTTGAACGAGGACATCAACCTCGATCAGGTCGCCCAGGAACTCGGGGAGCCGTCTGACCTTATCGACAGCGACGACGATGCGCCAATTATTCGTTTCATCAATGCTGTACTGACCGAAGCGGTTAAAGAAAATGCATCTGACGTGCACATTGAACCCTATGAGAATCGCCTCGGCGTTCGTTTTCGCGTCGACGGTGTTCTGCGGGAAGTCTTGCAAACACGGCGTGCGCTTGCCCCGCTGGTCGTGTCACGCATCAAGGTCATGTCGAAACTCGACATCGCCGAAAAACGATTACCGCAGGACGGCCGGATATCCCTGCGCATAGCCGGGCGTGCCGTTGACGTTCGCGTATCGACCATGCCATCGGGGCATGGCGAACGCGTCGTACTGCGCCTGCTCGACAAGCAGGCGGGTCGCCTCGACCTGACGTCGCTTGGCATGGACGACGGCTCGCGCAGCAAAATGGATAGCCTGATCCACAAGCCGCACGGCATTATTCTCGTGACCGGCCCGACGGGCTCGGGTAAGACGACGACGTTGTACGCTGCACTCGAACGGATTAACGACAACAGCCGCAATATCATGACAGTCGAGGACCCGATCGAGTACTTCATCGACGGCATCGGCCAGACCCAGGTCAACACCAAGGTCGATATGACTTTCGCGCGTGGACTGCGCGCGATCCTGCGCCAGGACCCCGACGTGGTGATGGTCGGCGAAATCCGCGACCTGGAAACGGCGGAGATCGCCGTGCAGGCCAGCCTCACGGGTCACCTCGTGCTGTCCACCCTGCATACCAATACGGCCTCGGGCGCCGTCACGCGCCTGCGCGACATGGGGGTCGAACCGTTCTTGCTGTCATCCAGCCTGATTGGCGTGCTGGCGCAAAGACTGGTCCGAGTCCTCGATGACCGGACGAAAGTCCCGTACACGGCAACTGAGTACGAATGCGGCATGCTTGAGGTAGACCCCGCCAATCCGCCGACCTTGTACAAGCCAGGCCCCGGCACCAATGGCGGGTTTACGGGACGTACCGGTATCTACGAACTCATTGCTGTTAACGACCAAATGCGCACCATGATTCATGACGGTGTTAGCGAGCAGGAGTTCGAGCGCTACGCCCGTTCCTTTGGTCCGAGTATTCGCGCCGACGGCCGCCGACGGGTTCTTGCCGGAAGCACCACGCTCGAGGAAGTCCTGCGCGTTACGCGAGAAGACTAGTCGATGGGTGCCTTCGAATACGTTGCGCTGGATCAGGGCGGCAAGGAAACCAAAGGCCTTATTGAAGGCGACACACCCAAGCATGTGCGGCAACTTCTGCGCGAACGCAAGCTCCTGCCGGTAAAAGTTACCGAGATCGCACAAAAGGAATCGCGCCGGCAGCGAACGTTTTCGGTGCGTCGCGGCATCGCACCGTCCGAGCTGGCACTGGTTACCCGACAACTCGCGTCGCTGTCGCAATCCGGCTTGCCGCTTGAAGAATCGCTGCTTGCCGTTTCGCAACAAAATGAACACCCGCGCACGCAGAGTATATTGCTCGGTGTACGTGGCAAAGTCATGGAAGGCCATACCCTGGCTGATGGCCTCGCTGAATTCCCGCAGGCATTCCCGGAACTGTACCGCTCTACTATAGCCGCGGGTGAACAATCCGGACATCTGGATGCCGTGCTCGAACGCCTGGCTGACTACACCGAAGCCCGGCATGAACTTCGACAGCGCGTCACAAACGCGATGATCTACCCGATTGCGCTCATTGTGATGTCAGTAGCAATCATCAGCTTCATGCTCGCCACTGTCGTACCGAAGATTGTCGGGGTGTTTGAGAATTCGTCCGCCGAATTGCCCGCTCTGACGCGCGGCATGATCGCGACCAGTGACTTCCTGCGTGATCACTGGTTGCTCTTGATCATCGGGCTCGGTGCCGCCGCTTATGGCATGTGGTGGCTGCTACAGCGCGACGGACCGAAGCGTCGCTACCATCGCTTCCTGCTGCGTGTGCCCATCCTGAGCCGCCTGACCAGGGGAATTAATACAGCGCGGTTTACGCGCACATTCAGCATTCTTGCCGGCAGTGGCGTGCCAATCCTTGAGGCAATGAAGATCTCAGCCGCCGTTATCGAGAACCTGCCGATGCGGGATGCCGTCAATGAGGCGGCAGTCCGCGTCCGCGAAGGTGGCTCAATCAGCAAGTCGCTTGAGACCAGCAAACTGTTCCCGCCGATGATGATTCACCTCGTTTCCAGCGGCGAGGCCGGCGGCAAGCTGGGCGAGATGCTGACACGGGCCGCCGATGGCCAGGAACGAGAAGTCGATGGACTCATCGCGGCACTGCTTGGCATCCTGCAGCCGCTGCTGATTATCCTTATGGGCGGCGTGGTTTTGACGATCGTTCTCGCGATCCTCATGCCCATCTTCGAGATCAACAACCTGGTCCGCTGACGGCAGGCCGAGAAACCGGGACTTCCGGTCTTGCGATCACTTTTCTTTCGCGGTATACATTCCGAATTCGCCGTCAATGCGCGGCGCCCGTAACGCTGCTTATTGCATGCCAGCGCATGCTCTGAGGACTCGCAATGACCGGTGAAGTAAAGACGAATAAGAACTCCAAAGAGATCGATGACGACCTCGACGATCTTGAGGAAGACAATTCTGACGACACGCTGACTTTGTCAACGCGCGTTGCTGTCGATGACGATGATGACGACGACAGCACCGACATGTCGGCCGAACTCAACATTGAAGAACTGGTTGCCAAACTCGACAAGACCGATGACGACGACCTGGCGCGTCGTCGCGCGATTAAACGTCGCCTCGAAGAATTGCGTGAAATGCGCGATGCTGAAAAAGACATCGACAGCACCTACAATTTCAACTTCGACGACGACTAGGGCACAGGCAACTCAGCCATGCAGCGGACTGGCCTGCCCGCTAGCGGAAATCGCGTGACGTAACGTGCAGGCTTCCCAGTAATGCCGAGTGATCAATAAGCTGCTTTGCGATCACGTGTATCACCTTCCCTTCGATCTGCACCTCGCCGTGCACACCCATTAGTTTTGCATTCAGCAACGCCGCGCGGTATTGCTCCGCGACCTGCTTCCAGACGATGAGGTTTACGTGGCCGCTCTCGTCTTCAAGCGTCACAAAGGTCACGCCACTGGCCGTACCAGGGCGCTGCTTGGTAATGACCAGCCCGGCCACACTGATTCGCTGCCCGGTTCTGAGGGTTGCCAGGTCACCTGACCGGCAGTAGTGATAGCGACCGAGATGGCCGCGCAAAAGATGCATCGGGTGCCGCTCAAGCGTAAGCCCCAGCCCCCGATAATCGGCAACAATATTCTGGCCCTCGCTGGGTTTCCTAAGCAGCGGCGCCGCTTCGAAGCGCTCCATGGAACGAAATAGCGCGGTCGGCTTTTCGACGCCGGCAACGGCCCAGCGCGCCCTGTGCCGATCCCCGGCCAGCGTTTTGAGGGCTCCGGCCGAGGCCAGTGCGCCCAGTTCACGCCGATCAAGCCCGGTTCGCTCGACCAGCATCTGGGTGCTGCTGAAACAGCCGGTAACGCGCGCGGCTTCGACAGCACGACCCGCCTCTTCGGAGAAACCTTTAACCATCCGCAAACCGAGTCGCAATGCAGGCGCACCACCCGCTGTCTTTTCCAGCGAACAATCCCAGCGGCTCTGATTAATATCAACCGGCCGCACTTCCACATCGTGGCGGCGTACGTCCTGAATAAGCTGAGAAGCGGAATAAAAGCCCATCGGCTGACTGTTCAGCAAGGCTGCCGTGTAAGCCGCTGGTTCATGACACTTGAGCCAGCAGGACACGTATACCAGCAATGCGAAACTGGCCGAGTGTGACTCGGGGAATCCGTACTCGCCAAAACCCTCTATCTGGCGAAAGATCTGCCTGGCAAAGTCCTCGCTGTAACCGCGTTCACGCATACCGTTGATCAGCTTGTCCTCGAACGGTCCAAGCCCGCCGCGTCGCTTCCATGCCGCCATAGCCCGCCGCAGACGGTCCGCCTCACCCGCCGAAAACCCTGCAGCAACAATGGCGAGTTGCATCACCTGTTCCTGAAAGATCGGCACACCGAGCGTTCTTTGCAGAACACCTTTAACTGCCTCGCTCGGATAGTCGACTACTTCTTCGCCATTCCGGCGCCGGAGGTATGGATGCACCATATCGCCCTGGATTGGCCCCGGCCGGATAATGGCAACTTCGATGACAAGGTCGTAATAACAGCGCGGCTTCAGTCGCGGCAGCATCGCCATCTGTGCACGTGATTCGATCTGGAAAACTCCCATCGTGTCGCCTTCGCAAATCATGTCGTATACGAGAGGGTCTTCGGCCGGCACTGTGGCCAGCGTGTACACACGGCCGTCAAAATCGCGGATCAGGTCAAAGCAGCGCCGGATAGCCGTCAGCATCCCCAACCCAAGGACATCGACTTTCAGGAGCCCGAGATCCTCAAGGTCGTTCTTTTCCCACTGGATAACGGTGCGGTCATCCATGGCTGCGTTTTCGACAGGCACCAAACCGGACAACGCACCATTGGAAATGACAAAGCCACCCACATGCTGCGATAAATGCCGCGGGAAACCGATGAGTTCGGCAACAAGGTACAGGAGACGACGGATGACAGGACTGTCGGGCCGCAAGCCGGCTTCCAGAATCCGGCTTTCATCAACTTTCCTGCCGTCCCACCATTGCATCGAACGCGACAGGCGACTGACCTGCAGGTCACTGAGTCCCAATGCCTTGCCCACATCCCGCAGAGCACTGCGCGGCCGATACGTAATGACAGTCGCTGCCAGTGCCGCGCGTTCGCGACCGTACTTCCGATAGATGTACTGGATGACCTCTTCACGTCGCTCGTGTTCGAAATCAACATCGATATCCGGTGGTTCGTTGCGCTCTTTGGAGATGAAGCGTTCTACGAGCATTTCCATACGCCCCGGATCTACTTCGGTGATACCGAGACAAAAACACACAGCCGAATTCGCAGCCGACCCCCGACCCTGGCAGAGAATCCCCTGCGAACGTGCGAATGCGACAATGTCGTACACGGTCAGAAAATACGGCTCGTAACCGAGATCGGCGATAAGTTGTAACTCGTGCTCCACGAGTCGCACGACTTTAGCCGGGGTTCCTTCCGGCCAGCGTTTGCGCATACCGTCTTCTGTCAGGCGTCGCAGGTAAGTAGCCGGCGTTTCGTCATCCGGCACAATTTCATCGGGATACTGGTAGCGAATCTCGTCGAGTGAAAAATGCACCGCATCGGCAATGCGAACAGATTCCGCCAGCAGTTCCGCAGGGTAGGTACGCTCCAGTACGTTCAGGGGCCGCAGGTGTCGCTCTCCGTTCGGGTACAGCAGGAAGCCGGCCCGGTCGATCGTGACGCGTTCACGAATCGCTGTCAGCATATCCTGCAGAATGCGCCGGGAGCGGCGATGCATATGCACGTCCCCGGCCGCCACCAGGGGTAGCTTCAGGCGTCGGCCGGTTTCACGAAGACATTCCAGCTGTTCCGACTGGCGACCATCAGCGAGTAGTTCCACGGCGATCCACAAACGGTCGCGAAAGGTTTCCCGAATCCAGTGGTCTTCCACATCGAGAGAAAACTGCTCATCGGGCACCCACAACACGAAGCAATCCGGCAGCCCGTCATCGAAGTCCTGGCGTGTCAGCGCATAATGCCCTTTATCCGCGGCCCGGCGCGCCCGTGTAATCAAGGCACACAAAGCGGCATAGCCCCGGCGGCTCTTGGCAAGCACGACAAGCTTGCGCCCGCTCTTGAGCCGCAGTTCCGACCCGATGATCAACTTCTTCAGGCCACATTCTTTAGCGGCCATGTGCGCGCGTACAACGCCCGACATCGAACATTCATCGGTAATTGCAAGCGCCTCATAGCCCAGCGCCGCCGCCGTTTCTACCAGTTCTTCCGGGTGCGACGCGCCGCGCAGGAAAGTGAAATTACTCAGCGCATGCAGTTCGGCGTATCTGTTATGCAAGGTCACCCAAAAAAGCCATGCAGATACCAGGACGCCTGTGGCGCACAGTTGTTGATACTTCGCTTTACCCGGTCACGAAAAACCCACAGGCGCATGCCGCGTGAATTGACTGCCGTGTAGTAATCGCGAGCGATGCCCTGCTCGTCCCACCAGCCAGTTTCGAGCCGTTCCGGGCCTTCGATCAGGCGCAGCCGGCCAAGGTGCACAGGAAAGCCCTGTTCTGCGTGCAATAAAGCAGGCTCCGGCAGCATCCACAGGGGTCGTTTCAGGCCGTACCGAACATACTCAAGAGCGTCGCTAACTTTATTCGCCAGCAGGTTGCGGGTTGCCCATGCACAATGCGGCCGATGATCGGCCACCGTCGTAACACCCAGCACGGAGTGTCGCCCCATTCGTGCACTCAGGCGTTCCGCGAGCTGCAGCATCGAATAACGTTCAACTCGCTGCTTGCGTCCATTAAAAGCGAGTCGCCCGGATGCGGCCTGCATCGCCTGTGTGTGTCCGGCCTGCAAACGAATCGCTATGACGGCTTCGGGCAAGCAAAGCCGTTCGAAACGAATACTCAGTAAATCGAGCCAGCGTGCCGCCGAATATTCCGCCTGCATACCGCCCAGTGACAAGGTCGTAGCCGGTGCCCGCAAATGATAAAAGCTGAATAACAAGCGTTGCGTACCCAATTGTCGCAGCAGCAAAAACTGTTCGAGCGTCTGCAGTAACTCAGCACAGGCCGCCAACAACAGTTGCCGGTCTGACTGTTCTTCCAGCAGGTCTTGATCAGCACAAAACTGTTCCGGGGCACGCCAGGAACAGCGCGGATCGGGCAAACGCCCCAATGCGCGATCAAGCTCCAATAAACGCGCAGCGCCGAAGCGTCGGGCAAAACCTTCGCGCGGCAAACGCAGGCAATCGCCAATATTTTTAATGCCCATGTCTGTCAATGCCTGAACGGTGGCATCCGGCCAGTCGAGACAGGACAGTGGCAGGCTGCGCAGCTGCGGCACAATATTGGCCGGTTCCCGCACACAGGCTCGCCGCCCGCTGCGCGCAAGCCACTGTGCCGCCAGTGGCGTGGGCGCAATAGCCAATGCGGCGGTATAACCCTGTTGCCTGAGCCCTGCCGACACCTGTTGGCGCAGGTTTTTCAACCCCCCGAATAATCTCAGGCTGCCTGCAACCTCAAGCAGCAACACATTCTTGCCGGCCAGCGAAACAAAGGATGAAAACTGCTCCAGCCAGCCCGCCAGGGACTCCAGTACCTGCTGCTCATTGAGCCGATCACGCTCTGCAAGCTCGAGTTCGGGCAGCAATGCCAGTGCCGCGTTTGATGACTGCCCTGGCAACACGCCAGCCGCTGCGGCCGCCGCGTTAACAAGCATTACACGATGCAGGCCCTGACGTTCTTCAACAACGGCGCATGGCGTCTTGTTTTTGCTATTAGCTTCGAGTGCCAGTGCCGGCAAATACACACAAAACCATAACCGC
>JAUHZT010000015.1 GCA_030425905.1 Gammaproteobacteria bacterium
TGGGAGGCCCTGCTGGAGGGTTATTTCAATGCGTCGAGGTCGGAGTAGTAGTCGGGATACCCGGCCGGCAGGTTCTTGAATTTCCGGTGGATCCAGAAGTACTGCTCGGGGCAGGTCCGGATGTGTTCTTCGAGCAGGCTGATATAGCGCTCAGTGTCGGCGATCGGGTCTTTGCCCGGAAAATCTTCGAGCGCTGGATAGACGCGAATATGGTAACGGCCATCGGCGGACCGGCGCGGTAAGAATGGGACGACACGGGCTTTGCCGAGACGCGCAAGCGTCGACGTTGCCGTGGTGTGCATCGCCGGAATGCCAAAGAAGTCGATTACAGCGGAGCCCTTGCGATCGTAGCTCTGATCGGGTGCATACCAGACGGCATGTCCTTCGCGCAGGCGGCGGACCATCGACTTGATGTCACGTTTCTCTATCGTTAGCTGCGCCGAACGTTCGCGCCCGGTGCGTTGCAACTCGGTAATGAATTCGCTGCGATTCTTGCGAAACACGGCGTCGAAGCCGGGCGAACGTAGCGCGAGGATGCGGCCAGACGCCTCAAGGGTCGTGAAATGTGCGCTCAACAGGATGACGCCCTCACCCGCGGCCAGCGCCTGGTTGAGGTGTTCAACGCCTTCCAGCGTTGTCAGCCGTTCGATTTTCTTGTCCGATGCCCAGCGGCCGAGTCCCATTTCCACCAGAGACATGCCAAGCGCTTCAAAGTGACGCCGTGCTAGCTGATTGCGCTGTTCGGTGTCGAGATCCGGGAAGCAGAGTTCGAGGTTGCGCCTGACAACGGCGCGCCGGCTAGCACTCAGCCGGTGCGTCAGCCGGCCGATCAGCTTGCCGACGAACAGGCCCGCGCGGTGTGGCAAAAACAGCAACAGGCGCAAGAGGCCCATGCCGATCCACACGGGCCAGTAGCGCGGTGCGATGAAAGTGTAGAGGCTGCGGCGCGTACTCATGGGGAACGCAGCTTAGGGAGCGTTCGCGCGCAGGTCCAGCCCCTTTTACTCGGAGATACCGTCGATGTAAGCGCCTTCGTTGGCGATGGCTTCTTCTTCAGCCGCGGGCGCAGCGCCGGTTTGCGGAGCTGCGTCTGCGGCTTGTATGCCAACATGAAAAGCCGCAAATCCCGGCATTACTACCTGGTTGCGCGCCATGCCGATAATGCGGCCGGCATAGGGCGACCGCAATTCGGTGCGCGCATTGCTCATCGGGTCTGTGATCGTGCCCAGCAGGTCGCCGCGACGTACGGTGCTGCCGAGGCTTACATTGGCAAGGAGGATGCCACCCGACCCGGCCCGCACCCAGCTAGAGCGGTAGTAAACCGGTTCCGGGTCGCCCCAGAGCCGGATGCGTTTCACCATGCCTAGCGAACTGATCAGTGTTTCGATGCCTTTGACACCGTGAATCACTTCGTTCAGCTCCAGAACCAGTGGGCCGCCCGCTTCAAGTGTGACGGTCGGAATGCCGGCCTGCGTTGCCGCATAGCGCAGCGTGCCGACGCCCGGGGTGCTGTGCAGAATTACGGTCGCGCCAAATCCTTGCGTCAGCGTGACCACGTCGGGGTCGCGCAGATCGGCGCGAATTTGCGGCAGGTTGGCGCGCTCGAATGAACCCGTGTGCAGATCGATCAGCGCATCGCAGTGCGCTACTACATTCTCGAAGAAGGAATTGGCGATACGCGCCGCAGCACTGCCATTGGGGTTGCCCGGAAAATAGCGGTTCAGGTCGCGCCGGTCAGGCAGGTAGCGCGAACCACGGCGAAAGCCCTGCACGTTGACGATCGGTACGCCGATAATGGCACCGGACAGTCGATCGGGCTTGATGTCGTGCATGACGCGGCGAACCATTTCTATGCCATTGAGTTCGTCGCCGTGGACGGCGGCTGTCAGGCACAGCGTCGGTCCGGGCGTCTCGCCGTTGATGACGAGCACCGGCGTGGAAACGGGTACGCCTTCAAACAATTCGGTGGCCGCCCAGTTGAGGCGTGCGGAAGTACCCGGTTTTACATCCGTGCCGAGCACGTGCAGGCTGGCCTGTTTCCCTTCGGCCACAATGACCGCTTCTGCCAGTGGTACAGAGTCTTCATGCGCGGGTCCGGTTTCGACAAAGTCCTCGGCAGGTATTTCGACCTCGGCCGTGGCGCCATCATCGCCAGGGTCTGGCAACGGGGCAGGTTCATTGCCGGCCGTTGTTGCCGGTTCTGCGTCGGCTTCAGCCGGCGCTGCCAGCGGTTTACCGTCAAAGTCGATGGCCTCGCCGGGTGCGTCGTTGTTATCAAGTGGCCTGGTCTCGACATCGGCACTGTCCGGCGTTTCGTCAGCAAGCAGCGGGTTTGCCAGCAACAGCACCGCCAGGCCAGTCAGGCGAAGGGGACGAATGATTTTCTGCGCACTCAAGTTCATGATGGGGTATGCCCGGGGGTCCTCGGCACTGTTTGCTGCGACTCGTAAAGCTCTTTAGCATTCCTGAGAATACGGCAACTCGTCGTACTTATCTGTGAACTGATCAATTCTTTGGGATTGAAGCTTGTATACGTCCAAATGACAAGAAAAAGGCTGACATTGTTCCGCGACTCGCAAGCTATGGTTGCGCTGACAGTACGTCTACTGCCCGTCCTGCTGCTGATGGCCGCCGCCGGCGGCTGGTTCAGTCGCGTCCAGGACGGCCCCTGGCTGCTGCGCAACCTGTTGCCGCTGCTGCTGGTCGTTGCCCTGGCAGGGCTGACCCTGTACCGCGGCGGGGGTCGCTGGACCGGCCGTGGCTGGCGCGAGCCGCTGGCGCTCGTCGGGTTTGCAATTCCCACGGTAGGTCTCGCGATCTACCTGCACTATGCCTACGCGGTCAATCTGGACGGCATGTTTGCTACCGGCGCGGGCGACCTGTTTCGCTTTCTGCCTATCTACACAGCCGGCGCAGGACTCATAGGCTATGCGATCGGCTGGATAGTTGGCCGGAACGTGAACTGATAGCACGGCGGCCGCCGGCATTTGTGATGTCATGCACTTTTGTTAGGCTTGATTGTTCGATCACCTTCGGAGACCTGACTATGAGGAAGCCTGCGCTACGGTATGCCAGCCTGTTGTCGCTGACATTGCTCATCGGTGCCGGGTTTATGCAGCCGACTACAAGCCTGGCCAGTGAATTTCCGCAAGCGGATCTCGTCATCGTGGAAAAGGCCAAGCGCAAGCTGCACTTGCTCAACAATGGCGAAATTTTGCGCACTTTCGACATCGCGCTCGGCATAGTGCCGACCGGCGACAAGGAAAAAGAAGGGGACTTCAGGACCCCGGAAGGGCGCTACATGCTTGATGTTCGCAATGAGAACAGCGAGTACTTTCTCTCAATACATGTTTCCTATCCGAACCGCGACGACCTGAACGAAGCGCGCGCCAAGGGGCTCGACCCGGGCGGTGCCATTATGATCCACGGGCAGCCGAATGTGCCCACTCGATCCGAGACCTATTACCGCACCCAGGACTGGACCAACGGTTGCGTGGCCGTATCGAACTCCGACATGATCGACATCTGGTTGATGACCCGCCCCTATACGCCAATCGAAATTCGCCCCTGACAACGCAACCTGAACTGAGACCGAATGAATATTGATAATGCCGGCTACGATGCCGTCAACGCAGAGGTGTGGCCGGAAGGCAGCCTCGAAGTGCTCTCGCACACGGAAGTTGAGCAGTTACGTTCAAGCACCGAGAAAGGGCTTTACCCGTTGTTGCGCCGCTGTCTTCTCGCGGTCCTGAATTCGGGCAGCGACACAGACGACGCGCGGACGGTGTTGCAGCGCTACGCGAATTTCTCTGTCGGCTTCCTGCAGGAAGATCGTGGCATAAGACTCAAGCTCAAAGGCGCACCCGCACACGCTTTTGTCGATGGCAAGATGATCCGTGGCATCCGCGAGCTGTTGTTTGCAGTGCTGCGCGACATCGTGTTTACGCGCAACGAGATCCTCGACGATGCGCGTTTCGACCTCAGCACGACAGACGGCACGACGAATGCGGTCTTTCACCAGATTCGAAATGCGCGGCTGCTTTCGCATCCGGCTGAAATCAAACTGGTCGTTTGCTGGGGCGGCCATGCGATCAGTCGTGAAGAGTACGACTACACCAAACTGGTTGGCTATGAACTCGGCCTGCGGGGCCTCAATGTTTGTACGGGCTGTGGCCCGGGGGCCATGAAAGGACCGATGAAAGGCGCCACGATTGGCCACGCCAAACAGCGTATCAGGGATGGGCGTTATATCGGTATTACCGAGCCCGGCATCATTGCCGCGGAATCGCCCAATCCGATCGTCAACTCGCTGGTTATCATGCCGGACATGGAGAAGCGACTCGAAGCCTTCGTTCGCATAGGGCACGGCATCGTGGTGTTTCCGGGTGGTGTGGGTACGGCAGAGGAAATCCTGTACCTGCTGGGTGTGCTGCTGCATCCGGATAATCACGATATGCCACTACCCATGATCATGACGGGCCCTGGCACGTCGGAGCCGTATTTCCGGCAGATCGACGAGTTTGTCGGCGCGACGCTTGGGCCCGAGGCGCAGAGCCGCTACAAGATCATTGTCGACGATCCGGCGGAGGTTGCCCGGCAAATGCTGGAAGGCCTGGAAGCTGTACACGCGTTCCGGCTACGGCACGGCGACGCCTACTACTTCAACTGGCGTTTGCGCATAGAGCGGGACTTTCAGGAGCCGTTCACAGCGACCCACGAGTCGATGGCGGCATTGAATATCAACGAAGACCAGCCGACGCATAAACTGGCCGCAAATCTGCGCCGGGTGTTCTCAGGGATCGTCTCTGGCAATGTCCGTGAAGACACGGCGGCCGAAATTGAAAAGCACGGTCCCTTCATTATCGACGGTTCCGGCCGCACGATGAATTTGCTCGACGACCTGCTGGCAGCGTTCGTTGCCCAGGGGCGAATGAAAATTGCCAGTGCGGATTACGTTCCCTGCTACCGCATTAAGTAAAGCCGACGCATAAGCAATTGAAAAACATGTAAAAAAGTCCGGCCTGCATTGTGATGCAGTTCCTTTGATTAAGCGTGTAAGAACCCTAGTATTTACGCAAAGGATTGCCGAGCAACTTCAATGCCCGATAGCAAAAACGTCAAATGGATCGACGACTACAAGGACGAGAGTCCGTCGACCGCGAAAACCGACCAGGCACTGCCTGCGGCTGAACCGGCGGCTAACGATGCCGATGGCTGGCAGCAATACCGACGCTGGATTTCGAAAGCGCCGGCGCCGCGCGGACGGCGCGTAGGAATGGACCCTGCGCTGTACACCTGGAAGGGTTATCGCAACTGGTCAGAGCAGGTAAAAAGAGATTGGTCCGACGAGGACGAAAGCTAAGGCCGAATGTAAGTCAGGCTCACAAACACGATCAAAGAAACGCGCCGCTGGCGCGTTTTTTTTGTCGCCGAATACGGACAACTTTCCTCTCCCTTTTTAGTGCCGGACAGGCGAGAATAACGTGAACAGATCGACGGCAAGAAAGTGGAACTGGGTCAGGTTTTAAGGCTTTGTTATTCGATCCCCGGAATCACTAAATAAAGCTGTGATGCACCTCACGGAGGTGTGCTGGCACGCAACTTATAGTTCGCTCACGGACTGGCTATTTGAAAACGGATGCTCTTCGGTCAACCTATGTCTAGAAAAGCTAAAGAAACGGACTTCTCAAGTTCAACATTGAAAAATGAATCCGCAAGGCAGCGCTGGGAACTCTTCCACCGGGCTATCGCACATGCCAAGCAGGCAAATGACGAGGCCATGGATGACCGCGAAGGCAGCGCTTCGGACAGTGGTCAGGGCGGTCCTTCGCTCTCGATCGTTCGCTAGGTCCCGGTCATGGAACGCGTACTCCAGTACTGGGATGACCTTGACGACCTGATCGGTGCCTGCGGTCTGCTCGCTGAACGCCTGCGCCGGATCGCGCTGTTTACCCTCAGTACCTTGTTATTCCTCGGTTTTTGCGGCGCTACGATCATGCTCGCACTGGCCAAGCCACCGATGGCGCTGGCCGTTGCAACCTTACTGCTCGTGCGGCTCATGTACCGTGCCGTTACGGACCCCTCGGGGCCGCGCGCCACGATCTGAAGCCAAACTCCGGCGAAGGCTCGCCTAAAGCCTGCGCAGCCGCTCCCCGCGTCTTGAAATAAACCAGCTTGCCCCTATGGTGAGTGCCTTACCCTTATTCCTGGCACTTTCTTCGAAGGAGACGCCGTCGTGAGCAAAACCCGCGGCCCGGAAACCCATGGTTTCCAGACTGAAGTTCGTCAGCTATTGCAGCTGATGATTCACTCGCTTTACAGCAACAAGGAAATTTTCCTTCGCGAATTGATTTCAAACGCTTCCGATGCGGCTGACAAGCTGCGTTTCGAAGCATTGGCGAACGCTGACTTGCTGGGCGATGACCCTGAACTCGGTATTCGCATCGAGCTCGACAAGGACGCCAATACGCTATCTGTCATCGACAATGGTATCGGCATGTCGCGGGATGAGCTGATCGAGAACCTCGGGACGATTGCCAAGTCCGGAACCTCGGAATTCCTGCAGGCCATGACCGGCGACAAGAAGAAGGATGCCAATTTGATCGGTCAGTTTGGCGTCGGCTTCTACTCCGCATTTATTGTTGCCGACAAAGTGGTTGTCGATTCACTACGTGCAGGCAGCGACGCTGCCGATGCTGTTCGCTGGGAATCAGACGGGCAGGGCGAATTTACGATTGGCAGCAGCGAACGGACCGAACGTGGTACGCGCGTTACGTTACATCTGAAGAAAGATGAGGCGGAGTTTGCCGAGGCCTACCGGATCGAAAACCTCATTCGCAAGTATTCAGACCATATCGGTTTCCCGGTTACGTTGGCCGGCGACGGCGACGAGGAGCCGAAAGTTGTCAACTCGGCGACGGCCCTGTGGACCCGCTCGCGCAGTGAGGTGAGTGACGATGAGTACCGGGAGTTCTACAAGCACCTGTCGCATGATTTTGCCGACCCGCTAAGCTGGAGCCACAATCGGGTTGAAGGCAAGCGCGAATACACAAGTTTGCTCTACCTTCCCTCCAAGGCACCGTTTGACCTGTGGAACCGGGAAGCGCCACGCGGCCTCAAGCTCTACGTGCAACGCGTGTTTATCATGGACGATGCAGAACAGTTCCTGCCCTTGTACCTGCGCTTTGTCAAAGGGGTAGTGGACTCCGCCGATTTGCCATTGAATGTGTCGCGTGAGCTGTTACAGCAAAACCCGGAACTGCAAGCCATGCGGGCGGCGCTGACCAAGCGGGTGCTCGATATGCTGCAAAAACTGGCCAGCAACGACAGCGAAAAATACGACAGTTTCTGGGGCGAGTTTGGCAACGTCATCAAGGAAGGCCTGGTCGAGGACTTCGCCAACAAGGACAAGATCGCCAAGCTGCTGCGCTTTGCGAGTACGCATGACAGCAGCGGCAAGCAAAGTCAGTCACTGGACGACTACCTTGGCCGTATGAAGGAAGGGCAGGACAAGATTTACTACCTGGTTGCGGACAACTACGCGACAGCGGCTGCCAGCCCGCACCTCGAACAGCTACGCAAGCGCGACATTGAAGTACTGTTGTTGTCGGATGCTATCGATCCCTGGGTTGTACAGCATCTTACCGAGTATGAAGGCAAAGCCCTGGTGGACGCGGCACGTGCCGACCTCAGTATTCCCGAAGATGAGGACGACAGCAGCAAGAGCGAGGACGACGACGAACACAAGGCACTGCTGGAGAAGGTCCGCGAGGTACTGAAAGACCGCGTCGAAACGGTCAAGGTTAGCCGGCGCTTGTCCGAGTCGGCTGCGTGCGTAGTAGCGGCCGAGGACGAGCTTAACCCGCAGATGCGGCGATTGCTTGAGGCAAGTGGCCAGGCGGTACCGGAAAGTAAACCGATTCTCGAGATTAATATCGACCATCCGCTCGTCGCGCGCCTGTCGGATGAGAGTGATGATGCGCGTTTTTCCGAGTTGTCGAATATCGTGCTTGATCACGCATTGCTTGCCGAAGGTTCGCAACTCGAAAATCCAGCCGAGTATGTGCAGCGCATGAACCAGCTCTTGTTGCGAATGGACAGCGCCAACACGGACGCTTAAGTCTGCGCACAGTGATCCACTAACGGAGGACAGCATGAACAGCAGCGAGAAAAGCCACGGTGACTTGCAGCAAAAGCTGACGGATGAACAGTTTCAGGTTACCCAGAACAAAGGTACCGAGCGCGCATTCACGGGCAAGTACGTCGATCACAAGGAAGACGGCACGTATACCTGCGTCTGTTGTCAGCAGCCCTTGTTTAGTTCAGAGACCAAGTACGACTCGGGCTCAGGCTGGCCAAGCTTCTGGACGCCGCTGGCTGGTGATGCGGTGAAAGTTGTGAGGGATACAAGTCACGGTATGATCCGCGAGGAAGTGACCTGCAATCATTGCGGTGCGCATCTCGGTCATGTTTTTGCGGACGGTCCCGAGCCGACTGGGTTACGCTACTGTATTAATTCCGCTTCGCTCGATTTTGAAAACAAGAGCTAGCACCGGCGCCGTGTGCGCATGACTGGGAGAAGAAGCATGTTTCAACGCAAACCCCTGTGGAGCGTATTCGCGCTGCTGTTGCTGGCGGCCTGTGGCAAGCAACCGGCACCGGCAACCGGACCGGCGGTAACGCCGAGTGCCGAGGTGCAACCGGCGGACAGTGGCGTCAGCAAGCGCACCATCAGGAACGGCTACGGGCGCGCGCTACAAACCGGTGACTACGTTACTGTGCATACGACGGGCTGGTTATACGACGAAACAGCGCCCGATCATCGTGGAGAACGATTCTGGAGTTCCCTCGACAACGACCAGAAGCTGGAATTCACGCTCGGTGAAGGTCGCATGATTCAGGGCTGGGACCGAGGCCTGCCGGGTTCTTTGATCGGCGAGGTGGTCGAGCTGACCATTCCGCCTGAGCTGGGTTATGGCGCTCAGGGCCGCGGTCCGATCCCGCCCAACGCAACGCTCGTGTTCGAGATTGAAATTTTCGGCGCGAAAGGCCCGGGCGAATAATCAGGATTCGCCAGCGGGTACGAGGCGCAATTCTATGCGGCGATTTCGCTGACGGCCGAACGCTGTGTCGTTGTCTTCGACGGGTTCCGCGTCACCCTTTCCGGTGACAATCAGCCGGTCTCTAGCAACGCCCAGCTCGGCCAGAAACTTCGCAACGGCCTCGGCACGCTGCAGGCTTAGTTGCTGATTGAACGCAGGGTCGCCAACGCTGTCCGTGTGGCCGGTGATACTGATGGCGAATGACGGACACATCTGTGCCATTTCAGCGATACGCTGCAAGAACGGGTAGGACGAGCGACGTATCCAGCTCGCCGCCTGGCCGAAACGTACCTGCTCGAGCGAGAGCCATGCAAACACCTGCACACAGCGCTCGCGTTGCTGCACCTCGTCGTTCGCGGCTTGTGCATGGGCCGACGCGCCGGGCGCCAGCAGCAGCGCAGCAAGTGCCGCAAAAAGCGCTGAGCGGCCACGTGTGGCGAGCAGGGTGAGCGAAATCACGAGGGCACTGTCGGGTGGATCAGTTCAGCTTGTCGGGCAGGCGGTCCTGCAATTCGCGCGCCTGACCGATCCAGTCTTCCCGGTAAATCCGGCTACGAAAACCTTTCAGACGTTGCGCAACCCGGTCGATATCGTACTCACTCATCTGCGCGATCTGGCTGAAACGAAAAATGCCCAGTTCGTGCAGTGTTTTTTCGATGGCCGGCCCCACGCCTTTGATCGCCTGCAGATTGTCGCCCGCTGGCGGGTTGCCGCTTGCTTCGGTGGCCGCCGTATCCGCTTGTGATTCGCGGGCATTGGCCAGCAGCGCCGACCCGTTGAGCGCGGCATAGAACGTGTCGTTCTCGACGCTGTCGAGTTCATCATCGGCAGCCTTGCCGTCATCCGCATCGTTCGACGCATAGAGTGCGTCGGCCAACGTACCCGTGTCGACACGAGTCTGTGCCGGGTCGTTCATGGCCTCCATCTGCCGGATAGTCTCTAGTGCGTCATCGAGTTCGGACTGCAGCCGTTTTGCGTCGGCATCACGGGTACGGTAGCGCTCGATGAGAGGTGGCAGGCGCTCATGCCAGCTATCGAGCTCCCGGCTGAGCTTGAATATCTTGTCGTCTTTTTCTTTTAGCGAGTTGGCATGCGAAACATCGGCTTCGGTGAGGTTCTCAAGATTGTTCTCAAGCTGCTGGCGCTCCTTGAGCATGGTTTCGAGATTACTGCGGATATCCTTGATCTCACGCTGCAGTTCATCACGCCTTGCGAAAGCGTCCTTGAGCGCTGTTGACAGCTCGCGGGCACGATTGGTCGCGTCTTTGCTCGACGCCTTGTATTGACCGACCTGCTCCATCAGGCTCTGGTTCTGGTCGACGAGGCGTTTGTGTTCGACGCGCTGCGCGTCGAGTTGATCCTTCCAGCCAGCACTGATGACGGCCTTCTCGTGTTTGCTGCGTTTGCCGCGCGCGAGCCAGCCGAGGACGACGCCAATGATTACTGCCAGCGTCAGCAGAATGATGTGCACGACCGTTAACTGAATCATGGCTGCCCGGCTTCCTGTGTCCTTATGAGGCGAGCCGGAGCTCGTCCATTTCATTCAGCACGACTGTAATTTGTGCAATGGCCCAGTCGATTTCCGCTTTGCTGATAACCAGGGGTGGTGCCAGCCGCACGACCGTCTCGTGGGTTTCCTTGCTTAGCAGGCCACGCTTCATCAGCGCTTCGCAGACGGCCCGTGCCGACCCCAGTTCCGCGTCGATCTCGATGCCGACAAACAGGCCTTTGCCACGCACTTCGCTGATGAGCGGGCTGTTTATCTCGCGCAGGCGTCGCACAAGATACGCGCCCATTTCCGCGCTGCGCTCAGCCAGTTTGTCTTCGACCAGTATGTTGAGTGCCTCAAGACCCACTGCGGCACCCAGCGGATTGCCGCCGAAGGTGCTGCCGTGATCGCCCGGCGTGAATACGTTCATGACATCGCGACGCGCCAGAAACATCGAAACGGGCAGGATACCGCCGCCCAGCGCCTTGCCAAGAATGAGGCCGTCGGGAACGACGTCTTCATGTTCACAGGCAAGCAATTTGCCGGTGCGACCGAGCCCGGTCTGGATCTCGTCAGCGATCAGCAGCACATTGTGTTTGCGGCACAGCTCCGCGGCTGCTTTGAGGTAACCGGGTGGCGGCAGGACGATGCCGCCTTCGCCCTGAATCGGCTCCAGCAGGAACGCGGCGGTATTGTCATTGATCGCGGCTTCGAGCGCCTGGATGTCGCCATAGTCAACCAATGTGAAGCCGCCCGGAAACGGCCCGAAGCCCTGCTTGTACTGCGGTTCGTCAGACATCGCGACGATAGCGATCGTCCGGCCATGAAAGTTGCCCGTACAGGCGATAATTTCAGCCTGGTCCGCCGGCACGCCTTTGACCGTATACGCCCACTTGCGCGCCGCCTTGATAGCCGTTTCGACGGCTTCGGCGCCCGTGTTCATCGGTAGCGCCATGTCCTGCCCTGTCAGTTCGCAGGCGCGTTCGAGAAACGGTCCAAGCTTGTCGGTGTGGAATGCGCGCGACACGATGTTGAGTGTGCCAACCTGTTCTTGCACAAGCTTGACCAGGCGCGGATGTGCATGACCATGGCTTACTGCCGAGTACGCGCTCATCATATCGAGGTAACGCGTACCGGCATCGTCCCAGACGAACACACCTTCGCCGCGTGTCAAAACCACAGGCAATGGGTGATAATTGTGTGCGCAGTAGCGCGATTCGAGATCGATCCTGTTGCTCACGGTACAACCCCCTGGCACAACGCTGTGTTTGGCGTTGGCCTTAAAAGCTCTATAAGATCAAAATATTACAGCAATATGCGGCGCGTGGGCCAGCCAGGCGCAAGAATCATGACGAAAGCCCCAGCAATTGAAAAACTCGACCTTGACGGACCGGCCGGCCGACTCGAAGCTATGCTTGAGGTGGCGCCCGGGACGGACCCTGTTGCGCTGGCAGTGGTCCTGCATCCGCACCCACAGTATGGCGGCACGATGCACAACAAGGTTGCGCATACCCTGGCAAGGTCCTTCTCACGCCAGGGGTTTGCGGCGTTGCGCTTTAATTTTCGTGGTACCCAGGCTAGCGAAGGTGAATACGATGCCGGGCAGGGGGAGCTCGACGATGCCCTGACAGCAATCCGGTGGTTGCGCGAGCGCTACCCCGGCAAGCCGCTCTGGATAGCGGGCTTTTCATTCGGCGCGGCCATTGGCATTCGCGCCGCCATTGAAGCAGCGCCAGCGGGCCTTATCAGTGTGGCGCCCGCAGTGAGCCGCTTTGCCGCGGGGCTGGTGCAACAACCGCAATGTCCATGGCTCATCGTCCAGGGCGACGCTGATGAACTCGTTGATATCGAGGAAACCATCGCCTGGGTCGACAGCCTGGAGCCCGGTCCCGAGCTGCTGGTTTTTCCAGGCACTACGCATTTTTTTCACGGCAAACTCGTGGAACTGCGCGAGGCTGTAACCGACTTCGTCAGCGCCAGGCTGCAGGTACAGCCGCAAGCCGGCTAACAATCCGCCGGGCAAAATAAGCCGGGTGGCTGTGTAACGCACGCAGCGAGCCGTTCGGCGGTTGCGCAGGCCCACATTGCGCGATTGACGGAATCCGTCTTGGCCGCGAACCTGCGCCACAAGCCCGGGTTAACTGGCAGTTTGCTACGGGCAAAAAAAAGCCGGGGCAAACCCCGGCTCTTTTTCGTTGCGATCGTTGGCCGATCACACCATGTCTTTCAGACCCTTCAGCACCGTCGCTTTCACGACTTTGGTGGCTGGCTTGGCTTTAAACATCATCTCTTCGCCCGTGAACGGGTTAACGCCCTTGCGAGCTTTTCTTGCGGGCTTTTTCACGACGCGCAATTTCAGGAGACCGGGAATCGAAAACATACCGGGGGCACCACGTCCGCCGAGGTTCTTCTTGATTTGGCCGTTCAGCGATTCGAAAACGGCGGCGACGTCTTTTCGCGTCAAACCTGTGTCGTCAACGATCTTCGCATAGATTTCCGATTTGGTCGGTGGCTTCTTCGTATCTGCTGCCATGAAAAACAAACTCCATTAGAAAAGGGAAACGGGTAGTCAACAGGGTTGCGCGACATGATGCATGCATCGTAAGCCGGGCGACCCATCCACCCGCGTTGAAAGCAGCGCGACGATAGCACATGTTTAACGGCGGAAAAACAAAAAAGGCGGCTTTTTTACCGTGTTTTTTCGGTGTTTTCCAACTTAGTCGGTATAAAACTGCTGTTTGAATCGAACTTCGGAAGTCTTACCAACACCTTCGGGCTGGATGCTAAGGTCGAAGATTAGCGTTTCACGGTTCGCAACCGGCGTGATGCCAATGTAATAAATGGCCGGTGGGTCGCCCGGTTCTTCAACCTTGCGCATGGTTATATTCTTCAGTTGACCCGTTAAGTTGACGGTCTTTACCGAGACAGCACCCGCGACTGAGCGCTTAGTGCTTTCGTCAATGATTGAGACCGTAATCATTGCGCGGTTCTTGCTGCGCACAATGTTGTACGCCGCCGCTACTTCAGGCGGGAGCTGGTCAGTGGATTGCGCATTGAAATGGACTACGTGGTCACCGATGTCTTTGGATGTGACTCCCGCTGCCTGGGCAACAGGTATCGGGGCATCATCACCGGCACCGCCGCAGGCGGCGGTCAGTCCAAGCAACGACAGTGCGACCAAAATTCTCTTTGTGAGCATGCTGCAATCCTCCCCGGCTTGTGCGTCGATCGCCGCTTAGTGCACGGCAAATGCCACACTTGTTGTGCCATCACTATAAACTATTCGGCGGCTGCAAGCAGCTTGGCAGGCTAATAATGGACCTGCTTCAAGCCACTGATCAGGATTGCCGCAGCCGACAGCAAAATGATCGCAAATATTGGCGAGATGTCGAGCCCTCCGATGGGCGGCACGAGGCGCCGGAAGGGTCGCAGCACGGGTTCGGTGATGGCATCGATAACGGCGATGGCCGGGTTGTAGCTGCCCGCCGGGCTGATCCAGCTCAGGACAATCCGGATGATGATCGCAAAGACGAACAGCCGAATGGTCAGGATCGCGAGTTCGACAATAGCTGTTACGGTGATTGGCAGGATCGACGGCGTGAGCCCCAGGATCAACACGATAACGAATATGCTCAGATACTGGATGCCGAAAGCGACCAGCAAAGTAGCCGTATCGATCTTGCCGATTGGCGGCAGGATTCTGCGCACCGGAATCACCAACGGTGATGTCAGTCGCAGGATGCCCTGGGAGATCGGGTTATTGAAGTTGATCCCGAGCCAGGGCAAGAACAAGCGCAGCAGCAATACCAGCAGGTAAAGCTGCGCGATGGAATGAATGATAAATATGACGGCACTGTATGCGCTGTTTCCCATTTCCGGTTTCTGCTTCTCTTCTAGGTCGACTGGTTGTTGTGAGCGTCGTCTGCGAGGACAACGGCGCGGTCGCGCGCCGCTTTCACGGCACACGCAAAGATAGCACGGACGTTGGCGGCGTCGAGGCTGTCGAGTGCTGCTTCTGTCGTGCCGCCCGGCGAACGCACGCGCCGGATCAGCTCCTGCATGCTCAGCGGTTCACGCGCAGCCAGTTCCGCTGCGCCACAGGCGGTTTCGATGGCGAGGCTTGCTGCGGCATCGGCATCGAGCCCGAGTTCGACACCCGCGTCAGCCAGCATGTCGATTAACAGGAAGAAGTAGGCAGGTCCGCTGCCGGACACGGCGGTCACCGTATCAATGTCCGCTTCGCGGCTGACAGTCACGACTTTGCCCACAGCTTCGAGTATCGCCACGGCATGGGCTACTTGCGCGGCGCTGGTGTTCGGATTCGCGTACACGCCCGAGATGCCGCGCCGGATCAGGGCCGGCTGGTTTGGCATCACCCTGACGATAGGCAGTCCGCCGCCGAGCCAGCTATCGATATCCGCGCTGCGCACACCGGCTGCGATCGATATCACGAGCGGTCTCGCCGCCTGCGCCGACGGCGTGAGCTCGCGGCATACGGCGGGCAGTACCTGCGGTTTCACGGCCAGTACAACGCTGCTTGCGGTACGCATGACCTGCTCATTGTCCGCGGTGATCGTGCTCGCCGGAAAGGCTTCAGCAAGGGTCTTGCGCGCAGTCGCATCGGGCTCGGCAATAAAAAGCTGGGTGGCGTCGAAGCCGCTGTCAACGAGTCCGCCGGCGATTGCGCGTGTCATGTTGCCGCCACCGATAAAGCCAATGTTTTTCTTTGTCATTTTCGTTGTCCAAAAATTGCGCTGCCAATACGAACGATTGTCGCGCCCTCGGCGATAGCCGCTGCATAGTCGTCACTCATGCCCATCGACAGCGTGTCGAGCGGTATAGCGTCGGATGATACGTATTCAGCCAGCTCGCGAAGAATCCTGAAGGGCTTGCGCTGCTCGTCAAACTCGGACCGGATTGCTGGCAGGCACATCAGGCCGCGCAGCCGCAGGTTTGGCAGTTTGCCAACGGCTGCTGCCAGTGCCGGCACATCCACCGGGCGCAGACCGGACTTCGATTGCTCGTCATCGATATTTACCTGCAGGCACACATTCAGTGGTGGTTTGCCGGCAGGACGCTGTGCATTGAGCCGCTCCGCGATCTTCAGTCGTTCGATACTGTGAACCCAGTCAAAGTGCTCGGCGATCTTAAGTGTTTTATTGCTCTGCAGGCGACCGATGAAGTGCCAGGTCAGACCGAGCGATGCACTCTGTTCAATCTTCGGCAGTGCCTCCTGGACCTGGTTTTCACCGAAATCCTGCTGCCCGGCAGCGGCGGCTTCGAGGACCTTCTCCAGCGGCTGCCGCTTGCTGACAGCGAGCAAGCGCACGGACTCGGGCTCACGCCCGGCCTCGAGCGCGGCTTTTGCCAGCAAATCTTTGATTAACGCTAAGTTTTCCGTGACTCCAATCACGTTTTACTCCGGGTGCTTCGCTATACTAGGCCTCGAATCGCTCCGGGTTATGGTAAGTCCGGAGCCCACATCAGGAACTCGCCAGAGGGAGAAATATGGCCGTCGACGTTGCCCAGCTACTGTCGTTTTCGGTAAAGAACAACGCGTCTGACTTACACCTCTCCGGTGGGGTTCCGCCGATGATTCGTGTTGATGGCGACATCAAGCGGATCAACATGCCGGCGCTGACCCACAAAGATGTCAATAGCATGGTGTACGACATCATGAATGACAAGCAGCGCAAGGACTATGAAGAGTTTCTGGAAACCGACTTCTCGTTCGAGATTCCGAAACTGGCGCGTTTTCGTGTCAATGCGTTTAATCAGAACCGTGGCTCGGCCGCGGTCTTTCGAACCATTCCTTCAGAAATCCTGACGCTTGATGATCTGGGTGCGCCGAAAATTTTCAAGGACCTGTCGATGCATCCGCGCGGCATCGTGCTGGTTACGGGCCCGACGGGTTCGGGTAAATCCACCACGCTCGCGGCAATGGTCGACTACATCAATGAGAACAAGCCCGATCACATCCTGACCATTGAAGATCCCATCGAGTTTGTGCACGAGTCGAAGAAGTCGCTGATCAACCAGCGTGAGGTGCATCGGGATACGCTGGGCTTCAACGAAGCGCTGCGATCAGCTCTGCGTGAAGACCCGGATGTCATCCTCGTCGGCGAGCTGCGCGACCTTGAGACGATCCGCCTTGCGCTCACGGCGGCAGAAACCGGTCACCTGGTCTTCGGCACCCTGCATACAAGTTCGGCGGCAAAAACGATTGACCGTATTGTCGACGTATTCCCGGCCGCGGAAAAAGACATGGTTCGTGCCATGTTGTCCGAATCGCTCCGCGCCGTAATTTCCCAGACCCTGCTCAAGAAAATCGGCGGTGGCCGCGTTGCCGCGCATGAAATCATGATCGGCACACCCGCCATCCGAAACCTGATTCGCGAAGGCAAGATTGCGCAGATGTATTCCGCAATCCAGACGGGCCAGGGTTCGGGCATGCATACGCTTGACCAAAACCTCGCTGAACTGATGGCGAAAGGTCTGATCAATAAGGAAGAAGCTCGCTTCAGAGCGGTTAACAAAGAGAATTTCTAGGGCTGGCAACAGCTTGCCCGCACGGGAGACAGGCAAAAATGGAACGCGAACAAGCGGTACGGCTGACGCAGAACCTGCTCAGGAAAATGGTGGAACGCAATGGTTCCGACCTGTTCCTGACCTGCGGTTTTCCGCCGGCAATTAAGGTCGACGGCACCATCCACAAGGCGACGGACACACCATTGTCGCCCGACCAGGCCGCGATCATGGTGCGTTCCATCATGAACGACAAGCAGGTCAAGGAATTTGATGCGACCAAGGAATGCAACTTCGCAATTTCGCCGCAGGGTATTGGCCGTTTTCGTGTCAGCGCATTCATTCAGCAGGGCTATGTCGGCGCGGTATTGCGTACCATCACCACGGAAATCCCGACGCTCGAAGACCTCGAGCTGCCACCGATCCTGAAAGACGTCGTCATGAACAAGCGCGGCCTGGTCATCGTAGTGGGTGGAACAGGCTCGGGTAAGTCAACCACGCTTGCAGCGATGATCGGTCACCGCAACGAGAATTCACGCGGGCACATCGTTTCTATCGAAGACCCGGTTGAGTACGTGCATCCGCACCGCGGTTGCGTAATTACCCAGCGCGAGGTGGGTGTCGATACCGAGACCTGGCATGCGGCACTGAAGAACACGTTGCGCCAGGCGCCGGACGTCATTCTTATCGGCGAGATTCGCGACAAGGAAACGATGGAATACGGCATCCAGTTCGCCGAGACAGGTCACCTGTGTCTCGCAACCCTGCATGCCAACAGCGCCAACCAGGCACTGGATCGCATTATTAACTTCTTCCCCGAAGAACGTCGTCAGCAATTGCTCATGGACGTGTCGCTGAACACCAAGGCATTCATTTCGCAACGCCTGATACCGCGCGAAGGCGGCATCGGCCGCATCGCGGCGATGGAAATCATGCTGAATACGCCGCTGGTAGCGGACCTCATATTCAAAGGTGAAGTCGGGCAGATCAAGGAAATCATGGCCAAGTCCACGCGACTCGGCATGCAGACTTTCGATCAGGCCCTGTTCGATCTGTACGAGTCCGGCGTTATTTCCTACGAAGAGGCCATGCGCAATGC
Organism: Gammaproteobacteria bacterium; assembly: GCA_030425905.1. Classification (GTDB taxonomy): domain Bacteria; phylum Pseudomonadota; class Gammaproteobacteria; order Steroidobacterales; family Woeseiaceae; genus UBA1847. The sequence continues at coordinate 18,215 of JAUHZT010000015.1, forward strand.
CGATTCGAAGAACGAACTGCGCCTGCGCGTCAAGCTGGAAAGTAAGCGCGACTCGTCGATTGCCGATCAGCAGAGCGAAAGCCTGCACATAATGGAAGAGGATACGGCGCAGACTTTCTGAGCCGGCCTGATTAAGGAATAACAACGAGCATGAACGTCAAGCCGCTATTCAAACTGATGGTTGAAAAAAAGGCCTCGGACCTTTTCTTCGCCCCGTATGCGCCTGCCAAGATCAAGATCGAAGGCAAGATCATGCCCGTTAACAAGCTCGAACTGACGCCGAAAATGGTTAAGCAGGCGGCCATCGAGCTCATGAACGACGAGCAACTCGATTATTTTACGCGTGAGCTCGAGATTGACTTCGCTATCTCCGAGCCAGGCCTCGGGCGGTTCCGTGTCAATATTTTTCATCAGCGCGGCAACGTGGGCATAGTCCTGCGCTACATCACCAACGAAATGCCCACCCTCGAGGAGCTCGGCATGCCCGAGCAGCTAAAGGACCTGACGATGCTGCGTCGCGGCCTGATCCTGATGGTGGGTGCAACCGGTGCAGGTAAGTCGACCACGCTGGCGGCGATGATTAATCATCGCAATGAAAAGACATCATCACACATTATTACGATTGAAGACCCGATTGAATTCCTGCACCCGAACAAGCAGTCAATCGTTAACCAACGCGAAGTCGGTCTCGATACCAAGTCCTATGGCCGGGCGCTAAAAAGTGCGCTCCGTGCGGCACCCGACGTTGTGCAGATCGGTGAGATTCGTGACCGTGAGTCCATGCAGTCGGCACTCGACATGGCCGGTACCGGGCACCTTGTTATGGCGACCGTGCATTCGAACAACGCACCGGAAACTCTCGATCGCATTATCAATCTGTATCCTCAGGATCATCACTCACAGGTGTTTATGGACCTGGCGCACTACCTGCGCGCCATCCTGTCGCAACGCCTTGTTCGTGGGCGCAACGGCAAGCGTGTTGCGGCTGTCGAGCTCATGCTGAATACACCCCATATCAAGGACCTGATCCTGAAGGGTGATATTTCGGCCGTCAAAGAGGCGCACAAGGAGTCGGGCGAGCAGGGCATGCAGAACTTTGACGATGCGTTGCTCAATCTTTACAAAGCAGGGACGATTACGCTCGAAGAGGCCATGTCGCACGCTGATTCGCGGTCCAACCTCGAAGCGAAGATTAACTTCGGCGGCTAATCAGGCCCGCGGACAGTGCGCTGCGCGCTCTGTCATTCGTGCTCCACGTAAATCAGCTCGTCCGTCGCAAAGCCAAGCTCACGTGCTTTGCCCACCAGGCGTGCAACAATCGCGGGGTCGAGTTCGGGTGAGCGAGCCAGGATCCAGAGATAGTCGAGGTTGTAACCGGCGATGAGCGCGTATTCATAGTTTTCGTGGTCGAGTTCGATAATGTTGTACGAACTGTAGAAGGGGCCAAAGAAGCTGACTTCCAGTTGCCCTACGTCTTCGGCGCCAGCAAACTTCGCTTTGCCCTCAGCCTCATTCCACTCGTTACTGCCCGCATCGAAACCTCGGTTGACCACACGGACTTTGCCGTCATCGCGCAGCCTGTATTCTGCCGTCACATTGGACAGGCCGCGTTCGAAGCGATGGTCAAGGCGTGCAACTTCGTACCAGGTGCCGAGGTAGCGTTGCAAAGAAAAATTGTTCACCGGTGTGGCGCCTTCGGGAACGCCGGAACAGCCAGTCAGTGCTGTTAGCAGGCCGAGCAACAGGGCTGAAATCGGAAATCGGTGCATGGTCGCGGAACCCTCAGGCCTGAAACCTTAAGTTATCGTACAGGCCAGCAACTATGCCACAGGATGCCGCCGTATTTTGCATTCACAGCCTGCGTCACCCTTGTCAGACCGGAGATGACTGATGCCAGGCGCTCAAAACTCAAAGCACACCGTCCGGTGTCAAAGCATCAGGAGTTGCGCCGCAGAAGCGGCGTTTACCAGGCGACGCTGGATGCGTCGAAGACCGGACCGTCAACACAAACGCGCTGCATAGCATCGCCGTTTTCAGTCCTGATGCGGACGACGCATCCGGCGCAGCCACCGACGGCACAGGCCATGAATTCCTCAAGCGAGACTTCGCAAGCGACGCCATAGCGTGCCGCCAGATCGGCAACAGCGCGCAACATCGGCGTGGGGCCGCAAGAGAAAATCTTGACCGTGGCAAGCGCTTCGGGGCTCAGGCGAGTGAGCCACTGTTCAGCGAGTTCCGTTACATAGCCGCGGTGACAGCCGTCGAAACCCGCAAGGCTGGTCAGTCTCGCAGGGATCCCCCAGCGCTCCATGAGCGGCATCGTGCTGTTTGTGTCCGCATCGATGCCGGCGACGGGAATCTGTGATTGGCCTAACTCGAAGGGAAAAGGCAGTTCGGAGCCCAGAATGGCAAGTGGCTCGAAAGTATCATCGTGCCGCAGCTTGTCCGCGAGAAACACCATTGGCGGGATGCCGACACCGCCGCCGATCAATAGTGCCCGTGGCTTTTCCGGGTCGGGATTGAACGGTTGACCGATCGGACCAAGCACGCTGAGTTTGTCACCGACGCGCTTTTTCGACAGCGCGTGCATGCCATCGCCGACTTTCTTGAACAGTACTTCGATCCAGTCGTCCTGTACGCGCATGATTGACAACGGCCGGCGCATCGGCAGGGTTGCATCGCAGGTAATATGAATGAAGTTGCCGGGCTTTGCGGCAGCCGCACATTGTGGCACCCGGATGCGCTGGATGAACTGATCGCCGGCGAAAGCCTCGACGCGGAGCAATTCGCCTTCTTCGATAAAGATACTGTCGCGGTTGCGTTGCGCATGTTTGCGGCGCTCGATCGATGCAGGCGTACTCATGTGCGGCCCATTGCGCGTGCGACATGCGCAAGCACGGCCATGCGTACGGCGACACCATTGGTGACCTGGCGGGTAATCACAGAGCGCGGACCGTCGGCCAGGCTGCCATCGATTTCCACGCCCCGGTTCATCGGCCCCGGGTGCATGACGATGGCGTCCGGTTTGGCCAGTTGCATGCGTTCTGCGTTGATACCGAAGCTGGCGGCGTATTCGTCGGTACCGGGGATGCCCTCCAGATCATCAATACGTTCCTTCTGGATGCGCAGCGCCATGACAACGTCGGCGTCGCGCAGGCCGTCCTCCAGATTGTCGAGAACCCGCGCGGATGCGAATTCGCCGTCTGCTGGCGCCATCGCTGGCGGCGACACGAGCCGAAGCTCGCCAACGCCCAGTGTTTGCAAACCGCAGGCGGCAGACCGGGCAACCCGCGAATGGCGTATATCGCCAACGATGGCGACGGTCATGTTGGCGAAATCATCACGGTGTTGCCGGATGGTCAACAGGTCCAGCAGGCCCTGAGTCGGGTGCGATACGTCGGCCTCACCCGCGTTCAGGACACTGACAAAGTCTTGTACGTGCTGTGCGATAAACGCAGGCACGCCTGCGCCGGCATCGCGTACGACCATGATATCGACGGCCATTGCCTGCAGCGTGTAGATGGTGTCGAGAATGCTTTCGCCTTTCTTGCGCGACGAAGTGTTGACGTCAAGATTGAGCACGTCCGCACCGAGCCGCCGCCCGGCGAGGTCGAAAGAGGCGCGGGTGCGGGTACTGGGTTCGAAAAACAGGTTGCCGACGGTGCGTCCTGCCAGTGCATCACTGCGCACCGGCAGCGCGCCAGCCGGCGCCAGGTAGCTTTCAGCCTCATCCAGCAGCGCGATTATCAGGTCGCGATCAAGATCCTTGAGCGTTAACAGGTGCCGCAGCGAGCCATCCGCATGCAGTTGCAGGGCGGCTTCGTCAGGCAGGGTCTGGAGGCGGGGGTCGGCTGTCATCGCGCGTGCATTCTACTCAGAATCGCCGGCAATGGAATCCACCGGGCCATTCGGACCAGGCTCAGTGCGCGCCGATGCATGGCGATGATGCTCAGGAGCCTGCCGTCCCGTCCGCGGGCCGGCCGAGTTCCGGGTGCCGCAAATAGCGCTCGGCGATACAGACGGCAGCGGCGGCATCGATGTCCTTTTTCCGGATTCTTCCGCGCGCCCCGGAGCGGCGCGCGGCCACCAGCCGTTGTTCGGCCTCCTGCGAGCTGTGGCGCTCGTCGATGGTCACGACGGGCAGCTCGTAGCATTCGAGATGGCGCATGAATTCGAGCACGGCCTCGCTAACCGCACTCGCCGACCCGTCGGCGTGCAACGGCATTCCGACTACCAGCAGGTCCGGGCGCCACTCTTTAATGAGTCGCCGGATCGATTCGTGATCGGCCCCACCCGGTCCGTTGTCGATAACACCCAACGGGCTGGCTGAGCGCGTGACTGACTGTCCGACAGCCATGCCAATCCGGCGCTGGCCAAAGTCAAACGCAATGATGGTTGCCGCGGCGCCGAGGGTCGCCGGCTCAGGCATGACCTGCTTCGGGCGACATTTGGCTGATGTCGATCCCAAGCGTACCGGCGGCGGCCGACCAGCGGTCGGCGAACGGCAGATCAAAAACAAGATCGGGTGTGGCCGTGACGGTTAGCCAGGAGTTCGCCAGCATTTCCTGTTCAAGTTGCCCGGGCTCCCAACCCGCATAGCCCAGCGCAACTAGCGATTTCTGCGGCCCTTGCCCGGCTGCCATGGCGTCGATGATATCGCGGCTAAGAGTAAGCTTGATCTGGCCGGAAACCGCCAGAGAGTGTTCGTAGCTGTGCGCGGCATCGTGCAGCACGAAGCCGCGTTCCGGCCCGACCGGGCCGCCCAGCAGGACCGGCTTTTCTGCCGCGGCCTGATCGCTGTCCGGCAGCTCAAGCTGCTCGAACAGTCCGCCGAGTTTCATGCTCAGCGGCCGGTTGATTACAATACCGAGGGCACCTTCCTTGTTGTGTTCACAAATCAGGGTAACGGTGCTGCTGAAATTGGGGTCGTCCATGCCTGGCATGGCGATGAGCAGCTGATTGGCCAGTGAGTCGTTGGCATCCATGGCTGCAAGTATCGGTCGAGATTCGAGCAGGTACAACCGGGAGGTGCGTTGTCAGCGCTGGTTGACGCGTGCGGTCGTTGCTGTCAGGTCCTCAGCAAACAACCACTTGTACGCAAAGCGCAGCGAATCGTAGTCGGTCTGGATTTCTTTCGGAAAGGGGTCAAATGGCGAGGCGCGGCGCAGAATATCCAGTGCCGCCTGGTCCAGCGTAGCCGACCCCGATGATTTGCGAATGATGACATCGGCCAGCTCGCCGCTCGCGCTGATGCTGACTTCCAGTGTGGGACTGCCGGAAATGCCGTTCAGGTCGCCCAGTTCCGGGAAATACTCCTGGCCCACCGCTTCGATGCGGCGCTTCCAGGCATCCAGGTACAACGCGACATTCGATTCGCTGGTGTCGGCGCTAATCACGAGCTGGCGCGGATCGTCATCGTGAATCAACAGGTTGGCCTGGCTTTCCTGCGGCAGTGGCAGCGTGGCGTCGTTGCCTTTCTCGAGAGCAAGCGCGATGCTTTCATCCGGGTGCGGTTGTGTGCGCGGGTCATTGGGCAGCTTCAGCTCCTGCTGCCGCGTGGTTGCGAGCAATTCGTCGGCGCGTCGCTGGTGGGTGGTGGAGTCGACAAACGCATCGCCGTCTTCCTTGCCAAGGTTGTCGACTGGCGCGGCGCTTTCCGGCGTGGCGGATGGCCGCACTTGCTCGGTTGTATTGCCGCCACCCTGCTGGCTGGCTTGTGCGAGGTACTCGGCCCGATCAGGCCGGTCAATGTACTGGTCCGGGTCGGCGACGATGGTTACTTCCAGCGATATGGCTTCTGCAAACATATCCGATATCGCCGGGTTAAATGCGATGCCCAGAATCAAAACACCGTGAATCAAGGCCGCAAGAAACAGCATGGCCGGCAAACGGTCGGTTGCCGGTCTAGCGACCAGCCGAAGCTCGTCGAGCGGATCCAGGGTTACTGCGGTATTAGCCATAAATGAGTTAGCGGGTGCGTCGCGCGGCGTGTCAGCACGCGCGCATCATCTGCCAAAGTTGCGCTGTGAATCAAGTTCCAGGTCCTGTGACTGCACGCTCCTGAAACGGCTGCGCCCAGTGTAACCGCTCGGCCATCCCCGAAGTGAGACTTGTGTCACCCCCCTTGTCGATCAGCAATGCGTAGCGCAGTTCAAAGCGGGTTACCAGGGCGGCGAAGCGCTCGGGGCCGCCCACCAGCAGCGCTGTGGCGGCTGCGTCGGCCAGCACCGGGTCTGTGTGCACGACGGTAACTGATGCCGTGTGCTCGACCGGCCGCCCGGTTGTCGGGTCGAGGATGTGCGTATAGCGCTGGCCGTCAATCTCCACAAAACGTTCGTAGTTGCCCGAGGTGAAAACCGCCTCGCCGCTGTGCACATCAAGCATTGCGAGTGGCGGGCCGCCGTCCGGCGCGCGGATGCCTATACGCGCGTCACGCCCGTTAACCTGTCCGGCGACGGCAAGGTCGCCGCCGATGTTAACGATCGCATTGTCGATGCCGTGTGCCCGCAGAATCCGGTTTGCATTCAGTGCGATCGCACCTTTGGCAATGCCGCCAACATCGAGCCGGATGTCCGGGTTCGCCGACCTGAGCGTCAGGCCATCCCAGCTTAGCTGGGCGGTGCCAGGGCCGGATGCGAGTAAGGCTTTAATCTGCGCCGGATCGGGTACTCGCGCGGGCTGCGGCGTGGCGGCATAGAACCCCCACAGCCGGATTGTGCGACCGATACAAATGTTAAACAGCCCGTCAGACAGGGACTCATAGACCGTCGCGGCCTCGATCAGCTCCTTGAGTGCGGCCGACACCTTGACGGGCTGGCCGGCAGCAATGGCCTCGTTGGCACGGCGCAGTTCCCCCGGCGTGTCCACGTACCACTCGTTGCCGATTTTCGCGAAGTAAGCCTCGATGCTATTCGTGGCCGAGCGAAATTCCTGCTCGCGAACACCGTAGGCTGTCACTGTAACGACGGTACCCAACGCGACAAAGTCGTGCCGGAAATCACGCCCTGCATCGCAAGCACTTGCGAGCAGCGCAAGCAGTGTCAGCGCGCTACGCCAGCCTGCGTTCAATCGCATCAAACATCAGGCCTGCGATATTCAGGTCAAACTGGCGGTCGAGTTCCCGAATTCCAGTCGGGCTCGTGACGTTCACCTCGGTCATGTAGTCACCAATCACATCGAGGCCCGCGAATATCACCCCCCGCTCGCGCAGGACCGGTCCTACCGCCGCGCAGATTTCCCGGTCCCTGGCGGACAAAGGCTGGCCTTTGCCCGTGGCGCCCATGACGAGATTGCCGCGGTTGTCGTCGGCCGAGGGGATCCGTGCCAGTGCGTAGGGCACCGGTTCGCCGTCTATCAGCAAAATACGCTTGTCGCCCAGCGTAATCTCGGGAATGAACTCCTGCGCCATCGCAAAACGCCGTCCGTAATCGGTGAGCGTCTCGAAAATGACATTGGCGTTGTTATCGCCCTTCTTGATGACGAAGATAGACTTGCCGCCCATCCCATCCAGCGGTTTGACGACCACATGACCGTGTTCCGCCAGGAAAGCGCGCATATCGTCCATCGAGCGGGTAATCAGCGTAAGCGGCGTATAGTCAGGAAACCAGGCGGTATAGGCCTTTTCATTCATATCCCGCAGCGCCTGCGGATTGTTGACAATCAGGCAGCCACTGGCCGCTGCGCGGTCCAGAATGTACGTCGTATAGACGAATTCCATGTCAAATGGAGGGTCTTTACGCATCAATATGACATCAAGGTCGCCAAGTGTGATGTCTTGCTCGGAACCGAACTCGAACCACGCGTCATGATTGTCCCGGACCTCAAGACGTCGGGATCGACCGCGCGCCTGGCCCGCGAAAATACGCAGATCGGCTTGCTCGAAATAGTGAATTTCGGCATTTCGCCGCGTGGCTTCCAGCAGCATGGCCAGCGAGCTGTCTTTTTTCGGCGTGATTGAGTGAATCGGGTCCATGACGACACCGACGCGGAGTGCTTTATCGGGCATGACGAGAAAAACCTGGCAGGAATCAGAGCGACCCACTATACCGCTCCGAATTTGCACAGCAAGCCTCGGAATTAACAAGAATTTTGGGGTCTGGGTTAGGGGTCGTAGCAGGACTTATGTCAATATGGTACAAGTCGGTTTTCCCGAAGGCATTGCAGGTGTGGGCGCCTGCATTCTTGTATTCGGGTTTGGAGGATATCCGGTGTCAGTTAAAGCATCTCGAAGTCTGAGTGGCCTCAAGATTCTCGTTGTTGACGATAGCAAGACGATTCGTCGCACGGCGGAAACGCTGCTAACGAAAGAAGGTTGCCAGGTATTTACGGCAATCGATGGATTCGACGCGTTGTCGAAGATCGCCGATCACCAGCCTGACCTGATTTTTGTGGACATTATGATGCCGCGCCTCGACGGCTACGAGACCTGTTCGCTGATCAAGCACAACAAGGTTTACAAAGAAACACCGGTCATCATGTTGTCCAGCAAGGACGGACTGTTCGATCGCGCGCGCGGCCGCATTGTCGGCTCCGAGCAGTACCTCACCAAGCCGTTCACCAAGGACGAACTGCTTGGCGCTATATCGAACCAGATCAATTAATCGGAGAGCTGTGAATGTCCACGGTACTTATTATTGACGACTCGCCAACCGAGCTGCACCTGTTCCAGAGCATGCTGGAGAAGAATGGCCTTGATACGCTGGTTGCCGACAGCGGAGAAGAGGGCATTAAGCAAGCGCGACAGGCGCGGCCGCATTGCATCCTGATGGATGTCGTAATGCCCGGCATGAACGGATTCCAGGCGACCCGGAAACTCAGCCAGGATCCGGAGACCGCCGGTATACCGGTCATTATCATCACCACCAAAGACCAGGAAACGGACAAGATCTGGGGCATGCGCCAGGGGGCCGTGGAATACCTTGTGAAGCCCGTGGCCGAAAAACAGCTGGTCGAAATGATTAACAAGGTGATGGCTGCCTGAATGGGCTCGCAGCATGCATAACGCGGTTGACCTCGCAACGCTGGTAAAACAACCGTTTGAGTTGTTGCGGGAAATCGAGCGGCGCAGCGCCACCGCGCACAGCGGCGCGAGCGGTGCGCCCGGTGCAAGCGAATGGGTCGGTGTCGGGTTTCGCATCGGTGAAGAGCGTTTTATTGCCAATCGCGAGCAGGTACGTGAAGTGCTGATGTTGCCGGAAGCCATGACCCGGGTACCCGGCGCCAAGCGCTGGATGCTGGGCATTGCCAACCTGCGCGGTCACCTGCTGCCGCTGGTCGACCTCAAACTTTTACTGGGCAGCGGGCGCACCAGTCTGCGCCGCACAACCCGTGTAATTTCAGTTAATCACCGCGAAATTCCCGCAGGACTTGTCGTCGACGAAGTGATTGGCTTTCGTCGTTTCATGAACGAAGAAAAAACCAGCACCGTGCCGCAGACCATCGTTCGCTGTGACCGGTTCCTGGCCGGTGCCTTCGAGCGAGGCAACGAAAACTGGCCGGTATTCAATCTCTTCGACTTGATCGAGAGCAATTTATTTTTGCAGGCAGCCGCAGAATGAAACTGGCGCCAACGCATAATTGAGAAACGTCATGGCTAAAACCGAAGAAACATCGTCACTGTTTCGCCTACTTACGATCGTGGTCGTGTTTGCGTTGATCGCTGCCGCCGCATTGGTCTTCCTGCGCTCGGAAGGTGCCAACCCGGCTGCCGCCGAACTGGCCGCCCTGTCGCAAGCGATGCCGGAACGAGCCGATCGTGCGCTACTCGGCGACGAGGGTGGTTTCGAGGCGCTCAACAGCGGCTTGCAGCGACTTGCTGAACTGCGGCGCGGTGCGGGCCAGGTGCCGGGCGAATCGGCGGACTGGTTGCAGCTTGAGTCAAAAGCGACAGCCCTGTTGGCAAAACGTACAGAAATCGAAACCCTGCACGCGGCGGGCGGGGAAATTGCCGCAAGTGCCAATGCCATGCTGGCGCTTTCGAGCGAACTTATTAACCGAACGCCAAGCACGGCGATCGTGCAGGAATTCCAGCAACGGGCCAGCCGGCTTGCCAGCACGGCAACGTCCCTGGTGAGCAGCGATGATCCGGCGGCCCGTGCCGCCGAGGTCATCGAAGACGCAAGGTTTCTGCGCGAAGTCAGTAATGCGTTGGCGGGCGCTGCCAGCAACCTTGATGTGCGGCCACTGAATGCCGAAGGCCGTGAACTGGTCGTGGCGCCGCTCGAAGAACTGATGGCAACCCTCGAGCCGGCCGTCGATCGCCTGAGCGCGAGCGCAGGGCAGATCGCCGATCTCGGTGCCATGCAGAATGACCTGCATGCGGCGGCGGATCGGTTGATGGGCAACGGTTTCACGGGTTCGTCGGCAGGCAGCGTCTTGCCGGGGTTCCTGCAAAGCAACTGGCTGCCGCTGGCATTAATCGCATTGAGCCTGCTGCTCGTTCTCCTGCTCTTGTCACTGAACTCGAAATCGGCCGTGTTTGAGCGCGCCGCCAAGGAACAGGCGGAGCAGAATGAGCGTAACCAGCAGGCTATCCTGCGGCTGCTCGATGAAATGGGCAGCCTGGCTGACGGTGACCTGACTGTCGAGGCCACGGTTACCGAGGACATCACGGGCACGATTGCCGACTCTTTCAACTATGCGATTGAAGAACTCAGAAAGCTCGTAACGACGGTTAACGAAACCGCGATCATGGTGGACTCGGCAGCGAAACAGACCGAGAACACGGCGGCGCACATGGCACGCGCGGCGGAAAATCAGACCAGAGAAATCAATGCTGCAACCGATTCCATTGTGTCGATGGCCAGCTCTATTGAAGAAGTTTCCGGCAATGCTGAACGCTCGTCCGACGTGGCGCGGCACTCGGTGGAAGTTGCGCACAAGGGCGGTGAAGCCGTGCGCCGCACAATCGACGGTATGAACACGATTCGCGAAACGATCCAGGATACGTCGAAACGTATCAAACGGCTGGGTGAGAGCTCGCAGGAAATCGGCAATATTGTTGAGCTTATCAACGACATTGCCGAGCAGACCAACATCCTGGCACTCAACGCCTCGATCCAGGCATCCATGGCCGGCGAAGCAGGTCGCGGCTTTGCCGTGGTTGCCGATGAAGTACAGCGATTGGCCGAACGATCGACGAACGCCACTCGCCAGATAGAAGTGCTGGTTAGCACGATTCAGGCAGACACAAAGGAAGCTGTCGTGTCGATGGAACGCAGTACTACCGACGTGGTCGGCGGTGCGTTACTGGCCGAAAACGCGGGCGCCGCGCTGGTGGAGATCGAGCAGGTCTCAAACCAGATCGCGAGCCTGGTACAGAATATTTCAAGTTCGGCGCGGCAACAGGCCAGCTCTGCGGCCGATGTTACGCGGCGCACGAAGCGCCTTAGCGAGATCAGCGAGCAAACCGGCAAGGCAACGACGGCAACCGCCGCCGCTATCTCGAAGCTGTCCGAGTTTGCCTCGCAACTAAGAAAGAGCGTCGCGGGCTTCACCTTGCCGCGCCAGGCCATGTCGGCCGCGCCTTTGCGTTCGCCAACGGCGGACGCGGGGCCGGATAAAGAACAGCGACAGGCGAGCGCGGGCTAGTCCCCGCCAGACACAACGGACACGAAGACGAACGCGCAGATGACGGGCACTACCGGCACAGAGCAAGTACGCACGGCGGGCATGGACGAGAGTCCTGTGCGGGCGTTGTCGATCATCAGCACCGAGCTGAACGAGACGATACGCAATGCCCACCTCGCGCTGGAGGACTGCGTAGACGGCCGCGGTGGCACAGCGGCATTGAGCCGTGCAGGCGAATTGCTGCACCAGGTGCGGGGTGCGCTGCAGATCAGTGAAACCTATGGCGCGGCATTGCTCGTCGAAGAGATGGAGCTGGCCTGCAAATACCTCGTGACATTGCGCCCGGGCAAAGGCCGGGAAGATGGCCTGGATGCATTGACCCGTTCAATGGTGCAGTTGCCCATTTATATCGAGAGACTGCTTGGCGGCGGTCGCGATATTGCGCTCGTATTGCTGCCGATGCTGAATGACTTGCGTGCAGCGCGCGGCGAACCCCTGCTGTCCGAGGGTACGTTGCTGTTACTCAACCTGTCGCCGCGCCGGGCCGACAAATCAATTTCAGACCGCGCCGGCAGCGGGGCCGAACCGGTTGAAGTATCGAGGCGCCTGCGGCCCAAGTTCCAGCTCGCACTGCTTGGCTGGATCAAGGGTGGCGAAACCAGGCGGCATTTGGAAACGCTGTCGAAAGTCGCGAGTGCGCTTGAGAACGCGGCAACGCGCGACGACATGTACCAGCTCTGGTGGGTGGTCGGTGGTGTGCTCGAAGCCCTGCAAAATGGCGGACTTGAAACGTCGGTTGCACTGAAACGCCTGCTTGGCCAGACAGACAGGCAGATCAAATACGTGATTGATGAAGGGGTGGCTGCGTATGACGCGCACCCGGTCGCCGATCTTCTGAACAATCTGCTTTATTACGTTGCGCGCTCAGCGACTGCCGGTGAACGTATCAGCGAGATTCGTGCCGCGTTTAATCTTTCGGAATTGCTGCCGGGCGACGAGCAGGTTGAAAAAGCACGGGATGCGCTGTCGGCGCCCAGCGTAAAGCTCATGAAGACGGTCGCTGCAGCCATCAAGGAAGACCTGGCGCGGGTCAAGGACGTGCTGGATATCTTCGTGCGTACGGGCCGCAACAAGTCGGCCGATCTCGTGCCGCAACTCGAGCTGCTCAAGAAAATCTCGGATACGCTGGGCGTGCTGGGGCTGGGCGAGCTGCGCAGTGACATCGACGGTGAAATCGATCGTCTGAAGTCTGTCGTAGAGCGCGGCGGGGTTGCGAGTGACCAGATCATTCTGGATATCGCGTCGACGCTGTTGCGCGTTGAAGATCGCCTGGATCAGCAATTGTTGCGGCTGACCGCGCCGCAGGAAGCAAGCCCTGCAAACCGGCAGGACCTGCCGCCCGCTGAAGCGGCCGATTACCGGCAGGTAGCCGAATCGGTGATGCGCGAGTGCATTATCAATCTCGCCCGCATTAAGGAAACCGTCAGCCAGAGCATGGGCTCGCAGGCGACGTCACAGGGGCTCGACAGCCTGCCGTCGCTGCTGCGCGGCATCAAGGCTGGCCTGATGATGCTGAACAAGACCCGAGCGATGGAGGTCGTCGAACGCGTCGGGCAGCTGATCGTGATGATGCTCAAGGCAGGCGGACCTGCACAACTGAGCCAGAAAGAAACCGACCGGCTGGCGGATGCCATCGTGAGTATCGAGTACTACATGGAGACGGTGAAGGCCGGCCGCTCTGACCCGTGGTACATGCTCGACAACGCCGAGGCCTGTCTTGCGGTGTTACGCGATGTTGAGGCGCGCTTCAAGCAGCAGGCTGACGAACAGCCCGCTGCCGCCACCGCGCGCATTCCACAGATTGACATTGAAGCGGCCGCCGCGGCGGATGCCGCGCCACCGGCGAAGCCGCAGGCGCCACAGCCCTTGCCCGTGGTCGCCACAGATGCAGAACACCTCGACCCGGAATTGCTTGAGCTGTTTATCGAGGAAGCGAAGGAAGAGATTGCATCGATCAAGCGCAAGTTGCCTGCCTGGAGTGAAGCGCCGGACGACATGGAAACGCTTATTACCGTGCGTCGTTCCTTCCACACGCTCAAGGGCAGCGGTCGCATGGTGGGTGCGGAGCGCATGGGTGAGTTTGCCTGGAGCGTTGAGAACCTGCTCAATCGCCTGATCAACCGCACACTTACCCGCACGCCACCGATGGTGCAGTTTATTCTGCAAGCGGCGGACGCCGTTCCGGAACTGGTCGAACAGCTCGAAGTCGGTACTCGTCCGAAAGCAAACATAGACCTCTACATCGCACGTGCAAATGCTTTTGCTGAGGGTGACCCGAACGCGGCTGTGCTGACGATCGACGTGCCCGGTGAGGAGCCTGAGGAAGAAGAGCAGGCGCTTGAGATGGACCCGGTGCTGCTGGATATCTTCTCCAAGGAGACCGCGGGCCACCTGCAGGTCATCGACGAATTCCTAAGCGCCTGCGAAGGCCACAGTGCACCGTTCGAAGTAACGGACAAGTTGCATCGCGCCTGCCACACACTGCATGGCAGCGCGAACATGGCCAACGTAGAGCGCGGTGTTGCGGTTGCCGGCGCGCTGAACCGTTTCGTACGACGTGTTTACGACTACAAGGTGGGTTTCGAAAAATCGGGTCTCGATGCCTTGCGGGCAGGGTCCCGGGCTATCGCCGCCATCGTGGCCGACATTAATCAGCCAGAACGCGAGCGTGCAGACTACACAGCGCTTATCGCGCACATTGCGCGCCTTACGGACGCGGTGCAGGCACCTGACCATACTGAGGTCGATGTCCCCGACGTGATTGCTGCGGATGAGCCGCCTGTCACTGAAGCGGCTCCGCCGGTTGTTGAGGAAACGCTTGAGCCGCCGCCGCAGATTGAGCGTGAAGAAACCGGCAGCGAAGAGGCGGACTACGATGCCGAGATCGCCGCGATCTTTACCGAGGAGTCAGCCGAATTGCTCGAAGCGGCTGACAAGGCCTTTGTCGAATGGTCACAGGACAAGACGGCACGCCCCGCTGTAGAAGAACTGAAACGCCACCTGCACACGCTCAAGGGTGGCGCGAGAATGGCCGGCATCACGGCGATGGGCAATCTGAGCCATGAAATTGAGACGCTGCTGATCTCTGTCGATGATGGCCGAATTGAAGCATCCGCGACGATTGAAGAGCTTCTGCAACGCAGCATCGATGAGCTGCACCGCATGCGCGATACCGTTATTGCCGGTAAGCCGGTTAAGGCTGCCAGCGAACTGGAGCAGCGCATCAAGCAGGCCAATGCCGGGTTCGCACTTGCCGAGGAAACGCCGGTGGAAGCCGAGGCACCGGCACCGCAGGAGCCTGCTGCAAGCTTTACGATGGAGCCCGAAGACACGGTCAGCATGGTGATCGTCGACACGCCGGTGGATGACAAACCGCTCGAGTCCGTGGCCGCTGATGAGCCGCTCGTCGACTTCACGGCCGCGGACGCGACTGTCGAGACTGCCGACATTGGCATGCAACCGGCCACGCCAGCGACGGGTCCGGCGCCAGAAGAGCCCGCCGATTCTGAGCCTGAACCTGACTCTGAACCTGAAGCTGAACCCGAGGCCGTCACCGACGCCGATCCGGTACCTGCAGCGGCCGCCGAAGCACCGAAGAAAACCGCTGAATTGCGCGCGGTGCGCGGCACCGAGGCGCGCCAGGAATTCGCGCGGATCGATGCCGATTTGCTCGAAGACCTGCTGAATGCCGCAGGCGAGATCAGTATTTATCACTCACGTCTGAGCCAGCAGGTCAGTTCCATCGAATTCCATGTCGACGAGCTTGAGCAGACAGTTGCGCGTTTGCGTGATCAGCTACGCAAGCTGGAAATGGAAACCGAAGCGCAGATCATGCATGGCCACCAGGACACGCTGGTCGCACGAGACTTTGACCCGCTGGAACTCGACAGGTATTCAACTATCCAGCAGCTCTCGCGCGCGCTGTCCGAATCAGCCAGCGACCTTGGCAGCCTCAAGGACCTGCTCGCGAGTTTAACGACAGAGGCTGAAGGCTTGCTGGTGCAGCAGTCGCGCGTGACAGCAGAACTGCAGGACGGGCTGATGCGTACGCGCATGGTGCCGTTCGAACGGCATGTTGGACGTTTGACACGGCTCGTTCGGCAGGCGGCCCAGGAGGCGGGCAAGCGCGCCGAACTGGCCGTCGAGGGCGCCTCGGGCGAACTCGACCGGCAGGTACTCGACAAAATGCTGCCGCCACTCGAACACATGCTACGCAATGCTGTCGTGCACGGGCTGGAGCTGCCGGAAGAACGACAGGCGAACGACAAGTCGGCGGTCGGGCGCATAACCATTCGGCTGCACCGCGAAGGCTCCGAAATGGTCATCGACATCGCGGACGATGGCCGCGGGCTCGACGTCGATGCGATTCGGCGCAAAGCCTACGAGCGCGACATGCTGCAACCCGACAGCAAGGTCAGCGACGAAGAAATCATGGAATTGATTCTAACGCCGGGCTTCTCAACAGCCACGGCGGTTACCCAGGCGGCCGGCCGCGGTGTGGGCATGGACGTCGTGGCCAACGAAGTGAAGAAACTCGGCGGATCGCTGCGTATTTCATCGGTGACCGGGCAGGGCACCAATTTCACGGTGCGCTTGCCGTTTACACTCGCGATTACACAGGCGCTGATCGTGCGCACCGGCGAAGAGGTGTATGCCTTGCCGCTGCCTTCCGTCGAAGGCGTTGCACGTATCCCGCGCGCCGATCTGGAGAACATGCTCAGCCAGGCCGAGCCCAGCTACCAGTACGGTGAGCAGTCCTACAAATTCCGCCACCTTGGCATGTACCTCGGCGGCCAGGCCGCAAACCTGCCGCAGGACGAAGCGCACATACCGGTGATCCTGGTGCGCGCTGGCGATTATTCGGCGGCGCTGCTGACCGATGAAATGCTCGCGAGCCGCGAGATTGTGGTCAAGACGGTGGGACCGCAACTGGCGGGTATCCGTGGTATTTCCGGCGCCACCATTCTTGGCGATGGCCGGATTGTCTTGATCCTCGACATTAATGCGCTGGTGCGAACCGGTGCGCCCGTGGTGGAGCTGAAGAAAGCGGCGCCTGCGCCGACAGATCAACGGCCGCTGGCGCTGGTTGTGGACGATTCAATTACCGTACGGCGCGTCACCGAGCGATTCCTGCAACGTAATGGACTGCGAGTGGTGACTGCGAAAGATGGCCTCGATGCAATCAGTGTGATGCAGGACGAAAAACCCGATGTGATCCTGCTCGATATCGAAATGCCGCGCATGGACGGCTATGAATTTGCGTCCCATGTACGCAATGACGACCGGGTCGCGGACGTGCCAATTATCATGATTACCTCGCGCGTGGGCGACAAGCACCGGGCGCGTGCAATAGAACTGGGTGTCAACGACTACCTGGGCAAGCCTTACCAGGATGCACAATTGCTGGAGGCGATTCGCCGCCAGTTCGATGAGAAAGGAATAGAGCTGCCGTGAGTGCCGCGGAAGACGAAGTTTACAGCTTGCTGGTGCCGCTGACCTCGGACCGCTTGATAGTGCCGCGTGCCTGTGTTGCCGAGGTTGTGCGTTTTGCGCCACCGCGCAAGCAGGAAGGCGATCTCGACTGGATGCTGGGAACTGTCAGCTGGAACGGTCGCGACCTGCCGGTTGTCTCGTACGAGGGCGTGTTGGGTAAAGCGGTGCCGGCACCGACGGGGCGTACCCGAATCGTGGTTTTCGTGGCGAGCACAGGCCAACTCAAGACCGGCTACTTTGGCGTGATCACACAGGGCTTTCCGCAACTCGTCCGGGTGAACCGCGATGTGCTCAAGCTTGAAGCGACTGACGGGTGGCCTGACGGCGCGCCTGTCTTGTGCCGCGTCAAAATGATCAATGAGTTTCCGCTGATTCCCGACCTCGAAAAACTCGAACTCTTGCTGGCGCGCGAGTCGGTTCAGGCCTGAGCCGGGCGCAATTAAAGATCGCCAAACTTTGCCTGCACCAGCGCCAGCGCCGTTAGTGCGGCCGTTTCGGTGCGCAGCACGCGCGGCCCGAGCGAAACGGCGCTAAAGCCTGCGATACCCGCGTCCTCGTACTCGCGCTCGCTGAAGCCCCCTTCGGGGCCGATGAGCAAACAAATCTTTTCGTCCACGGTGTCCAGCGCGGCCAGCGGCATGCTTGCGCCGGGTTGCAGCACCAACTGCGTGCTGCCTTTGGCATGCCCGGCCCCAAACCAGTGATTCAGTGGCAACGGCTCATCGATGAGCGGTGGCCGGGTGCGACCGCATTGTTCGCAGGCGCTCTCGGCGATGCGCTGCCAGTGGCTACGGCGTTTATCCGCGCGCTTGTCATCCAGCCGTACCATGCCGTGATCGGTAAGCACCGGCGTAATGCGCTTGACGCCAAGTTCGGTTGCTTTCTGGATTACAAAGTCCATCCGGTCGCCGCGCGAAATGCCCTGCACAAGGTGTGTCTTCAGCGCGGATTCGCTGCGGTTTGGGATTTCACTTTCTATCTCGAGCGTCACTGTCGACTTGGTCATCGCGGTGATTGTTGCCTGCCACTCGCCGTCGTCGCCATTAAACAGCGACACGCGCGTGCCCGTCGCCAGGCGCAGGACGCGACCAAGATAGCGCGCCTGTTCGCCGGCCAGTTCGATTGCCCGCCCATTGCCGAGCGGCGCAGAAACAAATAGCCTCGTACTCATGTCTGCAGAATCATGCCTTATCTCCAGTACTCATGCCTCCTGAATTCACGGTTGATGCGCAGCGTGGCGAGCTGCGGCCTGCGCGCCAGGTCGCTAGTCCGAACTGTGACGATCGGCCGCCGGGCATGCAGCCCGAAATTCTCGTCTTGCATGGCATCAGCCTGCCGCCTGGCGAATTCGGCGGTAGTGAGATAGAGGCGCTATTCTGTAACCAGCTTGACTGGGATGCGCATCCGTACTTTGCCCGGATTCGTGGCATGGAAGTTTCTGCGCACGTACTGATTCGCCGGGACGCAGAAGTCATACAATTCGTCCCGTTTCATCGGCGCGCATGGCATTGCGGCCAGTCACGCTATCGACACCGTACCCGTTGCAATGATTTTTCGATTGGCATCGAGCTCGAAGGCGAAGACGAAACGCCCTACACGGACCGCCAGTACGCCTGTCTCGTCAAAGTGCTTGCGGCGATCAAGGCCGCATACCCGGCGATCGGCAATCGCGAGTTGGTCGCGCACAGCGACATCGCACCCGGACGAAAAACCGACCCCGGCCCTGCTTTCGACTGGCTGCGGCTGTATGATGGGCTCGCATGAACCTGCTTGCCCTGCTCATTGGACTGATTATCGAACGCCTTGCGACGCGTTTGTTCCACTGGCGTCGCATGCGCTGGCTCGAGCGGCTAATCGATACGGGCTTCAGAGTGGCCATGCGCGTCGCCAACTGGCCGGCCATCCTGCTGGTCCTGCTGCTGGCAATTATCCTGATCCTGCCGGTCTTTATCGTGATGTTCGCGCTGGGCGATGCGCTGCACGGCTTTCCCTATTTCTTCCTTGCCATCGTGGTGCTGTTTTTCTCGCTTGGCCCCAAGGATATCGGCGAGGACGTCGACGAATATTGCGCAGCCATTGAAGCCGGTGACGAAGAGCTTGCCCGGCAGCGAGCGAAGACGCTGGTAGAAGGGCCTGTTTCGGCCGATCCCGAGGAGCGCAGTCGCGAAGTTGAAGAGGCGGTCTTCGTGCAAGCCAATAATCGCCTGTTCGCTGTCATCTTCTGGTTTGTCGCGCTCGGGCCGCTCGGGCCGCTGGGTGCGTGGGCTTATCGCGTTACCGATCTTATCCGGCGGCGCGCGGTGTTCAACACGGCCCGCGATGCGGTTGGGACAGATGCCGATACCGTGTCTGATGACGTTCGCGATGCGGCCGTGCGTCTGCATGGCTGGCTGGCCTGGGTGCCCGCGCGCCTGACCGCAGTAGGCTATGCCATTGCCGGCCATTTCGACGCGGCTTTCAGCGCCTGGCGTGCGCCGACGCCGCCCTCTGCAACGGGCTCGGCTGCGAGCGAACAAGTACTGGCCCGCGTTGGTGTGGGGGCCCTCGCATTGCAGACACAAGAAGGTGAGTCATCCGACAGCCGCGCTATCCGTGGCGCATCGGCGGCCAACCGACTGGTGTTTCGACTGCTGCTGATCTGGGCTGTGATTATTGCCGGCCTGACACTCTACGGCTGGTCGCAGTGACGCGAGGCTTGTTGCTGGCGATGGCCGGCTGCCTGCTGCTCGGGTGTGATCAGGAAGTTGCCGGGCCGGACAACAATCAGTCGGCGTCGCGGCTTGTTACGCTCGCGCCACAACTCACTGAACTGGTTTTTGCGGCTGGCGCCGGTAGCGCGCTGGTCGGTGTCAGTGCCTATTCTGACTATCCGCCCGCAGCGCGCGCCATTCCCGTCGTCAGTGATGCCTTTACGGTTGACCAGGAACAGCTCGCATTGCTGCGGCCCGACCTGCTGCTTGCGTGGCAAAGCGGCACGCCGGCGCACGTGGTTGAGGAGCTGCGCCAAGCCGGCTATGCCGTCGAAGTTCTGCGCACGCAATCGCTCGGCGACATCGCGCCGGCGATCCGGCGCCTTGGCGAGTTAACAGGACACGCAGAACACGCGGCCGCCGTGGCAGCGGAATTCTCGGAGTCGCTGGAAGACTTGCGCAAGCGTCATGCCGGCGGTGCGCCCGTATCGGTTTTCTTCCAGATTTCAGAACGGCCGCTGTACACGGTCAGCAATCAGCACTACATCGGTGAGATTATCAGTTTGTGCGGCGGACAGAATATCTTCGCCGACCTCGGTGAGCTTGCCCCGGCGGTCGCTGTTGAAGCGGTCGTTGACCGCAATCCCGAGGTATTACTCGCGGCCGGTGATGACGCAAGCAGCACGTTCGCGGTATGGCAGCGCTGGCCGGGTATGGATGCAAATCGCTACGGC
>JAUHZT010000138.1 GCA_030425905.1 Gammaproteobacteria bacterium
CCTCGTAAACGTCAGCCATCTCATCAGGAATAAAGCCCTCGTCGAGCAGATAATCTCGCGAATCAAACCCGTAGCTCTGGATATCAACGTCGGGCCGGTGCTCGAAATCACGAGTCTCGCCAACCAGGTGGATCCGGGCCACAAAGCGACCGAGCTGTTTCAATTGCTCTGTATTGTCGAGTTCCGGCGCGCGACCGCCACGGCAGGGAAAAACGGCGACACGAAACTCGCCTGTCTTGAAGAGCGTCTCGCCGTCAACTTCGAGCGGAGCGACGACCGGGATTTCCTGGTCTTCGAGCTCGAAAGTGAATTCATGCTCTTCGAGAATTGCCTCGTCGGACCAGCGACCCGGCCGGTAAAACTTGGCGACTATGTCCTCGCCGTCTTCCTGGCCAAGTTTATAGACTCGGTTCTCGTAGCTATTGAGCGCCAGAAAGCGACCGTTACAACGAAAGCCGAGTGCATCAAGCGTATCCAGAATATCGCCGGGTTCGAGGTTTCGAAAGGCGAGCGAGCTGTCATTTTGCAAAGGCATAGTCTGGTACTTGAGGCGGGGCGAGCATTATAGTGCGAGATAGTGAACATGCATCGACTTATATTCATTTGTGCGCTGGGGCTCTGGCTGGCACCGGTTGCGGCAGAAGAGGGGGCGGCCCCGACATACCAGCAGGCTATCGCCGACTGGCGAGCGTCGCGCCTAGCTGCCCTGAAGGGCCCGGATGGCTACCTCAATCTCGTTGGCCTGTATTGGCTGCAGCCTGGGGTAAGCACCTTTGGCGCCGCACCGGACAACGACCTGGTTTTTGCTTTGAGCAAGACAGCGCATCTCGGCTATTTCGAGCTCGACTCCAGAGGTGTGACCATGCATCTGCAGGAAGGTGTGGAGGTCAGGGTCGATGGCGAGCAGGTGAGGAGCCTATTTCTGCCGGACGACACGACCGGCGAGAATGTGACCGCGATGCACAATAGCCTTGCGTGGAATGTTGTCAAACGGGAAGGGCGATACGCGGTTCGTTTGCGCGACTATATGAACCCGGCACTGGATGCCTTGGACTCAATTCCGTCCTATGAGGTTTCGGCCGACTGGGTCGTGAAAGCCAAATTTCGGGCCTATCCGGAACCTCGAATAGCCCGTGTAGGCACTGTGATCGAAGGTCTTGGCTGGAACCCTGTCTCGCCAGGGATCGTAGAATTCGAGCTGCGCGGGCAAGTGCACAGCCTCGAAGCTTACGATTCAGGTACCAGCCTGTTCTTTGTATTCGGTGACCGCAGCAGTGGGCGCGAGACTTATCCGGCAGGCCGATTCCTGTATGCCGATTTACCGGATGCCGCCAGCACGGTGACACTGGATTTCAACAAGGCGTACAACCCGCCGTGTGCATTTAATGATTTTTCGACCTGCCCCGTGGCCTCTCCGCGCAATCGGCTTTCGATCGCGGTGACTGCCGGCGAGAAATACAACGACGAACTGCGCGTGGCAGCCGAGTGATGGTGTATCCGGGCGCGGCCTAAAGCGCCTTTTCCAGCAACGCGACAATCTTGCTGCCGCCTTCGGCAGCCTGGGACCCGATCTGCCGGAAGCCACGTTTTTCGTGGTAGCGCATGGAGCCAGGGTTCGGTGGCTCAAGGTTGACCTCGCAGGTCATCACACTGACTTCGCCGCGATGGGCCAGCTCAAAGTCGTCGTACAGTCTCGATGCCAGCCCCTGGCGGCGTGCACGACTAGCCACGGCCACCCGGTCTACGTAGGCGAAATCGGGATAGCTGGCGCAAAACCACTGATAGTTTGGGCTTTCATACGGAACGCCGGCACGCAGCCCGATAAGAAATGCGCCAACGCCGTCAGCATCGACAGCCACCTTGAAATAGCTGGCATGCTGCGCAAACCATTGCATTTTCTCGAGCGGTACGCTGTTGACCGCCGGGACGACAGACTCGTTGAGCTCAACAATTGCGCCGAGGTCGCTGGATTCCACTTTGCGTAGTTCGAAAGGCATTGCCAAAGTGTAGTGCATGCAGCTTATGTCGCAAGCGGCGGCCGTCCAGCGGCCTGCTGCAAATTTTCAACTGACTCGCGTATACTGCGGCAAAACGGCAACCAGCAAAGGCTGGAAGCATAAAGACCGTTTAATCTTTAGTACCAGACTCGCCACGTCGTCATTGCCCGGGACGCGCTCCTGAGCAATGATTCTATTCACTTGTTTGTGGCGGGACATATCCCGTAAGGAAAAATAATGCTTAAGACTTCCCCGATCCGTGCGCTGGTGCTTGGCGCTCTTGCGTTACTGCTTGTTGCGGCCTGTTCTGGTGGCTCGTCGGATACAAGTGCGCTCACTGATGAGTCCAGCCTGCTGCGCTTTGTGCCCGCTGACACGCCGTATGTTTTTGCGACCGGTGCGCCGCTGCCAGATGATTTGCTCGACGCGCTTGAGCCAAAAATCAATGAAATGATGGAGGTCTACCAGGTATTTCTTGACGAGATTCTTGCATCGACCTTACGCAGCGGTAGCAAAGACATAGACGAGGAGGAAGCCCGGAAGATGGCGGCCATCGCCAGTGAACTGGTCTCCATATTCTCAGTGGATGGAATGCGTGCAGCGGGGATCGAACGTGATTCTGAAATGGTGCTTTTCGGCAACGGACTATTGCCGGTACTTCGCGTCGAAGTCACTGATGAGAAACTATTTGAAAAAGCGCTTGCAGATATCGAGCAAGCGGCTGACGAAGAAATGGCAACAGCCACGCTCGACGGCCATAGCTACCGATACATCGGTGACGAAGAGATGCGTTTTGCCGTCGGCGTGTTTGAAGGCAATGCCGTACTGACAATTCTTCCGGCCGATTTCGACGAAGCGCAGCTAAAGCAGTTGTTTGGCCTGACATTACCTGCGAACAACCTGGCAGCAACGACAGTGTTGGCAGATATCGTGGAAAAATACGATTTCTCTAACCACTACATCGGTTACCTGGACACGCTGAAGTTTGCATCCATCTTTCTGGAGCAGCCCACCGGACTCAATGCCGGCCTGCTGAAGGGTGCTGATTTCGATCCTGCCTCTATACCCGAGGTTTGCAAGACCGAGATTCGCCGGTTGGCGGGCACCATGCCGCGAATGGTTATTGGCTACGATGAAATCAGCTTGGACGCGATCAGCGCCAACATTATTATGGAGCTGCGCCCCGACCTGAGCCAGGCGCTCGCTAAGGTCGTTGCGGCCGTTCCGGGGCTAGGACTGGATCAGGGCGGTCTGTTCTCCTTCGGCATGAGTGCCAACCTGCTTGAGTGGCGCAATTTCTATGAGGAAAGGCTCAATGCCATGGAGAGCGAACCCTTTCGTTGCGAGTACTTTGCTGACTTGCAGGCGAGTGTCGATAAGGGGCGCGAATTGTTGAATCAGCCATTGCCGCCGGTGGTTTACGGTATCAAGGGGTTCAACGCGGTTATCGAAGATCTTGGTGACGACTATGATTTCTCGAGTGGCCAACCGCCCAAGAAAGTGGATGCGAACATCGTGATTGCAATGGACGATGCTCCGTCACTGGTTGCGATGGGCACGATGTTCAGTCCGGAGCTGGCCGAGCTGAACTTGCAGGCAGACGGCGTACCGGTGGATCTGCAGATAGCGCAAGTCAAGTCAGTGGCCGCCGATGCCTATGCCGCCATGCTTGATGATCGACTGGCGATAGCCATTGGCGAAGGTGCGGAGAAAAAAGCCGCCAGTGCTCTGAATGCAAAGTCTGCAGTACCAGCGCCGGCATTTGGCATGACGATGGATGCAGCAAAGTACTACAAACTTCTGGCCACCAGTATGGCGATGCAGGCGCAGGACGACGACGCTAAAGCGGCAATGTCGCCAGAGGCGCAGAAGGCGCTTCAGGATATGATGCAGCTTCTGAGTGAAACCTACGATCGTATGTCGATGGATGTGCGTTTCACGGAGCACGGTGCAGAAGTGCGCACAAAAGTAACTTTGCAGGATCTTTAATCAGTTTTGAGGACACGGGGTGACAGCATGAGAAAAACAATTTGGTTGTTGGCAGGTTTGCTAAGCGCTGCGGCGTTTGCAGACAATGCGGTCGCCCCTGTGTCCAATATGAAGGTTGATCTGCAGGAAGTCGTTACAGTTGGCCGCGTACGACCGGTCGATAGCGTGAGTTCATCAGGCCTACCCAGCAAGGAGGCATTGCAGGTATTTCGTAACAATGGTTATGTCGCGGTCATCGACCTTCGAGGTCCAGGTGAGCTGGAGGGCGACAATGAAGAAAGCGAAGTTCTTGCGCTCGGTATGGACTACGTCTCTCTGCCGGTTGCGGGCGAGTCTGCAGTTTCCTTTGAAAATGCGGAAAAGCTGGACAAGCTGTTGGACGGCTTTAATGGACCAGTGCTCGTGCACTGCGCCAGCGGTAACCGGGTAGGTGCTTTGATGGCTTTGCGCCAGAGCATGAAGGGTGCTGATGACGACCTGGCACTCGCGGTCGGTAAAGCAGCCGGTTTGACCGGGCTGGAACCCGTTGTGCGTGACCGGCTGGCAGCGAAGCCTTAGGCGATGTTGGTAAGATAATAAGGTTGACTCAGGAGGTAGAGATGCGCGTTTACTTGGCAATGATTGTTGTATTACTGGCTGCTGCGTGTACGTCCGAGACTGCGGAGAGCACTGCACCGACGCACACTCTTGCCGATACCGCCGTTGTAGAACCCGAAGTGGCAAATAACGCTGATGCGTTTCGGATGACTGTCGCGGATGTGCAAAAGATCTCCGGTGGCCGGGTTGTCGTAACTGGCAAGATTGCATCTGGCACAGCGTCAGTTGGTGACACGATCTGAATTAACGCCGCCAAAGTTGGCAAACAGGAAATTGTTATTGCCGGTATGGAACGTCTGAACAAGGTTATCCAGTCGGCAAGTGCAGGGGAGTTTGTAGGGCTCCTCGTCAATGGCATCGCCCTTAACGATATTAGCGCCGGTGACGAATTGAGTGCCGCCTGCTGAGTTGCAGTATTCACGGCGCTTTTACAAACAGCGTTCATTCCAAACGGCGGCTGTGTGGTTTGGCTCCGCTGTATCGGACCACCTAGCCAATCGCGAAAAGCAAATGAGCCGCGAGTTCGAAGACTTAATCCGCAACGGAATTCAGGGCCGCCAGAATGCCTCGGGCGCCGGCGTCGTTGCGAGAGACTGCAGGTACTGATGGAGGCTGTCCACTTCCGAATCGCTGAGCGATGCGAAGCGATCTGGTGCCACCAAAGCCATCAACCCGAGCTTACGGCCATCCAATGAGTAACCACTCTCAATCAACTCTTCGAACTGCGTACGATCGTATGCCACGACCATCGCGAGGTCCGGTGTTGGCGGTCCGCCGTCCCAACCGCTGTAAAAGCGCTCACCGCGGAGATCTAGTCCATGACACTCATTGCACATAGTCATGGCGAGATACTCTCCCTCGGCCAAAATCGGCTGTTCTGCCGGGTCTATGCGTAGCGGCGGAACCATTTCTACCCAGTCGGCCATCGACAATTCTCGTCCACTCGCGATATCCCAACGAACGTCCCAGCCCAGCGCTGGTCGGGGGAGAGGAACCTCAACAACAGGAGCTGCACGAAGGTATGCAATCAGTGCTGCGAGATCATCATCTCGCAACCTCGCAAAATTGAATGAAGGCATCGACATAAGCTCTCGCCCATCCGCGCCGATGCCTTGCCTAACGGCCGCTTCGATAGTCTGCGCATCATGAGTGCGCGCGTAGCTGGCGAGATTCGGCGCTACAGCGCGTTTTGGCCAGTCCCATTGTTTATCGAAATCGTATCCTTGGAGTTGCTGCCCGTGACAGCCGAAACATCCCCGCGTTCGAGCTATGTGACGGCCGCGCTCAATGCTCTCGGCATCACTTGGAATTGCAGCACTAAACTGGTGAACTGGCTCTCTATCTCGAAGCCGTAGCTCACTAAGTAAATAGACTACGACAAAGCCCAGAACGACCGCCGTCGTCACCGCAACAATTGTTAATAGTAGCCATCGCATGCAGTATTCCTACCGAACACGGGAGAGGAACGCAGGATAACGAATTCTCAAATAGCAGGCGAAGATTGTTGGTGTTTCGCTGCTTCGGGTGAGTAGCAGAAATTATAGCTCAAGATCTTCGATTGGCGGCTATGTGACCGCGGATTCAACCGGTCGATCATCGTCAGGCGAAGTTCTTAAAACGGCCGCAAGCAGCCATTCGCGAGCTGCAAAATGGTATGTTGGCCGCTTCCGAAGGAGTTCAACATGCACGCCGAGACAAAATCTATCCACTTTCCGACACGGCGCTCGAACGGATCGATCGCGCCGCCCATCGAACTCTCGACCACCTTCGAGCACGGGCCAGCAGGCGAGCATCTGCATGGGTTCGAATACATTCGAGACAATAACCCGAATGTCAGCGATTTGGAGTCGCGACTTGCGGCTATAGAAGGTGCGGATGGAGCGGTCGCTTTTGCGTCAGGAATGGCTGCCGGTGCCGCGCTTCTTTCCCGGCTTTCGCCCGGCGCACGCGTTCTGTTCCACGAAGACCTGTATTTTGACTTCCGTAAACTGGCAGATAGGATCTTGCCGAACTGGGGACTCGAATGCGAAAGCGTAGATTTGACTGATGCCACAGCCCGCTCAAGAGCGTTTGCGAAAAGCGTCGATCTGGTCTGGTTCGAGACACCTTCGAACCCATCAATCGATGTGCTCGACATCGAGACTATCTGTCGCGAAGCAAGGGACGCCAATGCTGATGTGTTGGTTGATGGGACGTTTGCTACACCGGTCGTACAACGGCCGCTCGACCTCGGCGCAAACTATGTCCTGCACTCGCTGACGAAGTACATGGGGGGACACAGCGATGTGCAGGGTGGCGCGATTGCCTTCAAGGGAGATGCATCGATCGCGGATGCCCTAAAAGAAAAGCGTCGTCTGACCGGCGGTGTCCTTTCGCCTTTCAACGCTTGGTTGATATCTCGCGGTATTCAGACGCTGTATTGTCGGATGGATCGCCATTGTGCCAATGCACGGCTCGTTGCCGAAGCGCTTGATGGCAGCAGCGGGATAACGCGCGTGCGGTATCCATATCTTCCGAGTCACCCCTCATATGACATCGCCCGTAAACAAATGTTATCTGGGGGAGCCATGATCTCGATTGAATTGGAGGGTGGCAAAGAAGCTGCTATCCGAGTGGCGGCCAGCGTGAAACTATTCGTGAATGCCACAAGTCTCGGCGGTGTGGAGAGCTTGATTGAACATCGCGCGTCGGTCGAAGGGCCAGAGTCTACAACTCCACCCGGCCTGCTTCGTTTGTCGATCGGGCTGGAGAATCCCGATGATCTTATCGAGGACCTCAAGTCGGCACTGGCGGCTGCCTAATTTGAAGTGATTCGATGAGGCAACTCGACCGTCCGGAATGGGTCACAAGCCGAAATTATAGCGCGAATAAATTGATCGGCGACTTTCGGCTGCATACCGGTCCCTCATTATTCCGTCTGGCTAACGTCGTAAAAAGGCTATGAGCGGGCTCTTGACCGCGTTCTCATTCCAGCCATTTGTACATCACTAGAGCATCGACATAGCCTTTCGCAGGATGGCAAAAAGCCTTTGGCAGGCGTCCAACAGTCTCAAAGCCCAGCTTCTTCCAAAGGCTGACGGCACTCTCATTGCTTGAAGCCACAAAATTGAACTGCATGGCCTTGTAGCCAAGTCCTTTCGCAATTTTCTGGGAGTGCTCGCACATCGCGGTTGCCAGGCCACGTCCTCTTGCTGCAGACGAGACCATGTATCCGCAGTTGCATACGTGATCGCCAGGGCCGGGTTGATTTGTCTTGAGGTAGTAGGTACCCAGAATCTGGCCGTCATCTTCGAAGACATACGTTTCTCGCGGAGCTTCCAGCCACACCCTCGACGCCTGCTCTTTAGAAATATCGGTCGGATACGCATAGGTATCGCCGGCAGCAGCGATCTCCCGAAAGATCGGCCAGATCTGATCAAAGTCCGGATCCCTGACTTTTCTGATTTGCATACCAACGTCTGAATTGGGTCAGTAGCAGAAATTATAGCTCAAGATCTGCGACTGGCGGCTATGCGGCGTGAAGCAGTCGCTCGAACATGCGCCAGGCGACTTTCTCAAAACGACCAAAAGCGGTCATCCGTTAGTCTTCGCAAATGCCCCCGTCCACTATGCCACCACGAATTTCGACTCCGCACTTACACTCTTGTGCATTAGCTGTGCACTTTCCTAGAGCTTCTTCGCCCTGTTGTAGGCCCCAGTCGTCATTCCAGCACAGCCCTTCACATTCAGAGCTGTCAGTGCATTGTTTGCCCGCATCAGGAAAAGGAATAATGCAGGCTGGCATACCGAACATGCATACGCCTTGGATATAGCCGCCGTTTCTCTCGCATTCCTCAACATCGATCTGAGCCAGCCTCTCATCCCTCACGCGATCTAGACTTCGTTGAGTT
>JAUHZT010000139.1 GCA_030425905.1 Gammaproteobacteria bacterium
TACTCTTCCTGCGACCGCCCAGGCCATGCAAGAGAGCTTCATCCCGTTCGCCCAGATGCGGCGCAAGTGTTGCGATGCCTCGCTGTGCTTGTTTGATCCGTACAACTGTTTCATAGCGAGCGACATTGCCGTGTTACGAACCACTTCCAGCCCCAGGCGGCTGATGGCGGTGTCGAGTGACTCCACCTTCACGTTGCCGCGACTGTAGTAAGCCGAGTTGGCGAAGACGAACAGGCGTGAGACTAGCACCGGGTCCAGGCTGACGGCCTGGCTAACCTGGTTAAAACCGGCGGTTTCAGACTCGAGCATTTGCCGGATTTTCATTACAACATCGGGCAGTGACGGCAATACTATGTCGCCGTTCTGCAATTCAAGGGCCAGCAGGCTGACAAATCGAAATTGGTCTTGTTTGGACATCGCTCTTCCTCAGGCACTCGCCGCCGTCGCGCGACGCGCGTGCAGTTGTTGCATTAGTCTTGCTTCACCAATATTCAGGCCACAGGTGCGTGTCAGGTCATCCACACTGGCGCCGGCACGCGCCATGCGTACCGCGTTATCGATCGGCAGTGGACGAATATTGTTCTGCACGGGCGCTTCAGGCGTCTGCTCCAGCTTCTCTACCTGCTGTTGCAACTGTTCTACTCGACGCTCGAGCCGTTCGGTCGCTCGCAGCAACTTGCTGATAGCCTCGGACTCCGGTTGCACATCGGCGACCGCAGCGCCCGTCGGGCTGTGCCAAAAGTCACGCAGTTTGTGGTACTGCGACGAGAAACGCAGTATGGCGAGTGCCGATGCAGCCAGTAACAATGCGTTGGCCACGATTACCAGGTAGGAAATATCACTGTCGAAAATATTCATTACACGAGCTCATCAATAATAGTTGGGTTTTCAGGATCAGCGTCATCGACATTCGACGGGCGCTCCTCCTGAGCCGGTTGCTGTTGCTTTTTCTTTTCGCCTTCATGTTTGTCCGGATGTACTGGCTGCGCGGGCCTGACTGGATAGGCAGGCGTGATGTTGGTAATACGTGATATTGAGTCAGACATCCGGGTATTCTCCTCTACCAGTGCTCTGTGACGGCGCGCAGGCGTATGACTGCCTGTCCGTGAATCTGGCAAACACGGGATTCGCTGACGTCCAGAACACGGCCAATTTCTTTAAGGTTCAGGTCCTGTTCGTAGTAGAGCGACAAGACCAGGCGTTCTCGCTCCGGGAGTTTGTCAATAGCCGCCGAGAGCTGTTCGGCAAACTGCGACCGCGCCAGTTCTTCGTCGGGCGTGTCATCTTCCGACGCAGGAGGCTGACGTGATATCACCGGATCACTCTGGCTTTCCTCAAGACTGAACAGGCGGCTACTGGCGCTGTCACTGAGAATCTTGTGATACTCATCAACACTGATATTGAGGCGCTTGGCGACCTCAGCCGGTTCCGCTGCACGGCCCTTCTCAGCCTCAATTGCGTACATCGCCTCGCTAACCTGGCGGTACTTGTGGTGCACTGAACGCGGTGTCCAGTCGTGTTTGCGAATATCGTCGATCATTGCGCCACGGATACGAATGCCCGCAAAGGTTTCGAAACTGGCGCCGCGACTGGCGTCGAAGTTACCTGCAGCTTCGATGAGCCCCAGCATGCCAGCCTGAATCAGGTCATCGATCTCCACGCTTGAGGGCATCCGCGCTGCGAGGTGATAGGCAATCCGCTTGACCAGCACCATATTGTCCGCAACAAGGTCCTCATCAGACGTGTTGTCGGCGGCCGCAACCAGGCTGTAGGCGTTCATGCCACAAATCCTTTCTGGTAGGTCCCGCCTGCGAGCAGACGTTCAAAAAAGAACTCAATGCCGCCGCTTGCGTCGCGTCGTACCGGCAGCGCATCCGCCGCCTTGCCCAAATTCAGGAAGGCCTTGCCTGCGGCACTCTCCGGGTATGCATCAAGCACAGCCCGTTGCTCCTGCACAGCCTTCACCAGCATGCGGTCCTGCGGAATATCGGCAAGATGCCGGATAACGACGTCGAGGTAGCTGTCAGTAACGCGTCGCAGTTTGTTGAACAATCGGCTGCCGGCATGTTTGCTGCCGGACTGGTTTGTCACCACGTTGAATCGGGTGATGCCATAGTTCTGGCTGAACACCTTGATCAGCGCGTAGGCGTCAGTCAGCGATGCTGGCTCGTCACAAACAACGACAATCGGGTGCTGTGCGGCCTGCACAAAGCGTGCAACGCTCGACGATATGCCTGCGCAAGTGTCAACTACCAAGACATCCGGCTGATTGGCCAGCGTACTGAATGCTTGAATCAGACCCGCCTGCGACGCGGCATCCAGGTCCGTCATACTGAAGTTGCCCGACGAGGCTGGAACGATGCGGAGATTATTCGGCCCCTCAAGAACCGTTGATTCCAGGTCTACCTCGCCCGCCACGACATGTGACAGGTTGAAGCGGGGCTGCAGGCCAAGCAATACATCGACGTTTGCAAGACTCACATCGGCATCAAGCAGGCACACGTTGCGCCCCAAGACACTGAGTGCCATTGCAAGATTCGAGGCCACATTCGTCTTGCCTACACCACCTTTGCCGCTGCACACCGCAAATACCTTTGCCGGTGGCCGTGATAATTCACGGCGCAGTCGTTCAGCCTGTAATCCCTCACGCATGTGCTACTGCTCCTTGTACGTACTGTGTTGCCATGGTGCGCTCATCGAGCACAGGCTCGTGATGTTCGAGGCAGGCAACGGCCTGGTTAATCAGCCACATGCGCTTGCGCGCCGCTGCGTAGAGGTCATCGGGAATCTGTTGCCCGTCTGACAACCAGCACACCGGAAGCTCATTGCGGATCAGGGAACTGATCACGCCGCCGAGCTGTGCGGCTTCGTCAAGTTTGGTAATTACGCAGCCTTCCAGCGGCACTTTGCTGAACTCACGTATTGCTTCGTTCAGAGAGGCTTCCTGGCTGGCCGCAGAGAGTGTCAGGTAAAACTTCACTCGATCCTGGTTGCTGCCGTGTTCCGCCAGCCGGGCTGCAAGATCACGATCGCGGGGGCTGCGCCCTTCGGTATCAATCAGCACGAGGCGCTTGTTGCGCAGCTCGATCAGCAAATCGGACAGCTCATCGGCAGTACCGGCTGAATAGACTTTCGCACCAATAATGTTTGAGAAGGCGGTCAGGTGTTCCCGGGCGCCGATTCGATAGGCATCCGCCGATACCAGTGCAATCTCGTCTTCGCTGTTATGCATCGCATAGCGCGCAGCAATCTTGGCAATGGTTGTGGTCTTGCCAACACCGGTAGGGCCGAGCAATGCGATGACGCCACCATCCTGCAGCACGGCGTCGTCGTGCACGGGTACCATCTTTGCAAGCGACATCAAGGGTGCGTCCCAGACGCGGCGCACTTCGTCAACTGGCTCGAGTCCGTTGACAACGTTGTGCGCAATATCCGGGGCAATACCGAGACGCGCCAGGTTGCGCAGCATTTGGGCCCGCAGTGGCGACTTTTCGTTGGTCTCCTTCCAGATCAGACCCGCCATTTGCGTTTCCAGCATGCCGCGCAGCGATGACAGCTCATCCTGAACCGAGCGCAAGTGTGCCTCTGGCGCCGCCGTGACGGGTGCCGCCTGCAGATCCTCGTCAACGTCTGCGGGCGTCGCCCGGAGGCTCGCCGCCTGCGATTCGATATTCGCAGAGATGATCTCGGCTATCGGGGGGGAGCTGCTTTCAGCCTCAGTACGTCCGCCGACGGCGTGCCGCATCAGGGCCTCGTCGTAGTCGATTGCAGCGATGACCTCAATGCCTTCCGCAACCCGGCGATTGGACAGGATTACCGCATCGGGTCCCTGCTCCTCACGTACCTGCCTCAGTACGCGCCGCATGTCCTTATCCAAATACCGTTTGATCTTCACAATAATTCCTCAACTTCGTGGTTCGCTCGTATGCAAGCCGGGCTTAACCCGTCAAGCGACTTACAGCGGTGTTCGTCTCTCGTCCTCAGCGGACTGCCGCCAGCATTTCAATGCGTCGGTCGTCTGGCACCTCGTTGTAGGCCAGCACGTGCAAATTGCGGATGTTGCGCATCATTCTCGACATCCACGGCCGTACCGTCGGGGCGACGAGCAGAACCGCTGGCTCGCCAGCCAGTTCCTGGGTCTGTGCCCGTTCGGTCAAAGTCTTGTGCAGCCGTTCCATCATTTGCGGTTCCAGTCCAATTGCGCCACCGTCCTGGGAACTATCATTCAAGATTCGTTCCAACTCTGGCTCCAGCGTCAAAACTGGCAGCTCAGGCCGCGTCCCTGCTACGTTCTGGACGATTGAGCGGCCCAGCGCGACACGCACAGCCGCCGATAAAACGTCGGGATCCTGACTCCTGGCGCCGTGCTCCGACAAAGTTTCGGCGATTTTCCGGATATTCCGGACCGGGATCTTTTCCTCGAGCAGATTCTGCAGAACCCGCGTAATCGTGCTGGTCGGCAGCAATTTGGGGGTGAGTTCCTCTACCAGTTTTGGCGAGCTCTCGGCCAGCCGGTCGAGCAGGCGCACGCACTCTTCGTGACCCATGAGTTCGTGGGCATTGGTCTTGAGAATTTCACTGAGATGGGTGGCAACCACGGTGGCGGGGTCGACAACGGTGTAGCCGAGCATCTGCGCTTCCTCGCGCTGGTCGGCCTCGATCCAGTACGCAGTAAGGCCGAATGCCGGGTCTTTGGTTTCTATGCCCGACAGCTTGCCAAATACCTGGCCCGGATTAATGGCGAGGTCCTTGCCGACATGCACTTCGCCTTCACCCACGGCCACTCCGGCGAGCGTGATGCGGTAGGCATTCGGTGCCAGTTCAAGGTTGTCACGGATGTGCACTGGCGAAACGAGGAAACCGAGATCCTCTGTCAGTTTCTTGCGTATTCCCTTGATCCGGCCGACCAGCGGACCGTTGCGGTTACGGTCGACGAGCGGGATCAGCCGGTAGCCGACTTCGAGACCGATCAGGTCTACCGGATCCACGTCCTGCCAGCCCAGTTCCGGAACGGCCGACTCTACCGGTGCCACTGTCTCACTTTCGACCTTGACGACGCGTTGAGATTTGCGAATTCGGCTCGCGCCGAATGCACACAAGCCCGCGAAGCTAAGAAATGCAAAGTTCGGCATACCAGGAATTAGACCCAGCACCGCCAGAACCAGCGCAGTCACCATGAGCGTACGCGGATCATTAAACAGCGCCGAAAATACCTGCTTGCGCATATCCTGCAGTCGAGAGACGCGCGTTACGATAATGGCGACTGCCGTCGACAACAGTAGCGACGGCACCTGCGCCACTAGCCCGTCACCGATCGTCAGCAACGTGTAGTTGTGAATTGCGGCGGAGAAAGTGAGGTCGTGCTGCGACGTACCGATAATCAGGCCGCCAATAATATTGATGAACAGGATCAGGATGCCGGCGATCGCATCGCCTCGCACGAATTTGCTGGCACCGTCCATCGAGCCGTAGAAGTCGGCCTCTTCGCCAATCTCCTGGCGTCGCTCGCGTGCCGTCTCCTGGTCAATGACACCCGCATTCAAATCGGCGTCAATCGCCATTTGCTTGCCCGGCATCGCATCGAGGGTGAAGCGCGCCGATACCTCTGATACTCGCCCTGCGCCTTTGGTAACGACCACGAAGTTGATGATCACGAGAATCGCGAAAATCACGAGACCCACCGCGTAGTTACCACCAACGACGAATTCACCAAAGGCCTCGATCACTTTACCGGCCGCCGAGGTTCCTGTGTGCCCGTTCAGGAGAACCACGCGGGTAGAAGCGATATTGAGAGCCAGGCGCATCAGGGTGACGACCAGCAGGATGGTCGGAAATACGGCGAACTCCAGCGGTCGGCCCACGTAGACTGTGGTCAACAAGATAGCGACAGACAAAGCAATATTGAACGTGAACAGCGCATCCAGAGCGAGTGGCGGCAGCGGTACCATCATCATTGCCAGCATTGCCAGCAATAACAGTGGCATGCCGATGCCGCGGATCAGGTCCTGGATATGATTCGGGTTATTCATTGACTTAAGACTCGTCACTAAGGTTGATTACTGGGCGATCGGGGTATGGTTGGCCCGGCGCCCGTTTCGTTTTGAGCTGGTAGATATAGGCCAGTACCTGCGCAACAGCCGTGTACAGACGCGCTGGAATTTCGTCGCCAATGTCGGTAGTGCGGAACAATGCACGGGCCAGTGGCGGCGCCGCGAATAGCGGAATTTTGTTCTCGGCCGCAATTTCACGAATACGTTTTGCTACGAGATCCTTACCTTTCGCAATCACCCGCGGCGCACCCATGGACGACTCGTCGTAGCGAAGCGCCACGGCAAAGTGCGTCGGGTTGGTGATGACCACATCGGCTGTGGGCAACTCTTCCATCATCCGCTGAGTCGCGATCTGTTGTTGCATCGCCCGAATCCGTGACTTGACCTCCGGCCTGCCTTCGGTCTCCTTGAACTCGTCTTTCACCTGTTGCCGGGTCATCTTGAGCTTCTTGTGGTACTGCCAAAGCTGGAACGGCACATCAACAGCCGCGATCACGACGAGGCCTGTACTGACCACGAGGAACGACATACCGCAGATGCGCATGGCATGAGCGATCCCGCCCGATACTGACTCGCGACCAAGGCCCGAAAGCTCGTCAACGCTATACCAGAGCCAGGCGACGGCGATTACCGCGATAATGGAGAATTTTGCGAGTGCCTTGACCAGCTCATTGAGGCTGTTGGCGCTGAATACGCGCTTGAGGCCTTTTATAGGATTGATGCGCTCGAGCTTTGGCGCGGCAGCCTGGGCACTGAATGACCAGCCGCCGATGGAAACCGCACTCAGGAAAACGGCGGCCAGCAGAACCGCTGCCAGTGGCGCGATGCTGATAAACATGCCGGCCGCGATATCCGCAAATGCAACGGCCATCTGGCTGGGATCGAAGATCTGCTTTCGCTCAAGTACCAGCGCACTCTGAAAGTGCTCGATGAGTTGCCCGCCCATCGGTCGCGCCATCATCAGCATTGCTGTAGCGCCCGACAGCATCACAACCGTCATGGTTAGCTCACGGGAACGCGGTACGTCGCCTTTCTTGCGCGCGTCCTCCAGGCGTTTCGGTGTCGCTTGTTCAGTACGCTCTTGTTGTGATTGATCGTCAGCCATCGACTCGTCGTCTACAGTCCAAGTAAATCAGCAAGTGCCGAAAGCGAGAGGGAAATGAACGTCATCGTGTTCTGCAGCAGCACGTCCATGTTGAGAAAAATGACCGTGAAGCCCAACAACATTGATACCGGAAAGCCCACGGCGAACAGGTTCAACGTCGGTGCGGCGCGACTCATAATGCCGAACGCCAGGTTGACCACGAGAATCGCAGTGATCGCCGGCAATGCCACTTTCAGCGCGAATACAAACAGGTGACTGCTCCATTGCAGAAGCTCGCCGATGACGGCCGCGTTCAATCCCGTTGCTGTCAGCGGCCACGCGTGAAAGCTGCTGGCGAGTAACTGAATCAAGGCCAGATGCCCATCCATCGACAGAAATACCAGCATCGCCAGCATCAGGAACATCTGCCCCAGCACCGGCACGTTGACGCCGCGCGCCTTGTCCAGGAATACCGCGAAGCCGAGCCCCATGCTCATCGATATGATCTGCCCACCCAGTGCTATCGCGTCGAAGACAAGCTGTACTAAGAAGCCCAGCACGACGCCAATCGCGACCTCCTCCGTTATCATGACCAGACCCGCCACACTCAAGACTTCCGGTGTCGATGCAATCGGAATGACCGGCGCGATCACGCCAGTCAGTGCGACAGCCAGCAGGAGCCGGACTCTTGCCGGGACAAAGCTGCCGCCCACTACCGGCATCACCATCACAAATGCCCCAATCCGGATGAAAGGCCAGATATAGGTCGTCAAATGCTCGATGATCGGTGTCAGTTGAATATCGATAGTCACAGGATGTACTCGCTTGCATGATTTCTTGCCCTCACTTCATCAGGAGATGAGCGATGGAATCTGCTCGATCAGGGTTTGTGTGTAGTTGACGATGACACTCAGCATCCACGGTCCGGCAACGACCAGCGCACCTACCATCACCAGCAATTTGGGAATGAACGAGAGTGTCATTTCATTAATCTGGGTAGCCGCCTGGAACATACCGATCAGTAATCCGACAGCCAGTGCCGACAACAGCAAAGGTGCCGCGATAATCATGGTTACCCACATCGCCTGTTGCCCGATCGTAATGATTGTTTCCGGTGTCATTGCATACCCTCAGGTGTAAAAGCTTGATGCCAACGTACCGAGCAACAGCGCCCAGCCGTCGACCAGTACAAACAGCATGATCTTGAACGGCAACGAGATCAGCATCGGGGACAGCATCATCATGCCCATCGACATCAGCACGCTCGACACAACCAGATCGATC
>JAUHZT010000140.1 GCA_030425905.1 Gammaproteobacteria bacterium
GCACGCAAATCGGCCTTTCCGGGACCAAAGATTCCAGCTTGCCAGGCAGCGTCTCCGACTGGGTCAACGCCGACTCCTCGCTGATCGATACTCGAGAAACGCATCGGCGTAGGTATCGAAATCGACATCGTTGGCATTCTTCAGCTGTTGCAGTGATGCTTCGTCGAACCCGCCAGTTCCGCTGTTTGCGCCACAAATCGCTGTTGCCATCGCGCCGATTGTGTCGGTATCTCCACCCAGGTTCGCGCACAGTTCAGCGCATCGGTTCGGGTCGAGACCCGCAAGGTCCGCCATCGCAATGGCTGCCGGGACTGACTCGATGGTTGTGGTGCCGGCGCCGATGAGTTCGTAGATCCTTGCTGAAGCACACGTTGCATCGGACTCCTGCGCGACGACCGACAAGGCCAGTTCAATGCGTGCACCGAGACCTGCACTGATGGTGTTCACATTCATGAGCTGCGCTCTATTCGCTACTTCGGGCAAGCTCTGCATGACGTCCGGCCAGGC
Organism: Gammaproteobacteria bacterium; assembly: GCA_030425905.1. Lineage (GTDB taxonomy): Bacteria > Pseudomonadota > Gammaproteobacteria > Steroidobacterales > Woeseiaceae > UBA1847. Next base: position 508 of record JAUHZT010000140.1, read on the forward strand.
GTCGCCGTCGATCGCCTTTGATACTGCCCATGCGACAGCTACGGCGCCAGCGACAGCGACGTCCGACTTGTGAGTCGGCGCACACGAGGCGGCAACCTCGGCGTAGAAGTCATCGAAGCTGTGTGTCGGCAACAGGCAACCCATTGGCATAACACGCATCGCGGCGCCGTTCGTTACGCCGAGGTTTGGCAATTCGGCAATTGGCTGGCCCGCCCGGATCGCTTTCATCGCGACCTTCGAGGTCGGTCCGAATACATTCTTGTTGAAAGCGTCAAACGACTCCGCCCAGTCCAGGATGCGGTTCGCGACAATAGTCGAATCGACATGACCGCGGCATTCAATGATTGCATCGGCGAGTGCGATGGCCATCGAGGTGTCATCGGTAAACTGTGCCGCTTTGAAGTATCGTGCGGCATCATTTTCCTGCGGGCCATCAAGAAAGCTGTCTATCCAGCCGAAATGTTGTATCACACGAGATCGTGGCCACAATTCGGATGGCATGCCGAAGGCGTCGCCATAGGCCTGACCGTAGAACGCGCCCAGGATGCGATCCCTGGTTTCATTAGCCATCAGTCCTGTCTCCCCGATTTCAGGTCAGTGTCTCGCGGTCGAGCGATTTGGACTCGTGAAAGGCCGCAACAAACAGTACCGTCACTGCAACAATGATCCCGGCCCCCACACCCCAGACCGCAAACCAGTCAAATCGCTCGATACCCGTGCCCTCGGGCAGAGCAAAATACTCGAGCACCTGGCCACCAACCTGGTCACCAACCAGGCTACCGACGCCCATACAGATTAGTGTTAGCAACCCCTGCGCCGCCGAACGCATGTGGGGAGGTGCCTTTCGGTCCGTATAGATATACGCCGTAATGAAGTAGAAATCATAGCTGGCGCCGTGTAACAGGATACCGCCGAACAGCAGCGCATACGCCGCAAGGTTTTCAGTGCCGCCAATCATAAAGAAACCATAGCGAATGGCCGCGGTCACCAGGCCTAACAACAAGACTTTCTTGATGCCGAATCGCTTCAATAGAAACGGCAACGCGATCATAAAGAAAATTTCCGAGACCTGCCCGAGCGACATCCAGCCGGTTGCACTTTGCAATCCGACTTGCGTCAAATATCCGTTCGCAAATTGATAATAGAAAGCGAGTGGAATGCAAAACAGGAACGAGCAGAGCGCAAAAACAGCGAATGTCCTGTCTCGTAGCATGCCAAGTGCATTGAGTCCGAGCAGTTCTTTCAGGTCTATTGCCTGGCTGCCGCTTTGTGGCGGAGTGTCGGGAAGAAACAGCGAATAGATCGCAAGCAGCATCGAAGCAGCGGCGGTTATGGCGAATGGAATACTGGTTGACGATATGTCATCGAACCCAAGCATCGTCGGCACAAATCCGACGGCGATGCCGGAAAAAATCCAGCCGATTGTGCCGAGAACGCGCACGCCTGGAAAGTCTCGCTCGGAGTCCTCCAGGTTCCGAAACGCAATACTGTTTGTGATTGCGACGGTTGGCATGTAGACCAGGGCATAAAGCAGCAAGAACGGTATGAATGAACCGAACTCGGTCTGCTGTGTTACCACGAGAAGTACCGCTGCGCCGATCGCATGCAGGAACGCAAGCACCTTCTGTGCCGAGATGAATCGATCCGCAATGATGCCGACAAGAACGGGTGAGACGATGGCGGCAATGCCGGTACAGCTGTACGACCAGGCAATCTGGGTTGCGCTGAATCCCAACTTGTCGAGGTACTGCCACAACGGCACAAACCATGCGCCCCAGATGAACCACTCCAGGAACATCATGATGGATAGCTTGCGCTTTACTGGGTCTATGACGTTTTCCCCCGACGTGGCATCCCACCGCTCGCGAACATGCGGGGACGAGAACAATGGGTCGCCCGCATAATTCATTTGTATACATAAGAATAGGAAAGTGACGGATTGTTGTCAATCGATCTGTCCTGCCGTCGGGCCCTGGTCCGGCAGGTCATGCATGGTGGTAGCCGTTTTTTCGTGGCTCCCGGGGAATGAGAATCGGCGCCGAGATGCATTTGTATGTATACATATGGTAGGCTTGCAATGCATATACGCACCGCGAGAGTTGGTAGGCAGCAATGTCGGCAAACATGGAAAAATCCGTCGGTTCGGCGACCTTGCCGGAACTGCAGGAGATGGCCGAGACGCGCAAGCTGTATCTGCAACGGGTTACCTGGGTCCATCACTGGACAAACGGACTGTTCAGCTTCCAGATTGAACGCCCGAGTGGTTTCAGGTTTCGGTCGGGTGAATTCGTGATGATTGGACTGAAAGACGGCGATCGGCCGCTGCTTCGTGCCTATTCCATTGTGAGTCCGAACTGGGAGGAACACCTCGAGTTCTTCTCGGTTAAAGTACCCGAAGGGCCATTGACGTCGCGGTTGCAGCATCTCAAGGTTGGCGACTACCTGTTTCTGAGCAGGAAGCCGACCGGCACCCTGGTGATCGATGCGTTAAAACCGGGGCAACGCCTGTTCATGGTCGGCACCGGCACTGGCCTGGCCCCGTTCTTGTCCGTACTTCGTGATCCCGAGACACACGACAAGTTTGACGAAATCATAATTACGCACACGGTAAGAGAAGAGCAGGAACTCGCCTATCGAGACTTCCTGGAAAACGAAATTCATACCGATGAAATATTTGGCGAGTTGTTGCGCGACCGATTCACCTACTATCCAACGGTGACCCGCGGTAATTTCAAAACCCGGGGGCGAATCACAGATCGTATTCAGGATGGTGATTTTGCCAACGACCTGGGTTTGATCGGTAATCGGTTCAATCCACAGACTGCAAGGGTGATGGTTTGTGGGTCCATGGCGTTCAACAGTGATATGTCCAGAATGCTCACTGAGCATGGACTCGAGGAGGGTAGTAACTCTAAACCGGGCAGTTACGTGCTCGAACGAGCATTTGTTGGCTAGCGCGGGGAGCGATTCGAGCCTGGCGTTTCAATTATCAGGAGTTTGGCGTGACTTTTATCGTTACGGATGCATGCGTTAAGTGCAAATTGATGGACTGTGTGGAGATCTGCCCTGTTGACTGCTTTTACGAGGGGGAGAATTTCCTGGTTATTGATCCTGAGGAGTGCATAGATTGCGGCGTTTGTGAACCGGAGTGCCCGATCGAGGCGATCAAGCCGGATACCGAGGACACACCTGACCAGTTCTGGTTGAAGGTAAACACGAAGTATGCCGCCATTTGGCCGAACATTACGAAAAAGGGCGTTTCCCCCGCGGATGCCGATGAGTACCGGACCGAGACGAACAAGTTTGAACGCTTCTTCAGCGAAAAGCCGGGGAATACAGACTAGTGCGATCTGAAGACGATCAGCCATACACGGTGGAGCACCAGGCAGGTTTTCTCCTGCGCCGGGCTCACCAGCGATCCGCTGCGATCTTCCAGGACCAGTTTGCAGCGAGTGGCCTGACGCCGCTGCAATTCACGTCATTGGTCAAGATCCGTGATCAGGGTCGTGCTTCGCAGAACCTGCTTGGCAGGCTGACGCATGCAGACCCGGCGACCATCATGGGGGTCATCAACAGGCTGGTGGAACGTGGGCTGATCCGCAAAAGTGGCGACCCGGAGGACAAGCGAAAGTCGATTCTGATGCTGACCTCGAAAGGCCTGAACCTGATTGAATCACTCGAAACTGCCGCCCTGGCGGTGTCCCGGGAAACGCTTGCGCCGTTGACCTCGAAGGAGCAAAAGACCTTCCTGCGGTTGCTTGCAAAACTGACCTGATTGCGCTGCGCTTTCGCCCGGCTACCGCGAACTGCCGGAGCCGTACAATTCCGCGAGAATGGCTTCGCGATGTTCGTCAAGTCGCGGTGATGGACGACGACAATCCAACTCGGCAGCCGAAAAAAGCAGCGGCGTCCTGATGCCCGGAATGCTGCCGTTTGCAGCCCAGTCGGACGGAATCTGAAGCTGCATGGCACGATGCTGCACCTGTGGATCGTTGAAAACCTCTGCCAACGAGTTGATTGGCGCGGCGGGAACGCCGGCTTCCGCCAGTGCATCGAGCAGGCTTGCACGCGACCACTCGGAGAATGCCGACTGTAGCGTGTCGCAAAGCGCATCCCGGTTTGCAACTCTCGTCTCGTTGCTTGCGTAGCGAGAATCTGAGCCGATGTCCGGTCGCCCGAGAACAGCACAAAGCCTCACGAACTGGTCGTGATTTCCAACGGCGATCACAATCTGCTCATCAGCGGTCGCAAATGTCTGGTAAGGGCAGATATTCGGGTGAACGTTCCCCATGCGCCGAGGAGGCGTTCCGGAAACGAGGAAATTCATTGCCTGGTTGGCCATTACGCCAACCATTGAGTCGAGCAGCGAGACGTCAATCAACTGACCCATACCGGTGCGCTCGCGTTGTGCGAGTGCAGCTTGTACGCCGACCAGGCCATATAGCCCGGTAAAAATATCGGCAAAGGCAACGCCCATCTTCTGCGGTTCGCCATCGGCTTCGCCCGTCAAGTCCATAATGCCCGACATGGCCTGACTGAGAAAATCGTACCCGGGCCGCTGCGCATAAGGACCATCCTGGCCGAAACCGGAAACGGAACAGTAGACCAGTTTCGGATAGCGCGCCGACAGCGTCGCATAGTCCAGGCCATACTGTTCAAGGCCACCGACTTTGAAGTTTTCAATCAGGACATCCGCGTCGGCCACGAGGTCGTGCACGAGTTTGCGACCGTTTTCTGTTTTGAGATCAGCAACAATCGAACGTTTGCCACGATTACAGGAATGGAAATAGGCGGCGTCGCCTTTCCGGCCATCGCGGTCGTGCAGGAACGGGGGGCCCCACCTGCGGGTATCGTCACCTTCAGGCGATTCGACCTTGATGACGGTGGCCCCCAAGTCGGCCAGTATCTGTCCGATCCATGGACCGGCGAGCACCCTTGCCAGTTCAATTACGACCAGGTTCTTGTAGGGGGTCTCACTCAACGGTGGGCATTCCGGCCATTGCAAAGAAGCACGGTCGCCGTAGCCAGCGCGACTGCGACAAATACAACGAGATCAACGCGCATATTCAATACGGTATCTTCCAACAGTCCCGAGATAGACGCCAGAAATGCAAGCAGGCCGGCTGCGGCCACCAGCGGTATCAGGCGATGCAAACGCGCCGGAAAGAATACCGCGGCCAGGATCATCGGAGCCAGAAGGGATGTGCCGGCGAAACTTGTGCGAGCCAGCAACACAATATGCGTGTTGCTAACCAGTGACACGACCAGCGCCGCCACGGCGAAAACAACCACGGCGCCCCTGACCACCGATAGCGATTGAAAACGATCGGAAGAGGCGCCAGCACGCAGTTCGCTGCCAAGCGCGAACAGTTGCGAGTCAGCCGTGGATATCGCCGCAGCGATCAGGCCGACAATGACGACGGCGGCAATTACAGGAGATTGATCATGCACCAGCACCCGTGCAACGAAGTTCGCCGTCGTGTCATCCGGATACAGTGCCGCACCGTAAAACCCGATGGGCAGAGTCGCCACAATCAGCATGAATGAGAACAGGCCGAGCAGCACGGCCATCCGGGCCAGCGACGGCGTGTCGCGCATGATGACAAGGCGGATGCTCATTTGCGGTTGGGTTACCGGGATCATGACAATGGCCAGGAACGACGCGACCAGGAACTGGAATGTGAACAGCCCCGCCGGTCCGGGCAGCGACAGCAGCGCCGGGCTCGACGATTCTATCGAATCAAACATGGCGCCAATTCCGCCAAAATGTGCAATACAACCCGCGGCGATGATCAGCGTGGCGCCAAACAACACGAGTCCTTGAATGGAATCGGCGAATACAATCGCCTTCAGGCCGCCTGTTTCACTGTAGAGCAATATTACGCTGACGATGGCAACAGACCAGGCCCAACTCGGCATGACGCCGGGCAATATCGAGTCCAGAAACAGCGAGATGCCCTTGATCTGAATGGCAACGTAGGGGACCAGGAATACGAAGATGCCCAGCAGGTAAACATACGCGGCGTGGCGGCTGTCGTATTGTTCGCTGAGCCACCCGGAAAACCCGCGGAACTTGCGCACGTTTATTCGTCGTCGGATGTTTACACCGAACCACAGGGCGGAAAAGGCCAGGGCGCAATCGGAAACGCCGAGAAAAAACCAGGCGCCGACGCCGTGACTGCGAAAAAGGTCCGGCATGCCCATCAAGGTAAAGGTGCTGAACAAGGTAGCTGCGACCGTCAGGCAACCAACAAGAGACCCGAGGTTGGATCCAGCGGTCAGAAAATCGTGATCGGACTGATTCGACGCGCGGGCATGCATCGCAGCGTAGACAAGCGCCCCGAGATACAAAGCCCCGACAGCCAGAATCCAGCCGGTCACCGACTGTCTCCGGACTCCGGCGCGTCAGGAAATGAACGGGCAGCCAAAACCGTCAAGAGCAGGAATCCCAGCGCAATGGCAAGTCCGATGACGAGAGACACGGGCAACCACAAAACGCGAGCACTGCCGCTCTGAAGTACTGCAGGTGAAAAAGTCACTACGGCAAGTGCGAGTGCCAAGCCGCAACACCATCGCCACAGGATATTGCGAACTCGAGATTTGCCCGGGTCAGACAACGTCCGGTCTCTGTATAACGTTGTCCCACTTCTCAGGCGTTGTCCGCATCTGCTTGGTTTTATCTGTATACCTATAGCAAGTCAATACGGTGTTCGTGGCGGCAAATCGCGCCCGACGGACCGCACTAACTGTCGCCAACAGGTGCATCGCTGGAGTCGATGCACTGCGGTGCATGCAGGGCGCAGCCCCCGCGAAGGCACGCCTGGCAATTTATTTCGCCGCCGGGGAATCGTTCCGGTCATTTATATGTATACTAACAATAATACGAACATGCGACCCCGAGATGCCGACTGATCCAAACAATACCGGTAAGGGCAAGAACACGTCCGGATCGAAGCGCGCCGCCGACATGACCGAACGATTCGGAGCCCGCGAGAAGGATGGCATCGTTCGTTGCGATGCATGCCCGGTCCTGTGCCGCATCAGGCCGGAACGATCCGGCGCCTGCGGCCGCTACGCCAACGTCGACGGCAACCTCACACGCGTCGATCCGTTGGTGCTGTTCGAGAACATACGAGACAGCGGCGACGCTCTGGTGCCGTTTGAAGGATCGTCGGCCGAATGGGGCGGAAACCTGGTCCGGCAGGAAACCTTTGTAACAGCCATTGGGTCCGGAACGACTTACCCGGATTACAAGCCGGCACCATTCATTGTCGCGACGGAGCACGATGGCGTCGACACTGTCACCGTGGTGAGTGAAGGCATCTTCTCTTATTGCGGACTCAAGATAAAAATCGATACCGACAAGCATCTCGGAGCTGAACAGGCCGACGTCCTGTGTGACGGGCAACGGGTTGGCCATGTCACCACCGGAGAGTACGGGTCGCAGATGTTCTCCATAGGCGGTGTCAATCACCTGACCGGCGGCAGCAAGCGGGAAGGCAAAGTCACCTGCAATGCCATCATGGCGCTGTGCAATGGCGAGGCGGTCGAACTTGCCGTCGATGGCGGTTGCGAAGTGGTTGTGCAGGCCGGCAAAGCCCCGGTCGTCGATGGCATCGAAGAACAGCTCATGCGCGTTGGCTGTGGTTCGGCGACGATCGGTATTTTTGCCCAGCAATGGCACGGCCTTTGCGATGAAGTTATTGTCGTCGACGACCACATCACCGGCGTACTTTCCGAGCACCAGGCAGGGCGGTGCCTCGGGATGGAATTCTCCGGCATACGCGTGGCCGGGCGTCGCTCAACGCCCGGCAGGTACTTC
>JAUHZT010000016.1 GCA_030425905.1 Gammaproteobacteria bacterium
GGCGTTTATCCCCGCGGCGCTCGAGAAGCTGCGCGCTGCACGTGCCCTGATTGACGCAAGCGGTTACGACATCCGTCTCGAAGTCGACGGCGGTGTCAAAACAGGCAATATTGGTGAAATAGCGGCGGCCGGCGCGGACATGTTCGTGGCGGGTTCCGCTATCTTCGGCAGCGACGACTACCAGGCAACCATCAGCGCGATGCGCGAGGAAATTGCCCGTCGAGTTGGCTGAGTAACGCATAACGAAGCAGGGCCGCAATTTGCGGCCCTGCTTCGAAAGCAAAATTTGTACACGACTTATTGCCGTACAGGCTGGTTCAGAACTTGCGGTTTGGCCGTGCGCCGTACACAACAATGGTCTTGCCACTTGCCGATACGAGGCCTTGTTCTTCAAGCACCTTGAGTACGCGCCCCGCCATTTCGCGTGAGCAACCTACAAGGCGACTCAGCTCCTGGCGGCTTACCTTGATTTGCATGCCGTCGGGATGGGTCATTGCATCGGGTTCGTTGCAAAGGTCCATGATGGCGTGCGCGACACGTCCAGTGACGTCGACAAATGCGAGGTCGCCCAACTTGCGGTTGGTGCGATCGAGCCGCGTTGCAAGCTGTGTGGCCAGTTCGAACACGAGTCCGGGGCTTTCGCTGGCGATCTGGCGAAAGCGCGGGTAGGTCATTTCAGCAATTTCGCATTCGGTGCGGGTTCGTACCCACGCGCTGCGTGTTGGTTGTTCGTAGAACAGGCCCATCTCGCCGAAAAACTGCCCTTTGTTGAGGTACGCCAACACCATCTCATTGCCGTCTTCGTCTTCGATCATGACTTCAACGGAACCGTCCACGATGTAGTAGAGAACATCGGGCAGGTCGCCGGCATGAATCATGACGGTCTTGGACGGTACTGTGCGTACGCGGCAGTAACTTAAGAAACGATTAATCGCCGGTACATCACTTAATGTCTTGGCATTGGTTTGCATGGACAAGTCCTTCTTCGCTCAACCGGACCTTTTTAATACAGTTCGGCAGTCAGGGCAAGCTAAGTCCGTGTTTTCTTTATTAAAGACGGTAGGCGGTTGTGGTCATGACACGAGCAGTCATGCGCATCAGTCGCTTAATCGCCTCCGGTAACGGAGCGGCGCCTGCGGTCACGGCGTTTTTGCCGTGTTCGGCTTCTTCATCTCGCATCTGGCGCACAATGGCCCGGCTGCGTGCATCATTTTCGGGCAAATCGTCGAGATGCCGGTCCAGGTGTTCGCAAACCTGGTTTTCTGTTTCGGCGATGAAGCCGAGGCTCCATTTATCGCCAATCAGGCTGCTGGCAGCGCCAATCGCGAAGGCACCTCCATACCAGAGCGGGCTGAGCTTGCTCGGCTTCGCATCCAGTTCGTTGAGCCTTTGTTCACACCAGGCGAGGTGATCGAATTCTTCGTTGGCGGCCGCCTGCATCTGTTGTTCGACGTCAGTGTTGCGAGCGAAACTCGCGTGCCCCTGGTACAGGGCCTGGGCGGCCACTTCACCGGCGTGATTGACGCGCATCAGGCCGGCCGCGTGCAATTGCTCATGCGACTCGAGTGGTTCTGCTGCGATGTCCGCTGCCGGGTTGGGCCGGGCGCCAGCGCCGCTGGGTGCCGCTACCGTACGCAGTGCGTTATTCAGGCCTGCGAGAATACGATCGATGGGGCTCAGACGACGTGTGTGCATGCCGCGAAGTATAGCAACGCTGAGTGCCCGAGGCGTAATGAATGTTTAGTTATAGCCTGCGCGTGCGTGGGCCGAACCGGAGCCGTGACGAAGCGGCTCTGACCGGTTGGCAAAAACTCGCAGTTCTTCGGTGACCGCGGGTATACTCCGCAGCCTTTTTCGCCTAATGGCCTCGTTGCGAGGCCATCGGCCAATAGATACAACGCCCGCCAAAGACATTATGAGGAGACGGCACATGTTGAAACGATTGATCCTGGTACTTGCGACAATGATGATCGCGCTGCCAGCGCTTGCAGACGAAGAAAAAGCAGAAGAGGACAAAGGACCGTGGGCTGGAAAGGCTGCGCTGGGCTACCTTTCAACCTCGGGCAACACTGAAAACTCGAACCTTAATTCTGCTTTTGAGCTTACGCACACGACAGACCGCTGGAAGCACTTGCTGCGTGCGCTGGCTATCTATGCGAGCGAAGATGAAGTGACTTCCTCGGAAGCCTATGAGCTTGGCTGGAAGAGCGAATGGACGATTAACGACGCCAGTTTCCTGTTTGGTCGCCTGAACTGGCGCAAAGACCGGTTCTCATCCTACGACAGCCAGTTCTCACAAACGGCTGGTTACGGTCGCCGCCTGATCGAAACGGATCGCCACAAACTGCACGTTGAGGTGGGTGCTGGTGCGCGCCAATCCAAGCTGGTGGACGGAACCCGGGAAGATGAGTTCATCATTCGTGGCGGTCTCGACTATCTGTGGGTACTCAGCGAGACGGCAGAATTCACACAAAAGCTCGGTGTGGAATCGGGCGATACGAACACTAATATTGAGTCGGTATCAGCGCTGTCGGCGCGCATCATGGGCAATCTGGCGCTCGTGGCTTCGTACACGATCAAGCACAATACCGACGTGCTGCCGCTGACCGAGAAGACCGATACGTACACGGCTTTGTCCCTCGAATACCTGTTTTAACGGCAGAGTTCGGCAACGGCAAGCGTAAGTTACCGATTTTTAAGAAAAAACGGCAGCCCCGGTGGGTTGCCGTTTTATTGCAAAAAATCGGTCTTCGCATTGCAATGAGCGGGTTCGTCAAGTAGAATTTCGCGCCTTTCAGCCATCCGGCAGGTTTTAGCTTGCATGGGTGCCTGGCAGCTCCCGGGGTTGTTCCCGAGTCTGCCGCTTTAAATCAGTTCAATCCGGAATCGAGATCATGAAGACTTTTTCTGCGAAACCTGCAGAGGTTCGCCGCGACTGGTACGTCGTTGACGCGACTGGCAAGACCCTGGGTCGCTTGTCGACTGAAATTGCGCGCCGTTTGCGCGGCAAGCACAAGCCGGTTTACACGCCACACGTGGACACAGGCGACTATATTGTCGTGATCAACGCAGAAAAAGTGCGTGTGACGGGCAACAAGCTTAAAGACAAGATTTACTACCATCACACTGGCTATGTTGGCAATCTGAAGTCGATTGCCCTCGACAAGCTGCTGGATGAAGCCCCGGAGCGGGTCATCGAGCATTCCGTCAAAGGCATGCTGCCGAAAGGACCGCTTGGCCGTCAGATGTTCTCGAAACTGCGAGTGTTCGCGGGCAGTGAGCATGATCACGCGGCACAGCAGCCTATTCCACTTGAAATTAACGTTTGAACCCAGCGGTTCACTATTAAAAGCTTAAGGCCACATTTATGAGTGAAGTTTTCTACGGTACCGGACGTCGCAAGACCTCGACCGCACGTGTATTCCTGACGCCGGGCGCCGGCAGCATTAACGTTAACAAGCGCCCGCTGGACGTTTTCTTTGGCCGCAAAACGGCGCAGATGATTGTGCGCCAGCCGTTGGAACTGACACAGCTGCTCGAAAAGTTTGACGTCAAGGTGACCGTCAGCGGCGGCGGCACCACCGGACAGGCGGGCGCTATTCGCCACGGCCTGACGCGTGCGCTGATGCAGTATGACGAGTCCCTGCGTTCACCACTTCGCAAGGCCGGATTCGTGACGCGCGACGCGCGTGAAGTTGAGCGCAAGAAGGTCGGCCTGCGCAAGGCCCGCCGCGCCACGCAGTACTCGAAGCGCTAGCCTCGAGTCGCGTCCAGGCTGGATCCCTTTTGGGGGATCGTCTAGTGGTAGGACTACGGACTCTGACTCCGTCAACGGGGGTTCGAATCCCTCTCCCCCAGCCAAACAAGAAAGGCCTCGCATCGCGAGGCCTTTCTTGTTTGGCTGGGGGAGTTGCCGATACTGACCCCTGTTCGACAAAACGCGTCAGCGTTTTGGACGCGCGAAGCGCGCCCCGCAGGGGCGAGAATCGCCAGAGGGCGATTCGAGTCAATCCCGACTACAGATTACTTGAATTGGCTAAATGAAAAAGGCCTCGCATCGCGGGGCCTTTCTTAAGTTCTTAACTCGCGCACACCGTCGTCGCTGGCGATCAGCAGGATGTCGGCCGGGCGTTGCGCAAACAATCCCACTGTGACGATCCCGGGGATCTGGTTCAAGCGGCTTTCGAATTCGAGCGGGTTACTGATCTTGAGGCCGTGCACATCGATGATGTGGTTGCCGTTGTCGGTAACGAATCCTTCGCGCCACACGGGTTGGCCGCGGAGCTTCACAAACCGGCGCGTCACGAAGGCCTGTGCCATGGGCAGCACTTCTACGGGCAGCGGGAACTCACCCAGCATGCCAACAAACTTGCTGTCGTCGATAATACACACGAAGCGGCGTGCCGCACCGGCCAGAACCTTCTCGCGCGTCAATGCGCCACCACCGCCCTTGATCAGGTGCAAGCGTTTAGTGGCCTCGTCGGCGCCGTCGATATAGAGATCGAGGTCGCCAACCTCGTTGAGCGTGCTTACTTCAAAGCCGTGTTCTTCGAGCAGCTTCGTTGTTGCCCGTGAGCTGGAGACAAGCTGGTCGATACGCTCCCGTACTGTCGGCAGAAGCTCGATCAGGCAATTGACCGTCGAGCCGGTACCGACACCCAGCACGGTACCCGGTTCAATGAACTCCAGGGATGCTTTGGCGGCATCAAGTTTTTTTGCTTTCGCGTCCATCGGCTTTATGTCTGTGATTTTTGACCGGGCGAGCTTAGCCGATCACGCGGCCGTCCGCCATGTCGTAAGTCCCGAATTCGGGGTTTGCGGCCCCCGAAACGAAGAGAGCCCGCTTTCGCGGGCTCTCTTGCTGTGCCTGGAAGAAGGTGGGGGCAAACGATCTACCCGTCTCTTCCAAAGCGATCAGAAGTTTACGTCTGATCTTCCAGTGGTTTTATTTCCGCTTGGAAGACTTTCTTTTAGACGCTTTCTTCTTCGTCTTACGCTTGGCTACTTTCTTCTTGGCCTTGCGCTTGGCGACCTTCTTTTTCGCTTTCTTCTTAGCCTTTTTCTTGGCTACCTTCTTCTTTGCTTTCTTCTTAGCCTTTTTCTTGGCTACTTTCTTTTTCGCTTTTTTCTTAGCGACTTTCTTTTTGGCCTTTTTCTTGGTCTTACGTTTAGCGACTTTCTTCTTCGCTTTCTTCTTCGTCTTACGCTTGGCTACTTTCTTTTTAGCCTTACGCTTGGCGACTTTTTTCTTGGCCTTTTTCTTGACAGTCCGCTTCTTCTTCTTCGCGGTTGTCTTCTTCTTTGTTACTCTTTTCTTGCTAGCTTTCTTTGCTGTTACTTTCCGCTTCTTGGCGACTTTGCGCTTCGAAGCTTTTTTACGTGACTTCTTTTTGGTAGCCATCATTTTCTCCGTGTCGGGTACCCGAGGCTGAGTATATACAACAAAAGCAAAAAATCCAGCAAGTTAGGCGCGTTTTAAAAGGTCATGCACTAGCTGAAAACATAAGCACAAAAGTAGACAGGAGTTGAAGAACGGAAACTTGTCTTGCAACGAAGTTGATCGAATCGCAAAAATCAAACCTGTGTCACACTTTGCAAGGCAGTCAGAACGACAATGTTTAACGCTCACCGTGCTCTGTGAATATGCGAGAAAGCCGTATATCCCAAGGATTTGGCCTTATTTTCTCGACTCTTTGACATTCGAATGCAACGCCGACCAGTTTAGGGCGCAGCCATTTACCTGCTCGCTGCAGATGTGCGAATGCACGGTCGTAGTAGCCACCACCGACGCCAACACGATACCGTCGCGCGTCGAAGGCAAGCAGCGGTGTCACGACAACATCCAGTTTTGTTGCGACAAGTTCCGCGCCAAACACCGGTTCCCAAAGTCCGAATGCGCTCTTTTTTAGTGGCGTATCGCGCAAGACCTGGACAAATTTCATCTGTCGTCGCGGCAGCACGACGGGTGCGTAAATGCATTTGCCGGCCCGCCAGGCGCGCGCAAATATCGCACTGGTGTCGACTTCGTCGCCGCTGGAAATAAAACAGGCGATGTGGTTCGCGGCCAGGAAGTCTTTCGAACGGAGGAAACGACTGGCGATCGTTTGTGAATGCCTGGCTCGTTCGTGATCGGCGAGCTTTCGTCGCCGCGCAGTGGCATCACGTCGTTGTTGCTCCTGGGACGTGTTACTCATGCGCGATAGAGCCTGCCAAAAGGTTAAGAGAAGAGACGCCTCCCGCCTGTGCCGTCACCGAACCGTCGCTCTCGATCCGGAGCAACAAGTGGGGTAAGCCGTGGCAGCAACAGGCTTTCCGGGAAACCCGGTCTTGCACAAATGCCACCGACAGAGCCCAACCCCGAGGTGGAAAGTTAGGGTCGAGGGGTAACCTGGTCGATGTCGAACACCGCAGGAGGCGTCAAACTGATAATCGCGTCTAGAGCTCCAGCTGCTGGGCTCCGCCCAAGGCAGTCTCGACGCGATCTGAAATGATTCGGATACGATTACTGAAGTCACCTTCAATGGCTTTGTCGCGCGCCTGGGCATGCAACAGTTCATTCGCCATGTTCATGGCGGCAAGTACGGCGATTCTGTCCAGTCCTACAATATTTCCGCGGTCACGGATTTCTCGCATCTTGGCGTTTAGCGTTTCCGCCGAGTCCAGCAGGTTGGTGCGTTCGCTGGCCGGGCAGGAAAACTGGTATTCCTTGTCGAGGATACGGACGCTGACCTGCGCATTTACTTCGTTCATTTAGGATCCCTGCTCCATAGCTTTTAGTCTGCCAATCATCGCTTCAACACGCGCCCGCACCTGTTCGTTCTTTTGCAGCAGCGTTGCACGCTCGGACGTGAGGACGTCCTGGCGCTGCTTCAGGGACTTGTTCTCATCCTGCAGCTGATCGCAGACACGTACCAAGGCATCGACCCGTTGTTCGAGCCGCCTTAGTTCCTGTTCAAATACAGTATTGATATCGGTTGCCATGCAGCCAATATAGTCACGACGTGCGGCATAATCAATCGCCATCAAGCGGCAGTCATGGGATCATTGGCCGCTGGCAGGTAACGGTGGCGAGAGTTGATGACGGGCGAGCGAAACTACGAGCATTTGAACGACGCTCTCAGGCGTTGTGGCGCGAGCTGGAATGCGGCGCAGGCGCACGGGCTGATTGCCGCGCAGCTGGCGGCGGTGGGCCCGGGCGCGGCAGAGGACTGTTTTGCGCAGATACTGGATGGTGGCGACCCCGCGGATGCCCTGCAGAAGGAGTGTGAGTCACTGTGGCGGGAGGTGTTTACGAGCACGCACAAACGCCTGTCAGAGCGCCTGTCAGGCTTCACACTGGTGTTGCCGGATGATTCGGTCAGTACCGCTGATCGTACCGCGGCGCTTGCGAGCTGGAGCGAAGGGTTTCTGCACGGCCTGGTATCCGGGCGGCATCTCGCTGGCGAGCAGGGCGCGCCGCTCAAAGCGCGCCTCGCCGCGGAGCCGTTGTCAGACATAATCAAGGATATGTTAGAGATAACCCGGGCATCCGCCGACACTGAGGCGGATGACGAGGAAGAAGAAGCGGCTTACATTGAAATTGTTGAGTATCTTCGCGTAGCGTCGCAACTCGTGTACGAAGAATTAGCCGACCTCCGGTCCGGACCCTCGAAATGAAAGCAGAAGAATTTGCAGGTCGTCGTGAACAATTGATGCGGATGGTCGGTGCCGACGGTATCGCCATTCTTCCTTCCGCCCCCGTTCGTACGCGCAGTCGCGATGTCGAGTACAGGTACCGCCAGGACAGCGACTTTTTCTACCTGACAGGGTTTGCCGAACCCGAATCGGTCGCGGTGCTCGTGCCCGGACGGCCCGGAGGCGAATTCGTGCTGTTCTGCCGGGAACGCGACCAGGAGAAAGAGCTTTGGGATGGCGGCAGGGCAGGACCTGCGGGAGCTGTTTCAACGTTTGGCGCGGACGACGCATTTCCGATAGACGACATCGACGACATCCTGCCGGGGCTGATCGAATCCTGCACCCGTGTCTATTACACGATGGGTATGTATTCAGATTTTGACAGCCGTATTGCCGAGTGGATTAATGCGCTGCGCGCGAGTGCCTCGCGCAGCGCCCATACACCGCATGAGTTCGTCGCGCTAGACCACTTGTTGCATGACATGCGCCTGTACAAGAGCCGCGCTGAGATCAGCGCGATGCGCCGTGCGGCAAAAATTGCTGGCAAGGCGCACGAGCGCGCAATGGGCGTGATTCGCCCCGGCCTGTTTGAATACGAAGTCGAAGCCGAGTTCCGGCATGAGTTTCGACGCAACAATGCATGGGTGTCGTACAGCCCCATTGTCGGGGCCGGACGCAACTCCTGCACGCTGCACTACGTTGAGAACAACTGCCAGATGCAGGATGGCGATCTGCTGCTTATCGATGCGGGTTGTGAACTCGATTACTACGCATCCGATATCACGCGCACACTGCCGGTCAGCGGTCGCTTCTCGCCCGAGCAAAAGGCCGTCTACGAGATTGTGCTTGACGCGCAACTAGCCGCTATCGAACTCACGCGAGCCGGCCGGCACTGGAACGAGCCTCACGATGCGGCCGTCCAGGTGATCACGAAGGGCCTGAAAAAGCTGGGCTTGCTCGAGGGCTCCGTGGAACGCTTGATCAGCGACGGTGCCTACCAGCGTTTCTTCATGCACCGCACCGGTCACTGGCTGGGCATGGATGTGCACGACGTGGGCGACTACAAAGTCGCGGATCAGTGGCGGCTGCTTGAACCGGGGATGGTAACTACGGTCGAGCCCGGCATCTACATTGCTGCCAGTAGCGACGTTCCATCCAGGTTCCACAATATTGGTGTGCGCATCGAAGACGATGTCCTGGTTACATCGAACGGCGCCGATGTTCTTAGTAAAGGGCTGGCCAAAGCGCCCGAAGACATCGAGGCATTGATGTCGTCGTGAGCAAGCGCGAGCCACAGCAGGACTACGACGTCGTAATTGCCGGTGGCGGCATGATCGGCACGAGCCTGGCACTTGCCCTCGCACCATTGGGCCTGCAGGTGGCCGTGGTGGAGGCCGTCTCCGCGAGCACACAGACGCAACCAAGTTTTGATGATCGATCGACTGCCTTGTCGAGAAGTTCGCAACGCCTGTTCGAAGCGCTGGGCCTCTGGACTGAGATTGCGGCCGCCGCGACGCCGATTCGCAAAATACATGTGTCGGATAAGGGCCGCTTTGGTTTTGCTCATATTGATGCCCGGGAGCAACGCGTTGAGGCGCTTGGTTACGTAGTGATTAACCGGGTGCTGGGTACAGTGTTGCGTGACGCGCTGGATCGGGCGCCGGGTGTGCACTTGTTGTGCCCGGCGCGAATAACCGATGTGCGCCTGGCGCCTGAACGGGCCGTGGCTGTTGTCGACCCCGACGGTTCGACGCCGTTCGAAATCAATGGCCGCCTACTGGTTGCCGCGGATGGCGCAAATTCGAATGTACGGCAGTTGCTGGGGATCACGGCACAACAGTCGGCTTACGGTCAGCGTGCAGTGATCGGCAACCTGCAGCCCGGCATCGCTATCGACAACATCGCTTATGAACGCTTCACCCCGGCCGGGCCTTTGGCCTTGTTACCCATGACCGACGATCGGGCGGCGTTTGTCTGGACAGTCAGCGAGACCGATGCCGAGCGTGTGCTTGCGCTAGATGACCACGCGTTTCTGCAAGCGCTGCAAACGGCGTTCGGCTATCGCCTCGGTGCCTTCAGCAAAATTGGCAAGCGTGCCGCATACCCGCTCACGCTAAGCAAAGCATTGCGTCTCACCGCAACGCGCAGTGTTGTTATTGGCAATGCCGCGCACGGTTTGCACCCCGTGGCTGCGCAGGGCTTTAACCTCGGGCTGCGTGATGTGGCAACCTTGTGTGACTGTGTGTCGGATGCGCTCGAATCGGGCACCGACGCAACGGATATCGGTGCAGCACAAATGCTGGACCGATACGCGGAGTGGCGCCGCTCAGACCAGAAGAAACTCGTTCAGTTTACAGACGGGCTGGTAAGACTGTTTGGTACGCAAAGTCGTCCGCTGCGCCGTCTGCGCAATCTCGGCATGCTGGGGTTTGATTTCATACCGGGCGTGCGTGACGAGTTTGCGCGGCAAACAATGGGCCTGGCTGGACGGTTGCCGCGGCTCTCGCGCGGGGTGCCGTTGCGATGAAGTCAACGCTGAATGTCGTAATTGTCGGTGGCGGTATCACCGGTCTGTGCGCCGCTTTATTGCTCGCGCGCAGCGACCACGCCGGGCAAATGCATATCCGGCTGATTGATGCCGCACCGCGGCCAAGCCCGGGTCCAATTGGCGAAATCGCTTTGCGCGTGTCGGCACTGTCAGTTGGTTCGGCGGCGCTGCTTGAAGACAGCGGTGGCTGGCGCCCGGACGAGCGCTGCAGTCCTTACGATCATATGCGGGTGTGGGACGAGCGGTGCGCGTCGGACGGGCCATCAACCCTGCGCTTCGACGCCGACGAGTTCTCGGTTCCGCATCTCGGTTACATCGTGGAGAACACGTTATTGCAGCAAAGCTTGCTGGACGCGCTGGCGGACACACCGGTCGAGTTGCAATTTTCTACCCCGCTTGAGAGTTTCAGTGTGGGCCGGGAGCAGCAGCTACTGACGCTCGCCGACGGCACACAGCTACAGGCCGACCTGGTTATAGCCGCCGACGGCGGCCGGTCCAGAATACGTGAACTCGCTGGAATCGACGTGCAACGCCAGCCCTACGCGCAAACCGCATTCGTTACTCATCTTGAAACCGAACGGCCACATGCGCGTACCGCGTATCAACGCTTCTTGCGGGAGGGGCCGCTCGGCATGCTGCCGCTGTATGACGGGCGACTTTCTGTTGTCTGGTCGACCAGCCCACAGATAGCGCAGCTTGCCCGGGATTGCAGCGACAGCGAACTGGGTGACATGCTGACCGAGGCGTCTGACGCCGTGCTCGGCAAACTGACAGTCGCTGGCCCGCGGGGCTGTTTTCCGCTGGTCGCGCAGCACGCACATCAATATGTCCAGCACGGACTGGCCCTGATAGGTGATGCGGCGCACACCATCCATCCGCTGGCAGGACAGGGCGCTAACCTGGGGATCGCGGATGCGGCCATGCTCGCCGAGACAGTCAATGCGGCGCTTGCAAACGGCGAATACCCGGCCGATCGCCCCGTGCTACGCCGCTTCGAGCGTGCCCGACGTGGCGAAAATGCCGCCATGATGCACTTCATGACTGGTCTAAATCGCCTGTTTGCTTCAGACTCAACGCTCCTCGGCGAACTTCGCAGGGTCGGCATGACGATGTTCAATCGCAGCGGGCCCATTCGAAAACGCGTCGCGGGCATTGCGCTCGGTGCCGCAATTCGCTGATAACAAGTACACGCCTGCGGGGGAATATGAAGCACAGATACGTCTTTGTTCTTGCTTTCTTACTGACGGCGGTCGGCATGTCACTGTTTACCTACAAGTGGCGTGTGCTCGGTTTTCCACTCGTCGATAATCAGGAAACGCCCGTCTGGACCGTCGAGTCCGCGATCCGTTTTGATTCCGGTCCCGGTTCGATCAAGGTTAACCTGCTCATCCCAACGCTGACCCCGGGCTTTCGGGTACTCAACGAAAACCCGGTTTCGCGCGACTATGGCTTCAGCCTGAATTACGGCAGCAGTGGCCGCGAAGCACAGTGGGCGGTTCGGCGTGCCGACGGCCCGCAGACTATTTACTACCGCATATCGGTCTATGAAGACCCTTCCGCGGACCAGTCAGACACGACCCCGCCATTTCCGCCGCCGCCCGTGATTAACGAGCCGTTCAAGACTGCCGCAGAAGTGCTCGTGGCGGACGTGCGTGAGCAGTCTGCTGATACAGCGTCATTCACCACTGAACTATTGCACAGGATGAATGACCGTTCCCCCGACCCGAATGTGGAGTTGCTGCTGTCCGAGGTAAGCAACCACACGGAATTTGTTGAAGCCGTCACGACCATGCTTGCGGCGGCCCGCATTCCGGCACGCATGGTGCACGGCTTTTCACTCGGCGGTCGGCAGCGCAGCGCGGAACCGCTGATCTGGCTGGAAGTGCATGATGGCGATCAGTGGCGTTACTTTAACCCGGACACGGGCGCAGAGAATTTGCCGGAACGTTTCTTTGTCTGGTGGCGCGGCAACGAGCCGTTGATCAGCGTAGAGGGTGGCAGTAATGTCGAGGTCGATTTCTCGGTGCAGCAGAATCATGTTGACGCCGCGGCGATCGCAAAGACGCATGCGTCGCAGGACGATATGCGCATTCTCGATTTCGCCATGTACAGCCTGCCGATCCAGACCCAGGCTGTGTACAGCGTGCTCTTGATGATTCCGATCGGCGCGCTGATCATGGTCATCATGCGCAATTTTGTTGGCATCGATGCGTTCGGCACCTTCATGCCGGTGTTGATAGCGCTCGCCTTTCGAGAGACCAAGCTGTTGTGGGGCGTCATCCTGTTTACGTTACTGGTCGCGCTGGGTCTCAGTATTCGCTTCTTGCTCGACAAGCTGCGGCTCTTGCTCGTGCCAAGGCTCAGCTCCGTCCTGATCGTCGTGGTATTGCTGATGCTCATGATCAGCCTGATGTCGCACAAGTTGGGGCTCGATACCGGCTTGTCCGTGGCATTGTTCCCGATGGTGATTGTGGCGATGACCATTGAACGCATGTCGATCGTTTGGGAAGAGCGTGGCGCCGTCGATGCGCTGCGCGCAGCGTTTGGCAGCCTGATCGTCGCGGTGCTCGCGTACATTGGCATGGGTATCAGTTGGCTTGAACACCTGATCATCACGTTCCCGGAGTTGCTGCTCGTCGTCCTGGCGATAGTCATCCTGACCGGGCGCTATACAGGGTATCGACTGCTGGAACTGACACGCTTTAAGGCGCTCGCGAGCCAGTAGTGTTTTCGATCGCGAAAAAACTGCGTGCCAAGGGTTTGCTGGGGCTCAACGAGCGCAACAGTGAATACATCATGCGTCTCAATCCGCGGCATTTCTATCCGCGGGTGGACGACAAGGTGCTGACCAAGAAACTGGCGCTTGAAGCGGGTATGGCTGTGCCGGACCTGTATGGCGTGATCCGCAGTCAGCGCGAAGTTCGCCAGTTCGCTGACATTGTGGCCGAGCAGGACAGCTTCGTTGTAAAGCCCGCGCAGGGCAGTGGCGGCGACGGCATCATCGTTGTGACCGGGCGCAGCAAGCGCAAGCGTGACAGCTTCCGCCTTGCAAACGGTTTGCTCGTGTCACAAGACGAGATCGAGCATCACATATCCAACACGGTAGGCGGCCAGTACAGTCTCAGCGGTAATCCTGATGCGGCCCTCATTGAGTACTGCGTCAAGTTTGACCCGGTATTCGAGGACGTCAGTTACCAGGGCGTACCCGATGTGCGAATCATCGTTTACCGCGGCTACCCGACGATGGCAATGGTGCGCCTGCCCACGCGCGCATCAGACGGCAAGGCCAACCTGCACCAGGGCGCGGTTGGCGCTGGTGTGAACATGGCGAGTGGCGCCACCCTGTCCGGCGTTCATCACAACAGCATCGTTGAAGATCACCCCGATACAGGCGCGCTGATTGCCGGACTTATCATCCCGCAATGGGACTTTATTCTGCAGTCGGCTGCACGTTGCTACGAGGTGACCGGTCTCGGTTATCTCGGTGTGGACATGGTTATTGACCGCAATTGCGGGCCGCTGATTCTCGAGATGAATGCGCGGCCGGGCCTCAATATCCAGATCGCAAACTCAACCGGCATACTGCATCGGCTGAATCGGGTCGACGAACTGTTCGATGCGGCCGCTACCCCCGACGAACGGGCGGCTTTTGCCAAACGCGAATTTGCGCCGGGCACAGATCGCGCAACGAACTAGGCGCGCACCGTAGTTCGTCGCGCGCTGAACAAATGCGCGCGCTACGGTTGTTGTGTCAGTAGCCAGGCGTTCATTCGTTGTTCCAGCAGATCCAGCGGCAGGGCGCCCGCGCCGAGCAGTTCATCATGGAATGCGCGGATATCAAATTGTGCGCCGAGTGCCTGCTCAGCCTGTTCGCGCAAGGACTGTATCTTGAGCTGGCCGATTTTGTAGGCCAGCGCCTGGCCTGGATTGCCAATGTAACGGTCTATTTCATTGACGATGTCGTGCTCGGTCTTGGCGGCGTTCTGTGTAAAAAAGTCGATTGCCTGCTGGCGTGTCCAGCCCTTGGAATGCATCCCGGTGTCGACGACGAGTCGAACGGCGCGCCACATTTCGTAGGTCAGGGCGCCGAATCGAGAATAGGGATCCTTATACAGACCCAGTTCGTGACCGAGACTTTCACTGTACAGGCCCCAGCCTTCTGTAAACGCCGTAAAGCCGGAAAAGCGACGGAAGTTTGGCATCTCACCGAGTTCCTGCTGCAGCGCAATCTGCAGGTGGTGACCGGGCATGGCCTCGTGCACTGTCAACACCTCTATTTCGTACTTCGGGCGTACCTCAGGCATGTACAAATTGACCCAGTAGATACCCGCGCGGCTGCCATCGGCGGCGGGGCGTGTGTAGTAGGCGGTAGTGGTATCCGGTGCGGTGGCATCGGGAATCGGTTTTACACCGTACGGCATGCGCGGCAATTTTCCGAACAGTCGGACCAGTTCCGGGTCGATACGTTTGCTGGTGGCAAGGTAGGCCTCGTAGAGGTCGTCGGGATTGTCAAAGTAGAACTGCGGGTCCGTGCGCAGGAACGCAAGAAAGTCCTGAAAGCTGCCGTCGAACTCCAGCTCATCGATGATGAGCTGCATCTCGCTGCGAATGCGTGCGACTTCGCGCAGGCCCAGCGCATGAATTTCGTCAGGGGTCATGTCGGTGGTGGTGAAGTCTTCAGCCAGGAACTCATACCATTCTGCGCCGTTTGGCAGTTCCGATAAGCCAATAGTGTCGCGGCTCGCGGGCAAATAGGTGTCGTTGAAATAGCGCTCCAGCCGCCGGTACGCCGGCACAACGCTTTGTTCAATTGTGCGGATAGCGCTGGCCTGCAGGCGGTCGCTATCCGCCGCGCTGAACGACTTGGGCAGGGACTCGAAGAATGTATAGAAAGGGCTGTCGGCGCCATTTTCAACAAGCTGCGTGGCGATCTGGTCGGGTACGCGCTGCATCAGGATGGCGGGTGGCACTATCCCTTTCTTGCGGCCTTCCTCGGCAAGCGCAATGGTCTGTTCGACGACCGTGTCGATCTTGCCCATGCGTACAAGCCAGTCTTCGTAGTCCTTGACGGTTTCCTGTGGGATGCCGTTCGTATATTCGTTGAGCGTCTGCACACCGCCGCGATGGCTGAATGGCAGCAGGTAATCGTCGAAGCGATGCTCGCGCAGTTCGGAGTCAAGTTCGCGCGCGAACAGCGCGTAGTTGATTTGATCGACGTCGTTCAGTGCCGCCTTATCGATATTGGCAAGCCGTTGCCGAAAGTCAGCGATTGCAGCATTGCGCTGCTTGATCGCCGTGATGCTCTGATCGCCCCAGCGGTCATTAAACCGGCGATCCCCCAGGTACGAGGCAAAGGTCGGGTATTCGCTCATCTGGAATTCCCAGGCCTCGTCCAGCAATTGCGTGAAGTCACGCTCCGCATCGGCCAGCGCAGAGTTTCCGGCCAGACCCGCGAGCAGCAGGAACAGCAGGCTGACCGATTGCCGCAGCGGACGGGTCGCGGCCAGGGGGCTAATCATTGTGGCTGAGGATGTCATGACGACTCCAACCTTGTAATTGCGATGTCGGCATTGTGTCGGCGGGTGCTGCGGGCTGCAAGTCAGTACTGCTGGCATGACCGGCAGGCATTGGCTATGATTGCCGCCACTAATCCAAAGAACGCACAGAAGAGACCCCGAATTCAACGGGGCGCCGAAGGCGCAACTCGCCCGGAAACGCTCAGGCAAATGGACTGTGTGCGCTGATTAGCTCTGGAGAGCGGTCGAAGTTGTGGCCCACCGAAGGGGAATGTGGCCAGAGCTCCCCGCGAGCCGGGCCATTGATCTCTCAGGTATTAGAGGACAGAGGGGCGGCAGGCTGAAGCACACTGCCGTTTACGCGTTTCTCCGGAGCAAGAATGGGACTTAAAACACCGCTGTACGACAAGCATATCGATGCAGGCGCGCGGATCGTTGATTTCGGCGGCTGGGATATGCCCGTCAACTACGGTTCGCAAAAAGAAGAACATCACGCGGTGCGCCGGCATGCGGGCATGTTCGATGTCTCGCACATGACGATTGTGGATCTCAGCGGCGAGCGCACGCAAGAATTCCTTCGTTACCTGCTGGCAAACGACGTAGCGAAAGTCGATGAGCCCGGCAAAGCCCTTTACACCTGCATGCTGAACGAAGCGGGCGGCGTCATTGATGACCTGATCGTCTACTACTTCGATAACGCAAATTTCCGCCTTGTGGTGAACGCGGCAACCCGCGACAAGGACCTCGCGTGGATTCGTGAGCATGCGGCGCGCTATGACGTGCGCGTCAATGAACGGGCAGATCTTGCGATGCTGGCCGTGCAGGGGCCTGTGGCGCGCACCCTGGCGGCGCCTGTGATCGACGAACTCTGGCGCGACCAGGCGCTGGCCATGAAGCCATTCACCGCGCTCTACGCAGGCGAGTTCTTCGTCGCTCGCACGGGCTACACGGGCGAGGATGGCTGGGAAATTGTTATGCCGGCTGAGTCCGCCGAAGCAACCTGGGACCGCTTTAGGGCGGCCGGCATCGTGCCCTGTGGCCTCGGCGCGCGCGATACATTACGCCTTGAAGCCGCAATGAACCTGTACGGCAACGATATGGACGAGTCCGTGTCGCCGCTGGAGTCTGGTCTTGGCTGGACAGTTGCGTGGGAACCCGCAGAACGCGATTTTATCGGCCGCGCGGCGCTCGAAGAGCAAAGGGCAAGTGGCGGCTTGCGACGCTTCGTTGGCTTGCTGCTTGAAGACAAAGGTGTGCTGCGCAGCGGACAGACGATCGTTGTAGAGGGAATGGGTGAAGGTGAGATCACCTCTGGCGGTTTCTCGCCGACCATCGAACGATCGATCGCACTGGCGAGCGTTCCTGCTGGCGACTATACGTCGGCCCAAGTCGCAATACGTGGCAAGTTGCTGGACGTGCGTATTGTCGCAACGCCATTTGTACGCAACGGCAAGATTCGGATTGATATTTCTTAATTTTCTGCCGGTTGTCGTCCTGCTGACGGTGCTGGCGCTGTTTTTAGAGGAAGCACAACAATGAGTGAAATGCCCGGAGACCTGGAATACACCAAAGAGCATGAGTGGCTGCGCCGCGAAGACGACGGCAGCGTCACAGTGGGAATCACCGATCACGCGCAAGCGGCGCTCGGCGATCTCGTCTATGTAGAGTTGCCTGAAATTGACCAGGAGCTTGATGCGGAAGGTGAGATGGCGGTGGTGGAGTCCGTGAAGGCGGCTTCGGACGTGTACGCGCCGATAGCGGGTGTTGTCGTCGCTGTGAATGACGAACTTGCCGACGATCCGGAACGAATCAATACCGACCCGTACGGAGACGGCTGGATTGTGCGCATCAAACCCAGTGAAGCCCTCGATTCGGCGGACCTGATGTCGCCCGACGAATACCAGGCGATGCTGGACGAACTCGACGACTGAACCTGCGACTGACGCGAGAGGCGTTATGCCCTTTATTCCCCACACAGAAAAAGACACCGACGAAATGCTGGCGGCCATCGGGGCGGCGGACATTGAAGCGCTGTTTGACGAGATTCCCGCTGAGCTGCGCATCGGCACGCTGACGGGAGTGCCTGAAGCCATGTCGGAAATGCAGATCACGCGGCTGATGCGTGAGCGTGCAGCGCGGGACGGCACACCGCTGTGCTTTATTGGCGCGGGTGCTTACGAGCATCACATTCCAACCGTGGTCTGGGACATCGCGACGCGCGGCGAGTACTACAGTGCCTACACGCCGTACCAGGCAGAGGCGAGCCAGGGCACGCTGCAGACGATCTACGAATACCAGACGATGATCGCGGAATTGACGGCGCTCGATGTCAGTAATGCGTCCCTCTATGACGGCGCCTCGGGGCTCGCGGAGGCAGCGCTCATGGCGGTACGCACAAACCGCAAAGTCAAAAGCGGCCGCATTCTGCTCGCACCGGGCGTCAACCCGGTCTATGCGAAAGTTGCCACAGCCATAGCCGGCAGCCAGGGCTTGAGCTTTGAGTCCCTGGCGGCCGACCCCTCAACCGGCAATGTCGATTTTGCGCAGCTACCCGAAGACCGTGCGCCGGTCGCGGTCGTCATACAGCAACCCGGTTTTCCGGGCACGCTCGAAGACGTTGATCGTTTGACGAACTGGGCGCACGCTCAATCGGCGCTTGTCATCGCGGTCGTCAACCCGACCTCGCTCGCCTTGCTCAAGGCACCGGGGCACTGGGGCGAGCAGGGCGCTGATATCGCTTGCGGTGAAGGCCAGCCTCTCGGCGTGCCGTTGTCTTCCGGCGGCCCGTATTTCGGTTTTATGACCTGCAAGCAACAACATGTGCGGCAAATGCCGGGGCGTATTGTCGGGCGGACGACAGACCTCGACGGCGAACCCGGGTTCACGTTGACGCTGCAGGCCCGCGAGCAACATATCCGGCGGTCCAAAGCGACTTCCAATATCTGTACAAACCAGGGCCTGATGGTGACAGCCGCGACGATCTACATGTCGTTGCTGGGTTTTGATGGTCTGCGCAATGTCGCTATCCAGTCGCAGCAGAATACAGCGCGGCTGGTGGCTGGTCTTTGCACAATAAAGGGCATCGAGCGCCTGTTCGAGGGTCCTTCGTTTCACGAAATGGCCTTGCAGCTCGACCGGCCAGTGGCGCCGGTTCTCGCGGCGCTCGCGGAGCGCAACATTCTCGGCGGACTGGATCTTGGCGCCGTCATGCCCGAGTACGGCAATGCATTACTCGTGTGTGCAACCGAAACCAAGACCGACGAAGATATTGAGGTCTATGTCCGGACCCTGTCCGACATACTTGGTTCAACAACGTCGCGTAAACGCGCATGAGCGGCACAATAATGGCACAGATAACTTACGACAACGGCAACTACAAGATCGCAGGCGATTTACCGGCTGTTGGCAGCCGCGCGCCGGACATCATGCTGGTCAGCACGAAATTGCAGAATGTCTCGCTGGCGAACTGGACGGGCATGCGCAAAATCATGAACATTTTTATCAGTATCGACACCACGGTTTGTGCCAAGTCGGTGCTTGAGTTCGATCGCCTGGGTGAAGGCCGGGACGATATAGCGATGCTCATGGTGTCCTACGACTTGCCGTTCGCGCACGCGCGCTTTATCGAGCAGAACGGTTTGCAGAATGTCAGTGGCCTGTCGGCTATCCGGCATGCGGGCTTCGGTCAGAACTACGGCGTGCAAATTACAGAAGGTCCGCTGGCGGGCATGTTTTCCCGCGCTGTTGTTGTGCTTGATGAGAACAACACAATTGTGCACACCGAACAGATACAGGACATCTCTACAGAGCCTGACTACGCGGCGGCGTTTCGTTCGCTGGGTATTGACATTGATGACGCCTAAGCTGGCGCCGCCTGCGGCGGCCAGTAAGGTATGACCGGGACCTTAATGAACAAGATATCGGACAAACTGATCTTCGAGAAATCACGTGCTGGCCGGCGTGCATTCGCACAAGCACCGGCTGTCGATGGTGCAAGCGATATACCGGAGCGCTTCTTGCGCAAGGATCGGCCGCGCCTGCCCGAAGCATCGGAACTGCAGACGGTGCGCCACTTCACGCGACTGTCGCAGAAGAATTTCTCGATCGACACGCAGTTCTACCCGTTGGGTTCCTGCACGATGAAATACAACCCGCGTGCCTGCAATGCGCTCGCGCTGCTGCCCGGTTTTGCGGGACGACATCCGCTCGGTCCGGAAACGCACGGCCAGGGTTTTCTGCAATGCATGTTTGAGCTACAGGAAATGCTCAAAGGTGTAACCGGCATGAAGGGCGTTTCACTGACGCCGATGGCCGGTGCGCAGGGTGAACTGGCCGGAGTCGCGATGATCCGTGCTTACCACGAGTCGCGCGGCGATCATGAGCGCAATGAGATCCTCGTGCCGGACGCAGCGCATGGCACCAATCCCGCGACGGCCACGATGTGCGGTTGCGTGGTGCGCGAGATACCAACCGACAGTGAAGGCGATGTTGATGTGGACGCTCTGAAGGCCGCGCTCGGTCCCAAGACGGCCGGCATCATGCTCACGAACCCGTCGACCTTGGGTGTCTTCGAGCGCCGCATTGCACAAGTTGCGAAACTGGTGCACGAGGCGGGCGGCTTGCTGTACTACGATGGTGCGAACCTGAATGCGATTCTCGGCAAGGTGCGTCCCGGTGATATGGGCTTCGACGTTATCCATATGAACCTCCACAAGACGTTTTCCACGCCGCATGGGGGCGGTGGGCCGGGCTCGGGTGCCGTCGGCGTAAACAGCCGCTTGCTGCCATTCATGCCGATTCCGGTTGTCGGTGCTGTCGAGGAGGACGGTGACACTCGCTACCGCTGGCTGGCCGAAGCCGACCTGCCACAGAGCATTGGGCGCCTGTCCGGCTTTATGGGGAACGCGGGTGTCCTGCTGCGCGCCTACGTGTACATGCGCATGGTCGGCCGCAAAGGTATGGAACGCATCGCCGAATTCGCGACGCTGAACGCCAACTACCTGATGGTGCGGCTGGCCGAAGCGGGCTTTGAACTGGCGTTCCCGGGTCGGCGCGCAAGCCACGAATTTATTATTACCCTCAAGAAAGATGCGCGGGCCTATAACCTGACCGCCATGGATGTGGCAAAAGCCCTGCTGGATCGCAATTATCATGCCCCCACGACCTACTTTCCGCTATTGGTGCCGGAGTGCCTGTTGATCGAACCCACTGAGACCGAGAGCAAGGAGACGCTGGACGGGTTTGTCGATGCAATGATTGCAATCGTCGAGGACGCGCGCAACAACGCTGTCTCGTACAAGGAGGCTCCCTACACGATGCCTGTCCGCCGGCTCGATGATGTGAAGGCAGCGCGGCAGCTGGATGTGAAGTTCGACGGCGGCTAGCCGGATACATGCTTGCGTCACCGAGGGGCAAAATCGGGAACCGCGTCGTCTTGCGCCAGTCCCAAGTAGACTACACTGCGCGTTGACGCGCCGACGGACCCAAAGGATTTTCATGGCAATCAGCAGAGCTCTGGCCGCATTTCTCGCAATTCTCACCTTTTTTGCCAGCGCGTCCCTTATCGCTGCCGAGGACGACGACTGGCGCAGCACGCTGGACCGGATCTCATCAGGTGTAGTCTCCATTCGTGTCGACAGTACCCGCGCGTTTGATACCGAGTGGAACTCATCCAGCCAGGCAACCGGTTTTGTCGTCGATGCCGAGCGTGGCCTGATCCTGACCAACCGCCACGTTGTAACGCCGGGACCAGTGGTTGCCGAGGCCGTTTTTCGTAACAACGAAGAGGTACGCCTGACGCCGGTATACCGTGACCCGGTGCACGACTTTGGGTTTTTTCGCTATGACCCGGCGGACCTTCACTACATCGAACCCACCGAATTGCCGCTGGCCCCGGAAGGCGCCGCCATTGGCCGGGAGATACGCGTGATCGGCAATGATGCCGGTGAGCAGCTCTCGATTCTTGCGGGCACGATTGCCCGGCTTGATCGGGCGGCACCCGAGTATGGCCGCGGCAAATACAACGACTTCAATACATTCTATTACCAGGCGGCCTCCGGTACCTCGGGCGGTTCATCAGGTTCGCCCGTGGTCAATATTGACGGCGAGGTTGTCGCGCTGAATGCCGGTGCCAATAGCAGCGCCGCGAGCAGTTTCTTTTTGCCACTGGATCGAATCCAGCGCGCATTGACAATGTTGCAGAACGACATGCCGGTGGTCCGCGGCACCCTGCAGACCATGTTTGAACACAAACCTTACGACGAGCTGAATCGCCTGGGTTTGAGTGAAGAATCGGAACGTGCTGTCCGCGAAGAGTTTCCCGAACAAACGGGTATGCTGACCGTGCAGCAGGTCATTCCGGAATCACCTGCCGACGGCAAGCTAAAGCCCGGTGATATCCTGATCCGCGTGAACGGTGAGCTGATCACGGAGTTCGTGCCGCTCGCCGAGATTCTCGACAGCCGTGTCAACGAATCGGTTGAACTTGAGCTCGAGCGCGGCGGTACAAGACTTGTTGAGCGAATAACGGTTACTGACCTGCACAGCATCACACCGGACGAGTTTATCGAGGTGGGCGATGCGATCGTTAACAATCTGTCGTATCAGCAGGCGCGCCATTACAACCTGCCGGTACAGGGTGTCTATGTCGCCAACCCCGGTTACCTGATGTCCAAGGCCGCTGTTCCGCGCGGCGCCGTTATCACTAAATTCGGGTCAACCGAGATTCGCAATGTCGACGATTTCGAGGCGGCGCTAAATGATATTGCGGACGGTTCGCGTGCCTCACTGCACTTTGTAACGATCGACAACCCAAACAATGCCATCGTTCGTCCGTTTGAAATGGACCGGGTATGGTTCCCCGTGCTGCGCTGCGCGCGCGACGACCGCACCGGTATCTGGCCGTGCCGTGAACTTGGTGCCGGACCGCCTCCCAAGGCGCCCGTCGCTGGCAGCACGCGCTTCAATGACAGCGACGATCCGCGCGTGCGCGCGGTTACGCCCTCGCTGGTTGTGGTGACATTCGATCTCCCGTACACGCTCTCCGGGGTTGCGGAGCGGCACTATTACGGAACCGGCGTCATAGTGGACAAAGAGCGTGGCCTGGTCGTTGTGGATCGCAATACGGTGCCAATTGCCATTGGTGACGTAACCATAACCTTCGCGGGTTCGCTGGAAGTAAAGGCAAAGATCGAGCAACTGCATCCGCTGCATAACCTCGCCATGGTTTCCTACGACCCGGCAACAATCGGCGACACCCCCGTGCGGGAGGCGAAGTTCAACACCAACCCGTTGCGTTCCGGCGATCAGGTCTGGGTGGTCGGTATCAAAGCCGATCATCAACTCGTGCATCAACAGAGCACTGTGGCGTCCGTCGACCCGCTGAATCTGCCATTGAGCCGCACCTTGCGGTTCCGCGATTCCAATATCGAGGCTGTGTCGCTGGTTAACGGTCCGCTCGATTTTGATGGCGTAATAGTCGACAAGCGCGGACAGGTAGCCGCGACCTGGTCCAGTTTCGTGCTGCAAAATGGCGCCGAATCGGGACAGATTAACCGGGGTATCCCGAGCGATCTCGTGCAACAGTTTGTCGAGACCGTTCGCCAGGACCGTCCGTTTTATTCGCTGGAGGCAGAGCTGGTCTATGCGCCACTGTTCGCGGCACGCAATCTCGGTGTCGATGAAGAATGGTTGAAGCGCCTTGAAAAGAACAACCCTGTGCACCGGCGTGCCCTGAGCGTTACACGCATCGTAGCGGGCTCTCCGGCGGCCGAACAATTGAAGAACGGCGACATCATTCTCGCCATCGACGACAAGGTAGTGACCTCGTTCAGCGCGTTGGAGAAGGCTGCGCAAAAACCCGAAGTAACGGTGACCGTTTGGCGCGACGACAAGCAACTCGAATTGCCTGTGAAAACGGCTTCACTGGACGGTAGAGGCATTGATCGGGCCGTGGCATGGGCGGGTGCCTTGTTACAAAATCCGCACCGGCCGATGGCTGCGCAGCGCGGTATTCCGCCGTATGGCGTCTACGTCGCGTATTTCAGCTACGGTTCGCCGGCGACCCGCTATGGTTTGTGGGCAGGCAGACGCGTCGTACAGGTTGACGATATACCAACGCCCGATCTGCAGGCATTTGTAGACGCCGTATCCACCAAGGAAGACCAGGAGTCCGTGCGCGTCACAACCGTTACGTGGAATGGTGCCGTCGAAGTCATTACCCTTAAACTCGACAACCAGTATTGGCCAGCCTACGAGCTCCGCCGCACTGACGACAATGGCTGGATTCGTTCCGCGATCGGCGGCTAGTACGATGCTGGCTGTACGGCAGAAATACCGACACCCTGTGTTCGTATTGCTGCTCGTGCTGTTGTGTACTGGCGTTGCCGAAAGCCAGACGCTTTACAAGTACACGGGGCCCGACGGGGAGCTGATTTATTCTGACAGGCCGCCCGTCGATGGCAAAGTTGATGAGGTGCGCGAGCTTACTCAGGATGAGAGCGGCGACACTGTCAGTATTACGACCACGGATGCCGGTGATCGCGTGCGCTTTTACGCGCGCAACCCTTACTACGCACCCGTCGAGCTTCAATTGCGCTTCAAGGCGTTGCAGGGGCTTAGCTACCCGGCGCCCGATAACGACCTACATTGGGTGCTGCCGGCCCGGAATGGCCGGGAAATTCTGAGCCTGAGTAAACTCGGGGAGGGCGCAATCCCGAGTGCCAGGTTTGAATTCGAGTTCATGATCGGGGACCCGGCGGCGCGGCATGCTCAGGGTGTTCTCTACCGGGTACCGTTTGCACTGGCCAGTGATCTTCTCGTTACGCAGGCCTATCCGGATGTTGTAACGCATACCACCGAGGACTCGCGGTATGCAATCGACATTGCCGCCCCCATCGGGACCAATGTATTCGCAGCGCGAGCCGGTATCGTATTCAGTGTTGCGGGCGACAATTACAAGGGCGGGACGGATCCTGAACGTGACGGACCGCTTGCTAACGTCGTGCAAATTCTGCACGACGATGGCACCTACGCGGTTTATGCGCACCTGAACTGGAATACGATCCGCGTCAGCGCCGGCGACCGGGTGGTACGCGGTCAGTACATCGCCGACTCGGGCAACACGGGGTTCTCCAGCGGCCCACACCTGCACTTCGCCGTATTACGCAATGACGGCATGCAGACGCTCTCGCTGCCAGTCCGATTCAAGGGAGCTGGCAGCGAGGTTGTCCAGGCCGCTTCGGGCGAGCCGTTGCGAGCCTACTGACTGCTAGTGTGATGCCTCGAGAGTGGCAATAATTCTATTCAGCGTTGCACTCGGCCGCATCGCCGTGCTGGTCATCGATTCGTCAGGGTTGTAGTAACCACCGATGTCGACCGGCTGGCCTTGTGCGTCTGCCAATTCCCTGAGAATAGTCTCTTCATTGCTGGCCAGTGCGGACGCGAGCTTTGCAAATTTTTCGGCGAGTGCCGGGTAATCCTTGTTCTCGGCCATCGCCTCTGCCCAGTAACGAGCCAGGTAATAGTGACTGCCGCGATTGTCGAGTTCATTGACCTTGCGCGATGGCGACTTGTTGTTGGCCAGGTAGTGCCCATTGGCCACGTCCAGCGCACCGGCGAGCGCACGGGCCTCGCCATTGTCACTCTTCTCAGCAAGGTCTTCGATCGATACCGCCAGTGCGAGGAATT
Organism: Gammaproteobacteria bacterium; assembly: GCA_030425905.1. GTDB lineage: Bacteria > Pseudomonadota > Gammaproteobacteria > Steroidobacterales > Woeseiaceae > UBA1847. The sequence continues at coordinate 25,426 of JAUHZT010000016.1, forward strand.
CGCCCAGTGAATCCCAGCGCAGATGTCCTTCTGCGAGGAACTGCTGTACGTGTTTGGGCGCGGAGCCGCCGGCACCGGTCTCGTATAGACCGCCACCTTCGAGCAAGGGCACGATGGACAGCATCTTGGCGCTCGTGCCGAGTTCAAGTATCGGGAACAGGTCAGTCAGGTAATCGCGCAGTACGTTGCCAGTTACAGAAATAGTGTCCTTACCGTCCTTGACGCGTTCAAGCGTTCTGCGCATTGCCTTGACCGGCGACATGATCTGGATATCCAGCCCTGTCAGGTCATGGTCCTGCAAATACAGTTCCACTTTCTTGATCAGGTTGCGGTCGTGCGCGCGCGCCTCATCGAGCCAGAAAATTGCCGCGGAGCCGGTGGCTTTTGCACGGCTGACCGCGAGGCGCACCCAGTCGCGGACAGGCAAGTCTCGCGTCTGGCACATGCGCCAGATATCTCCGCCTTCGACGGAATGTTCCATGACGATATTGTTGCTCGCATCGTAGACACGAACCTTGCCGTCGGCGGCCATTTCAAACGTCTTGTCGTGCGAGCCGTATTCTTCGGCCTTTTGCGCCATCAGACCTACATTGGATACGTTACCCATGGTCTTTACATCGAACGCGCCGTGTTCCTTGCAGAAGGCGATCACTTCCTGGTAGATGCCCGCATAGCAGCGGTCAGGAATCATGGCATTGGTATCGTCAAGCTGACCGTCCGGGCCCCACATCTTGCCGGAAGAGCGGATAGCGGCGGGCATCGAAGCGTCGATAATCACGTCGCTGGGTACGTGCAGGTTGGTAATGCCCTTGTCGGAATTGACCATCGCGAGACGCGGTTGCTGCTCGTAGACAGCCGCGATGTCTGCTTCGATAGCCGCGCGTTCGGCCGCCGGCAGTTCTGCAATCTTGGCGTACACATCGCCCACGCCGTTGCGCGGATCAACGCCCAGTTTATCGAAGGTTTCGGCGTACTTGTCGAATACGTCCTTGTAGTACACGGTGACCGCATGCCCAAACATGATGGGGTCGGAAACTTTCATCATCGTGGCTTTCAAGTGCAGTGACAGCAGCACATCGTCTTTCTTCGCAGCCGCAATTTGCTCGCTGTAGAATTCGCGCAGGGCGCTGCAGCTCATGCGGGTTGCATCAACAACTTCGTCTACCTGAACCGGTACTTCGCGCAGCACGCTGACGGCACCGTCACTGTCTTCAAACTCAATGCGCATATTGCCGGCAGTGTGCGCGACGACGGATTGCTCGCTGCCGTAGAAATCGTTCGCATCCATGTGCGAAACGCGCGTCTTTGAACTGCTGCTCCAGTCGCCCATCGAATGTGGGTTATCACGCGCATACTGCTTGACGGCGGCGGCAACACGTCGATCCGAATTGCCCTCACGCAGCACGGGATTGACGGCGCTGCCAAGAACCTTGGCATAGCGTGCCTTGATGTCCTTTTCGGCCTCATTGGCGGGCTCTTCCGGGAAGTCCGGAATGTCGAAGCCCTGCGACTGCAGCTCGCGAATGGCGGCGGTAAGCTGCGGAATCGAAGCGCTGATATTGGGCAGCTTGATGATGTTGGCGTCGGGAGTCTTTGCGATTTCGCCAAGTTCTGCCAGCGCATCGCTCACCCGCTGGTCTTCGCTCAGCTTTTCGGGAAAATTAGCCAGTATTCGGCCAGCGAGCGAAATATCGCGCATTTGTACGTCGATACCAGCGACGGCGGTGAATGCTTTGATGACAGGGAGCAGTGAATAAGTGGCCAGCATGGGTGCTTCGTCGGTTTTCGTGTAGATGATTTGATTGCTCATTGGGGTCCTGTCGTTGTTTTCTGGATAAGTGTGTCGCTATTGGGACGCGGCATTATACGGCAAGATCCCGGTCACGACCGAGCCATGAGTATTTTAGATGTACCTGACATCAACGCGGCCGCAGCAGGCATGTTGCGCGGATGACCGTCGCTGACGATTGTCAGGCGACCACACCAAACAGGTGTCCGACGCCGGCGGTGAGCGCCATCGCGAGTGCGCCCCAGAACGTTACCCGGATCGCGCCTACAGAGATTCTGGCGCCCCCGACATGGGCTGCAAGGCCACCGAGTGTGGCCAAAAATACAAGTGAAGCGATCGCGACGGCGAGGATCAACACAGAGCGTGGCATAAACCACGCTACCAGCAGCGGCAGCATCGCGCCGACCGTAAACGATGCGGCAGACGACATTGCGGCTTGTACAGGGCGCGCAGTGACGGTCTCGGAGATGCCTATTTCATCGCGCGCATGTGCACCGAGGGCGTCATAGGCCATCAACTGTGCCGCTACCTCGGTTGCCAGCGCAGGCTCAATGCCGCGGTCCTCGTAGATCTCGGCCAGTTCCTGTTTTTCCATTTCGTAGTTCTGTTCGAGGGACCGTGCTTCGAGCGCAAGATCCGCTTTTTCGGTATCGGTTTGTGAGCTGACCGACACGTACTCGCCCGCGGCCATGGACATTGCGCCAGCTACAAGCCCGGCTACGCCAGCCAGCAGTACACTTTCCTGCGACGAACTGGCGGCAGCGACCCCGATGATCAGGCTTGCCGTGGAGACAATGCCGTCATTAGCGCCAAGCACGGCGGCGCGCAGCCAGCCGATACGGTTTACTTTGTGCGGTTCATGATGAGTCATTCAATACCCCTCTTGATCGGGCTGGAACTCGTTATCGACTGGTTGCGAGGGGTATGCTGAAAATTGCTGCTCTCGATGCCAAGGCAAGTTGCGACACGCTTTGCCACCACCGCACTATTTATGTGCGATCTTCTTGTCCGTGAAGAGGTAATCCTTGAGTTCGTCATTGAGCTTGGCATCGCGGCGGCGAATCCATTCGAGGACCATTGCCGCGTGTTCTTTCTCTTCGTCACGGTTGTGAATCAGGATTGCCTTGAGGTCTTCGTCAGCACAGGCATCGACGCGCTGGTTGTACCAGTCGACCGCTTCCAGTTCTTCCATCAGCGACTGAATCGCCCGATGCATATCGCGTGTTTCCTCGGAAAGATCTTCCCTGGCTTCGTGAAAACCTTCGTTCGCCATGCTTTTTCTCCGGTTTGAGTAAGGCGAGTACATTACCAGCAGTTGCCACGTTCGTCTTGCGCCAGCGGGGCACAAAAAAAGGGCAAGACCGGCTGGTCTTGCCCTTCGTGTCTGGATTTCCGAATTCCGGAGGCCAGGAGCCTCTTTGAAGCCGAAATCCCGCTGAGTATCAGTCCTTAAAGAGGAACGATGTTCTCAGCCTGCGGACCTTTTTGGCCCTGGGTGATCGTGAATTCGACCTTTTGACCCTCTGCAAGCGTCTTGAAGCCAGAACCCTGAATAGCACTAAAGTGTGCAAATACGTCGGGACCTGATTCCTGCTCGATAAAGCCAAAACCTTTCGACTCGTTGAACCATTTTACGGTTCCTGTAACTGTAGACATGTTATTTCCTGTTAAATCAATTACTTAAATTACCCCATTGCTGGAGCGGGTGTGCTGGAAGTGTTGCGTTAACTTATGAAAAACAGGATGTACTACTAATAGGAACATCGATACGGATTACATAAATTGCCCGCTAACTCTCAGGCGGATTCGAGTATATACAGCAAATGCCCGGGTTGCGAGCCGAAAAACCGCTTATATTCCGCGAATTTGGCTCGCAAGCGACTTCCAGCTCGTGGCCGGAAGCCCGCAATGGTGTCCTTTGCAACAATATGCGACGGTCTTGCCGTCGATCTGGCGGCGCTCGGCCAGCGCCCCTGGCAGGCCCGGTGCCGCGCCCGCAATGGCGAAGACGAGCCGGTTCGGTGCGTAAATTTTTGCCAGTGAGTCGCGCCATTCGGTCACTTCTTCGCTGGCGCCGCGAATAATGATGATCTCGGGCGGCTGCAGGTACTCTTCGAGGGCGTTAAGCAGGCTTACATGGCCGTGGGGGTACTCGGCAATCGCAGGCCACGCTGCGCGCAGACAGCGTTCCGCCGCGTCGAGGTAGCGGGTCTCGCCCAACAGGTAGCCCAGTCGTTGCAGCACGCTGGCCGCGATACCGTTCCCCGACGGTACCGATTCATCGGCGTACGGCTTCGGACGGTGCATCAGCGCTTCGTGGTCATCGGCCGTAAACCAGAAACCGCCCGCATCGCGGTCTTCGAAGTGTTCGAGCAGCACATCCGCGAGTTCTGTCGCAAAAGTGAGGTGCGTGCTGTTCCAGCGCGCCTGCAGCAACTCAAGGATGGCATCAATCAGGAAGGCGTAGTCATCAAGGTACGCAGCGAAGCGCGCGCGCCCGTCCTTGTACGTGGCCAGCAGTCGCCCGTCCACGTAAACGTGCTCCCGGATGAAATCGACTGCAAGACTGGCCTGGTCCACGAGATCGCTGCGGCCAAGCGCGCGGCCGGCAACGGCAAAGCCGCGGATAGCCAGTGCATTCCATGCAGTGAGTTGCTTGTCGTCGCGCGCTGGCGCAACCCGCTTGGCACGTTCGTCTAGCAGGATCTGGCGGGAAGCGGCGATCGATGCATTAATTTCTTCGCCGGACCTCGCATGTGCCTCAGCGAGGTCCTCGATACCCTGGTGTGCGCAGAGGTGCCATTCACCTTCAAAATTTGCGGGCTGGTCAAGGCCAAAGCGCTGGCTGAATAGCTCGAACTGTTCAGCCGTCAACAGCTTCCTGACCTGTTCAGGCCGCCACACGTAAAACTTGCCTTCAACGCCTTCGGAGTCGGCATCGCGGCTGGAATAGAAGCCCCCGTTTGCGGCGCGCATATCAGTCTGCATCCAGTCGGCAGTCTCATCCGCTGTTTGCCGGAAACGCTCTTCACCGGTTGCGAGCCATGCCTGCGCATACAGGGCAAGCAGGGGGCCGTTGTCGTACAGCATTTTCTCAAAATGCGGAATTTGCCAGTAGCGGTCGACTGAATAGCGGCAAAAGCCGCCGCCGAGGTGGTCGTAGATGCCACCGTCGCTCATACGCGCCAGCGTCAGGCTGGCCATGAACAGGGCCTCAAGGTCCGGGTCCGGCTCATTGGCAGTCTTGCGCCAGTCTCGCAGCAGACGGTCTACGGTGGTCGGGTGGGGAAATTTAGGCGCTGAGCCGAAGCCACCGTAATCCTTGTCGAAGGTGCGCGCGAAAGTCGCGCGCGCCTGTTTGAAGGGCGCATCATCAATCGTTACCCCGTCGACTGCGGGCGACGGGTCCAGGCGCGCGAAAATTTCGACAAGTTTTTCACCCTGCGCCGCCACGTCAGCGGGCCGGTCGTGAAAATAATTTGCGACGCTCTGCAGAAGATCTGCAAAAGCCGGTAATCCGTGGCGCGCAGTGTTTGGAAAATACGTACCGCCGAAAAACGGATGCTGAGTAGCCGGGTCCAGGAACATGGTTAGCGGCCAGCCGCCACCGCGCTGAGTCAGTAGCTGGTGCGCGGTCTGGTAAATCTTGTCAATGTCCGGCCGTTCCTCGCGGTCCACTTTGATATTCACGTACAGCTCGTTCATCAGCGCCGCGGTGGTGTCGTCCTCAAACGACTCATGCGCCATCACATGGCACCAGTGGCACGCGGAGTAGCCGATTGAGAGCAGCACGGGCTTACCGGCTTCGCGCGCGACGCGGAACGCCTGCGCTGACCACGGGTACCAGTCCACGGGGTTCTCAGCGTGTTGCAAGAGGTAGGGGCTGGTCTCGTCGGCGAGTCGATTGGGCATAGTCAGGGGCTTGTACGGGTGGCGGGCGGGAGGCACTTACTATATCGCATCTATAGTCCCCGAAACGCCGGTGGTAGACTACGCCATTCGCTGCTGCACGCTGAGACTATGCTGACATTTCCGGACATAGATCCGATCATTTTTGCAATCGGGCCGGTCGCCATTCGCTGGTACGGCCTGATGTACGTAATCGGCTTCCTGTTCGCCTGGTGGCTGGCGCGCAAGCGTTGCACGCGCGCAGACTCTCCCGTTACGGCCGAGCAGGTGGATGACCTGATCTTCAATGCGATGCTCGGTGTCATTATTGGCGGTCGCGTCGGCTATTGCCTTGTCTATGCGTGGCCGGAACTGGTTGCGAACCCGCTGTACCTTTTCAAGATCACCGAGGGTGGTATGTCGTTTCACGGTGGTCTTGCGGGCGTGATGATCGCGATGTGGTGGTTTGGCCGCAAACGCGGCAAAACGATGTTCCAGATAACCGATTTCATGGCGCCGTTTGTACCGTTGGGCCTCGGCTTCGGCCGCATCGGCAATTTTATTAATGGCGAGCTTTGGGGCAAACCCACCGACGTGGCCTGGGCTTTCAACATCAATGGGGTCGGCTTGCACCCGTCGCAGCTCTACGAGGCGCTGCTCGAAGGCTTCGTGCTGTTCGTGATTCTCTGGCTCTATTCATCGAAGCCGCGGCCGTACATGGCTGTCTCCGGCATGTTCCTGCTCTTCTACGGTATCTTCCGCTTCTTCGTCGAATTTTACCGGGTGCCGGATTCCCATATGGGCGACAACGGTTACATGGCGTTGGGTTGGTTGACGACTGGCCAGATTCTGAGCGCGCCCATGATTGTTGCAGGCGCCGTGATGCTGGTTATTGCCTACAGCAGGCGTCCCCTGGCAGCAAAGGCCTGATATGCAGCCCTACCTCGCATTGATGCAACACGTGCGCGAACACGGTGACCGCAAGGAGGACCGCACGGGCACCGGCACATTGAGTGTGTTTGGTCACCAGATGCGCTTCGACCTGAGCCAGGGCTTCCCGCTGCTTACGACAAAAAAACTGCACCTGAAGTCGATTATCCACGAGCTGCTCTGGTTTCTTTCCGGCGACAGCAATATTCGCTATCTCAAGGACAACGGTGTGCGCATCTGGGACGAGTGGGCCGATGAGAACGGCGATCTCGGTCCCGTGTACGGCGTGCAATGGCGCAGCTGGCCGACCGCCAATGGCGCGACGCTGGATCAGATCAGCGAAGTAATGCGGCAGGTTCGCGAGACACCGGATTCACGACGCATCATCGTGAGTGCCTGGAACGTTGCGGAGATCGATAACATGGCCTTGCCACCGTGCCATTTGCTGTTTCAGTTTTACATTGCCGACGGTAAGCTTTCCTGCCAGCTTTACCAGCGCAGTGCTGATATTTTTCTTGGCGTCCCGTTCAATATTGCGTCCTATGCCTTGTTGACCCACATGGTCGCCCAGCAAGCAGACCTCAACGTTGGCGATTTTGTGTGGACTGGCGGCGATTGCCACCTGTACCTCAATCACCTGCAGCAGGCAGATGAGCAGCTCTCGCGCAAACCATTGCCGCTACCGCGTCTTGAAATCAAGCGTAAGCCGGAGTCAATATTCGAGTACCGTTTCGAGGATTTCGAGATCCTCGACTACGAATCGCACCCACACATCAAGGCCACCGTCGCCGTATGAAAATAAGCCTTATCGTTGCCGCGTCCACCAACCAGGTAATTGGACGCGACGGACGCCTGCCATGGCGCCTGCCGGAAGATCTCCGTTACTTCAAAGAAACAACGATGGGTAAACCGGTCGTCATGGGGCGCGCGACCTGGGAGTCGATAGGCCTACCGTTGCCGGGTCGCAAGAATATTGTCGTTACCCGCCAGGAAGGCTATGAGGCGAGCGGCGCCAGGGTCGCGCGATCACCCGAGCACGCCCTCGAGATTGCCGGCGAGGTTGCCGAACTCATGGTTATCGGTGGTGGACAGATCTATGACGCGTTTTTCCCACTTGTAGATACGGTTTACCTGACCAGCGTGGACGCGAGCGTCGATGGCGACACGTATTTTCCGGAACTGGACGCCGAGGCCTGGCAACTCGTTTCCTGTGAGTCACACCTGCCGGACGAAGATCACGAATTTGCTTACGAATTCAGAGTGTACGATCGACTCTGACTTCGCTGATCGGCGACAGGCGCTTGCGCAATTCACTGAGTGCCGCCGGCATGTCGATCTGGTCCAGCGAATCCACGTGCTCCGTGAGTTTTTCCACCAGTTGTTTCTGTACCGAGCCGCGCTGTTGTGCGACCAGGTAGGGGATGTCCGAGTGAAACATCACCATCGAATAGCGCGGGATGAAATAGTCGGGTAACTGGCGCTCGAATTCGAACGCCAGTGTCTTGCGCATGGCAAACTTCGGGTCGCGCACCGTATCGCGCATTTCAATGTAGTTCTCGAGCGCCATGTCGGCGATCGCGTTGGCATTCGCCAATTGTTGCTCTTCGAAGCGGCGAAACAGGTAGGACCAGTCACCGCCCTCGGTGCGCATGATGTGGTCAAATACCACGCAGTCTTCGAATGCGAGGTTCATGCCTTGACCGTGAAACGGCACCACGGCATGCGCGGCATCGCCGATCAACAGCACGTTGCCACGATCGTGCCAGTGACGGCAGCGGACCGTACCGAGCAAGCCCAGCGGACGATTGAGCACATCGTCGGTCAGGTTACTGATCAACGGCGCTACGTCAGCAAAGTGCTGCTCGAAAAAACGCTGCACGCTGCCGGCGTCGGTAAAGCTCGAAAAACCCGGATTACCGACGTTCGGCAGAAACAGCGTCAGCGTGAAGTCGCCGCCCGGGTTGGGTAGCGCGATCAGCATGAAGCCGCCACGCGGCCAGATATGCAACGCATCCGGCCGAAGCTGGTGGCTGCCGTCGGGCGCTGCGGGAATTTCGAGTTCCTTGTAGCCGTGCCGGAGCAGGGACTCGATACCGCCAAACGTATCTGAACCGTCAAAAGAGCGCCGAATGATCGAGCCAGCGCCATCGGCCGCGATGAGCGGCAGCGCCTCGACCTGGTAGAGGCTGTTGTCGTTCAGGTCGCGCATGTGCACAGTGCGGTCGGGCGCATCATAGCCAATCGCCTGCTGCCGAAAGTGCAGTCGCACGTTGGGGATGCCGTCGGCGACGTTCAGCAATACCTGGTTCAGGTCAGAGCGTGTGACCGAATAAATAATTTCGGCATCGTTCTGGCCGTAGGGCAAGAATTCCGTTTTGCCATCCGACTGGTGCACCATGCGCCCGCGCATCGGCATCAGCATTGGCGCAATCTGGTTGTAGAGGCCGGTTCTTACCAGCGCGTTAATGCCGCGGGCTGCGAGCGCCAGGTTGATGGACCGGCCTGCCTCGGCATCCTTGATACGCGGGTCATCATTGCGTTCGAAGACATCGACCTCGAAGCCCTGCCGCGCGAGCATGATCGACAACAGTGTGCCGCACTGCCCGGCGCCAATGATATTGATCGCTTCAAGCGGCATGTTATGGCGTCAATTCTTGCAATGCGCTGCCCAGTCGTTCGGCGAAATCAAAGGCATCCGCATAGGAATTGTAAAGCGGCGCAGGGGCGACGCGAATGACGTCGGGTTCGCGCCAGTCGCCGGTTACATTAAGTTCGCCAAGCGCGTCAAATAAGGCGCGGCCCGACAATGCGCTGTCCCGGACGACCAGCGATAGCTGTGCGCCGCGCTCCTCGGCCGGGGTCAGGCAACCGATTCGGTCGCCAAAGCGCGTGTCGACGAGCCAGGCAAGATACGCCGTCAGGTCGCGAGACTTCGCCCGCAGATTGTCCAGCCCGGCCTGCTGGAATAACTGCAGTGATGCGAGCACCGGTGCCAGTGACAGAATCGGTGGATTGCTCATTTGCCAGCGTTCTGCACCTTCGGCGGGTGTGAAAGAGGGCAGCATCCTGAAGCGAGTATTTTCCTCGTGGCCCCACCAGCCATGCAATTGCTGCAGATTATCGGCCGCAAAATGTGCATCGTGAACAAATGCGCCGGCAATCGCGCCCGGTCCTGCGTTCAGGTACTTGTAGGTACACCAGGCGGCAAAGTCGGGTGCCCACTCGTGCAGTTTCAGTTCGACATTGCCTACGGCGTGCGCCAGGTCGAGACCGACCGCGCAACCGGCGGCCCGGCCAAGTTCGCAAATGGCGGCCATGTCCAATACCTGCCCGGTGTAGTACTGCACGCCGGGCAGCAGCAGCAGCGCGATACTGTCGCCCTGGTCGGCCAGGATGTCGCGGAGATCATCAATCGCCAGGTAGCCATCGTCGCGCGCCGGCCACTCGACGACACCCGTGTCCGGGTCAAAGCCCGCCAGCCTGAGCTGCGATGCGGCGGCGTAACGGTCCGACGGAAATGCCTTTTCTTCAACGACAATCTTGTAGCGTTCAGCCGTTGGTCGGTAGAAGCTGGCCATCAGGAGGTGCAGATTGACGGTGAGCGTGTTCATGGCCACCACTTCCACCGGCCGAGCGCCAGTGAGTTCAGCAAAGCCCTTGCTTGCCTGGCGGTGGTAACTTAGCCACGGTCGTTCTGAGTGAAAGTGCCCGTCGACTGCGTACGTTGCCCAATTATTCAGCTCGTCCTGTACATACTCGACGGCGAGCCTGGGCTGCAGGCCCAGCGAGTTACCGCACAGGTACACCGGGGTGTATCCGTTACGCTGCGGCGGGAAATTGAACTGGTCGCGAAAGCTGGCGAGAGTGTCCGCCTGATCGCGAGCTTCGGCAAACGCACGGTTGTCGGCGAAGTTCATGAGCGCTTCTCGTCGGGCAGCGGCTTGAGCGCCTGGCACCGATCGCAGCGGCGATTTTTTTCCGATCCGTAGAAGCGTTCGAAAATTGGCGGCAACTGCGCAACGATATCGTCGATGTACAGGTACTCTTCATACAGTTTGTGGTCGCAGGCATCGCAGTACCAGATGAAGCCATCCAGCTCATGGTCGAGGCGCTTGCGTTCGACAACCAGGCCGACCGAATTCGCAAAGCGCTGCGGCGAGTGCGGTACGCGCGGCGGTAACAGGAGCATCTCACCCGCTTTGATCGGTGTGTCGACACGTTGGCCGTCCTGCATTGTCTTGAGCAGCATTTCGCCTTCGAGCTGGTAAAAAAGTTCCGGGCCTTCATCCACGTGGTAGTCATCGCGGCTGTTCGGGCCGCCAACGATCATCACGATGAAGTCGTCCTCGGTAAACACCTGCTGGTTGCATACCGGCGGGCGCAACTGGTCGCGATGCTGTTCAATCCAGTCCTGCAGGTTGAAAGGTGTCAGTGATTGCATAGCTACTCCTGTCCCGGCACCTGGCAGATTTGCGGGAGCCTATTGTCGAGCCGTACCGCGGTTAGCTGGCGCCCCCAGACACACCCTGTATCAAGGCTTATCAGGTTCGGCAATGCCAGCATGCCGAGCGCCGACCAGTGACCGAAGACTATGCGGGTGCTGCCATACGCTGGCTTTTCAAACTCGAACCAGGGCTTCAGGTTACGCCGTGCATCCCATGGTGGCCCCGTGTAAGCGAAATTCAGGCTCATCGCTTCGGTGAGCATGCGCATGCGGGTAAACACATTAATAATGAACCGCAGGCGTCGATAGCCTTTGAGTGTACCTTCCCAGCGGCGCGGCGTGTTGCCGTACATCTTGTAGAGCAAAGTCTCGAACTTGTCGCCGCGCAGTGCTGTCTCGACTTCCGCGGCGCGCGCGAGTGTCTTGGCGACCGACCAGCGCGGGTGCGTGCCTGCGTGTACCAGCAGCGTGTCTATGGATTCGTCGTAGTGCACCAGCGGGCGCTCGCGCAGCCATGCAACCGTCTCGGCAAGATCCGGTGCGTTCAGCACCTTCTTCAGCGATACAAAGCGATTGCTGTAGTGGACCGCCCCGGTGGCGAGCGCCAGCAGGTGCAGGTCGTGATTACCGAGCACGCTTGTCGCCGCGTCGCCCAGCTTGCGGACGAATCGAAGCGTTTTGAGTGATTTGGGGCCGCGATTGACCAGGTCGCCGCAGAGCCATAGCTTGTCCCTGTCCGGATCGAAGTCGATCTCGTCAAGCAAACGGCGGAAGGGGTCGTAGCAGCCCTGTATGTCGCCGATCGCATACGTTGCCATAGTGCGCCGGGAGATTAGTGGAGCAGGCCAGGCACGGCGAGCGTGAATGGGGCGATAGGTGCGTCGAATGACACGCCGTCATCGGCTTGCATTCGGTACAGCCCCTGCATTGCGCCGACCGGAGTCTCAAGGACGGCACCGCTGGAATAGCGGAATTCGTCCCCAGGCTTGATGTGCGGTTGTTCACCGACGACGCCGTCGCCCTGGACTTCCTGCACCTTGCCGTTCGCGTCGGTGATGACCCAGTGGCGGCTCAGCAGCTTGGCGGCGACGTTGCCATTGTTTGCAATTGTAATTGTGTACGCGAATACATAACGGTCCGAATCCGGTTCGGATTGTTCGTCAACGTAGTCTGTGACTACCTGGATATGTATGTCGCACAAATGCTCGGTCATTGCGGGTTCACGTACTGGTCACTCTTCGCCGACATTCTAACGGGTTCAGACAGGAATGTCGGTCTTTGTCGCCATCCGGTTGGCCAGCGCAACCCAGTCGCTGACAGGGATATTTTCCGGGCGTAATGCCGGATCGATCCGCAGCGACTCCAGCTCTTCTTCGCTCACCAGCTTCTTCAGGGCATTGCGCACGGTTTTGCGGCGCTGACTGAATGCCGTTGCTACCAATTGCGTCAGGTACTTTTCATCCTTGATGTCATAGGTGTCGTCGCCCGTCTTCGGGCGCAGTCGCACGACTGCCGATGTGACCGCTGGGGGCGGGTCGAAAGCGAGGCGATCCACGTCAAACAGGGCATCGATATCCAGGTAG
>JAUHZT010000141.1 GCA_030425905.1 Gammaproteobacteria bacterium
CAGCACCCTTGCGACCAGCCTGAACCACCGGAGCGCGGCCGTCTTGCGCAGACCCAAAGACCCCGGGGGTGGGTGGCCTCTTGTGACATACGCAAGCGCTGCCCAAGGCTTTCTTGAGAGGCTATTCGGGGATGGGTTCGTCGAGTATCAGTGCGCGCACGTATTTGACGGGCGGCGAACCGAAGGACAGGGCGAGGTCGTGGTATTTTCGCAGGGTGAAATCCTTGCCCCAGGCTTTTTCGACGGCCTTGCGCATTTCGATGTGTTCCTGGTAGCCGACGAAGTAGGTGGACAGTTGCGCCGAGGTCAATTGTGCACGTACCCATTTGCCGGCCGCTTCGCGTTCTTCCTGGAAACCGCCTTCGATCATGAGTTTCATGGCTTGTTGCTCGGTCATGCCGTCCACGTGGATAGCGGCATCGATGATCGCGTTGGTAACGGCGCGCAGGTACCACTTGAGGTTGATGAGGCGCATCAGGGGATCATTATCCAGGTAACCTGCATCGATCATGACGCGTTCCGCATAAACGGCCCAGCCTTCGACAAACGGACCCGACCAGAAAACGCTGCGCAGCGTTGACGGGTAGCGATTGCTAAGTGCCAGTTGCAAGTAGTGACCCGGGACGCCTTCGTGCAGCGTCAGGTCCTGGATGGAGTACATGTTGTATTCGCGCAGAAACGAGTTGACCTGTTCCTCGGTCCAGTCTTCGGGCAACGGTGCAACGGCGTAGAATGCACTCTGACCTTTATCAAGCGGCCCCGGCGGGTCCAGGTAAGCGACCGATACGCCGCGCTGAAATTCCGGCATCACGATGATCTCGACGGGATCGTCGGGCATTTCGACAAGGTTTTTTTCGACGACGAAGTCACTGGCCTGCTGCAGCATTTCCCGGGCGACCTCAACGATGCCGTCGGCGGGCGGTAATTGCTGGTACGCCTTTTCCAAAGCAGCGCGAATGATGACCTGTTTGAACGCTTCATCGGGCTGGTCGGGGAACGAGGTGTAGGGGTGATCCTCGGCGTAGACTTCGCGCGCGATGTTATACATTTCATTGCGCACTGCCTGGTACTCGGCTTCCGCACGTGCCTGCACTTCCTTGCGGCCAAGCGGTGAGTCGAGTGCAAACGCAAGTTTGCGATCAAACAATGCGGGACCCACCCGGAAATCACCCGCCGCGCCGGGAACGAGCTTTTCCTCAAGCCAGTTCTGGTGCAAGGCCAGTGCATCCCGCGCGGTTTCAATGGCGGCTTCGAGCGCAGCACGGTCGGCGGCCTCCATCTCGGGCACGACCATCAGGTCAATAATCGAGGACAGGCCCTGGTTCTGCGCAACCGCGGTTTCGGCATGTACTTTTGGCACCCTGGGAATCTGGATGGACTCGCGTGCTTGCTGCAGGAAGCGCGGCAGTTGCTCGAGTCGCGCTGTCACATTCTTCAGGCGTTCGCCAAGCGGTGCGAAATCGCGTGCGACAAGGCCATAAATCGCGCTGCCTGCCGTGTTGGTGTAAACAAGCGGATTCCAGGCCCACTCCTGCAAAGTGTCGAGCGACCACAGCCCGGACTCTATCTGTTTTTGCAGCAACTTCGCATCGACCTGGTTGGCACGCGACAGTTTGTTCCTGTCGATACCCGCCAGCGCCTTTCTGTATTGCTGGTACAGCTCACGTTCGTGCTCGCGTGCCGCCGCATCGACCTGGTCCAGCCTGTGGTCGGTACGGTGATCGCCGACCAGGGTCGCGCCAACTGGCGAAAAGTTGCCGAGGTCGTCCAGGTACTCCTGGGCCAGATTCTCAAACGCCTTGTCAGCCGCGGACGCGGCAAGAGTCACAATCGGGGCAAAGGCGATGAACAGCAAGGCTACGAAGCGAGTCATGGTAATAGTCCAATGCGGATTGATCGGGAAACGATAGCATGGAGATGCGGGCGTGGCAGCTGTAATATCGCCGCATGCCCCGCCTCCTGATCCCGTTCCTGTTGCTGCTGATACCGACGCAGGTGTTTGCCGAAGCGCGCATTCCCGCGTTTATTTTGCAGGTGCCGCCCTCCGTATCGGATATCTTCATTGCCGACACCTCCGCAGCGGCGCTGCTGCGATTCGCGCATGAACAGGATGCCATCAGGCTGGCCGACAGCAGCTACATGTCCATTGGTCAAAAGGGGGCGGGCAAAGAGCGCGCCTGGGATCGCAGGTCGCCGCTCGGCATTTACTTCGTGGTTGATCGACTCGACACGGCTCGCTTGCATGAGAAGTACGGTGTCATGGCCTTTCCGCTCGATTACCCGAATGTTCGCGACCGGCAGCTCGAACGCACGGGTGACGGTATCTGGGTGCACGGCGTGCAGCCTGGCAACAGCAGGCGGCCGGCGCTTGATACCGACGGTTGCCTCGCCTTGCCAAATGACAAGCTCACGGCGCTGGAAAACAATTTCGTGCCGCTACGGACCCCCGTCATCATCGCGCGTGAGATGCGCTGGCAAGACAAACAGACACGCGACCGACTACGCGATGAGTTGCGGGCTGCAGTGAACGAATGGTTTGAGGCGTACGCCCTGGCCGATGAACAGCGCTACTTCAGCCTGTACGCCGACGACTTCAGTTACCGCGGCCTGACAGCCAGCGAGTGGCGGGCGTATCGCCGCTACGGCATGCGCCAGCGGGGCAAACTTGACGCCGCCATTGATGAACTGTTGTTGCTGGCTGACCCGGAAGAAGAGGGCCTGTTTCTAAGCCGCTTTCACCAGGTTGTGACTGACGGTGACGACGTCAGGACCACAACCCGGCGACTCTACTGGCGCCGCAACGAGGCGGGCCAGTTAGAGATTATCGCGGAGGATAATGGTTAGCGCGTGCTTTCGCGGTCGATCAGTTCGTTGATGAGTTCGATCAGCTTCGGGTAGCTGCCGGCATCGCCCGCGCCAAAGCGGTATTTGCCGTTGAGCACAATCGTCGGCACGCTGGCAATGCTGTAGCGACGTGCAAGGTCATCCGCAACGCGCAGCTTCTGTGCAACCTCGAAAGAGCTCCAGGTTTTTGAGAACTCGTCGGTCGGCACACCAAAGCGCGCAAAGAACTTGCCGATAGAATCCTCGGAAAGCAGTCGGTTGCCGCGACGGTATTCTTCGAAAACCGCGGTGCGGAATGCTTCGGGCTCTTTGATCACGCCGTTACGAACAAGGATCTCTTCGGTATAGAAAAGTTGCGCGTGGGTTTTCAGCGCGCGGTTCCACATCGCCGGAATACGCACAAAACGCACGTTGGCCGGTTTGCTCTTCGCCCAGCGATTGATGTGCGGTTCCAGGTCATAGCAATGCGGGCAGCCGTACCAGAAAAATTCGGCAACCTCGATTTTGTCCGCACTGCCGGTGGTCGGCTGCGTCGGCACGAGGCGCTGGTAGTGTGTACCTTCCTTGAACTGGTAAGTCTTGGCGGCACTGGTGTCTGCCTGCGCCAGAAGAATCGGTTCTTCGCCGCTTGCTTCTGTTTCAGCCGCGGATTCCTCGACCACCACGACAGCCTCCGTTTCAGCCGCTTCCGTTTCCGGCGCTTCGTTGACCGTGGCCTCCGCAACTGTTTCCTGCACGGCGTCAGTGGTTTCTTCCATCACCGTTGCGGGTTCTTCCTTCGAGCACGCAGCAAGCGTGAACAGCAATACGGTGAAGATGCCGAAAGTTTTCGATAGAGATGAATTCACTATTTCAGTCCTTGAATGTAAGACGCCAGGGCTTTGATCTCGTCGGGGCTCAAACGTTCCGCGATATCGCGCATGATGCGTGTCTTGCCGTCAGACTGGCGTGCGCCGGATGCGTAGTCGTTGAGCTGCTTGCTGGTGTATGTCGCATGTTGCCCAGCAAGTAGTGGGTAGGCGGCTGCCGGGTTGCCGCGACCGTCCGGGCCGTGGCAGGCCATGCAGGCTGCCACGCCTTTCTTGGCGTTGCCCCCGCGCCACAGCGCTTCGCCGGTCGCGATCAGTTCACTGTTCGCTACGGCCTGGGATGCTTTTGGCAGGGTTTCGAAGTAGACCGCAAGGTCATTCATGTCCTGCTCCGACAACAACATCGCCTGCGCGGTCATGAGCGGGTCGGAGCGCAAGGCCTTGCCATCGGCAACCGGCTTGAATGCCTTAAGCTGGGCGACCGTATAAGATGCGGCCTGTCCGGCAAGATTGGGCCACGCCGGCGACATACTGTTACCTTCGGTGCCGTGACAGGCAGAGCAGGTGACGGACTTGGTTTTGCCGGCCTCGGGATTCCCGTTGACAAGGCTTTCGGCCTGGCTGACGGATGCGAGCAGTCCGAAGCCTGCCAGTACACAAATTTGGACGATATTGGATTTCATATGTTTAACCAGCAATTCCTTACAAAATGCCTGACGAGTCTTTTTGACGATGACTGTACGGTCATCGCGACCTGTTTCCTGTCTTGGTTACGCCCGCTGAGATGGGACGCCGAGTGTCTTGAATCCGCAAAATTATACACATAATCGAAGGCGCATACCCCCATGTCCGACTACCCGGAAGCCCGATTCCTGACCAGTGCCAATGCCGTCTCGCAGTTCGTCGAGGACAGCGGTGCTGAGGTGGCGGTGGCAGGCCGCTCAAATGCGGGCAAGTCAAGCGCGATCAACGTAATTGTCAACCGGCGCCAGTTCGCGCGTACCAGCAAGACGCCAGGCCGCACGCAGCTCGTCAACTTCTTCAGTCTCGCGGCCAATCAGCGGCTGGTTGACCTGCCGGGATACGGCTTTGCGCGCGTATCGGACGCCATGCGCCGGCACTGGGGTGAACTGCTCACAGACTATTTTCAGAGCCGCGAGAGCCTCAAGGGGCTGATCCAGGTGGTTGATATCCGCCGCCAGCTCACCGACTTCGACCGGGACATGCTCGCATTCGCCGAATCGGTGAGCTTGCCCGTGCATATTTTGTTAACCAAGGCCGACAAGCTCAAGCGCGGGCAACGCTCGAAATCCGTGCTTGAAGTCAAGAAAGCCCTCGGCGAACGGGCCAGTGTGCAGCCTTTCTCAGCGCTCACGCGCGACGGCGAAGCGGAGGCGCGCGCCAAGCTGCACGAGTTCCTGAGCCGAAGTGACTGATCGATGCGCAGCGCATAAAAAAGCCCCGGACGGTGCGGGTACACATCCGGGGCCAGGCGGTGCAACCGGTTTGGGGTTACCAGGCTGCTTACCTGCTTAGGGAGATAAACAGGTGAGCGCGAAACGCACTCAGTAGTTAAGAGTCTACGTTGCCCTATAAGTTCCCGGAAAGACTATAAATCTATGAAAAATATAGAATTATAGTTTAGAACGAGTCTTAATGCGCCTCGTCCCAATTGTGGCCCGTGCCGGTATCGACGACCAGCGGTACGGCCAGGCTGGCAGCCTCGGTCATGAGCCGGACCACCTGCCCGGTGAGCTTCTCGACATCCGCTTCGGCGACTTCGAAGACAAGTTCATCGTGCACCTGCATGATCATGCGCGCATCCAGCGGCTGTTCAGCCAGCCAGCCGGAGACGGCAAGCATCGCGCGCTTGATGATATCGGCTGCTGTGCCTTGCATAGGTGCATTGATCGCGCTGCGTTCTGCGTACTGGCGCGCCGGTGCATTGCGTGAGTTGATGTCGGGCAAATACAGGCGCCGACCGAAGACGGTTTCGACGTAGCCGTTCTCGCGGGCCGTGTCGCGGATATTGTCCATGTAGGCCCTGACACCCGGGTAACGGTCAAAATACAGGCTGACGTACTCGGCGGCCTCGCCGCGGCTGATGCCAAGCTGCTTGGCAAGGCCGAATGCCGACATGCCGTACATCAGTCCGAAGTTGATCGCCTTGGCCGAGCGGCGCTGGTCGGTGCTTACGTCATCGAGCGGTGTTCCGAAGACTTCGGCTGCAGTTGCCCGGTGAATATCCATGCCCGCCGCGAACGCATTGACGAGTCCCTCGTCGCCCGACAGGTGCGCCATGATGCGTAACTCAATCTGGGAATAGTCAGCGGCCATCAGCACCTGCCCTTCGGGGGCCACAAAAGCCTGCCGGATGCGCCGACCTTCGGGGGTGCGAATAGGTATGTTTTGCAGATTGGGGTCCGTCGAAGACAAGCGCCCCGTCGCCGCAACCGCCTGGTGGTAGGAAGTGTGGATGCGCCCGGTCTGCGGGGCGATCTGCAGCGGCAGCTTGTCGGTATAGGTGCTTTTCAGCTTGGCCAGCCCGCGGTAATCGATGATGACTCGCGGCAACTCGTATTCATGCGCCAGTTCGTCAAGCACGTCTTCGGCTGTTGATGGCTGCCCCTTGGGTGTCTTGCGAATCACCGGCAGACCCTGTTGTTCGAACAGTATTTTCTGCAGTTGCTTTGGCGAACCGAGATTGAATTCGCCGCCGGCGAGGTCGTGCGCCTTGGCTTCCAGCTCGCGCATTTTTTCGGCGAGTTCATGACTCTGGTCCGCGAGCATCTGGCGATCGACCAGCACACCGGTCTCTTCCATTGCGAGCAACACGGGCACCAGCGGTTGTTCGATATCCTTGTACACGGCCTTGAGGGCCGGTGTTTCGCCGAGCAGCTGCCAGAGGCGCCGGTGCAGTTTGAGCGTGATGTCGGCGTCTTCCGCAGCATACGGCGCGGCGACATCAAGCTCGATCTGGTTGAACGTAAGCTGCTTCGCGCCCTTGCCTGCCACGTCCTCGTAGTGAATGGTTTCCACGCCGAGATAGTGACGCGCGGTGGAGTCCATGTCGTGGCGCGTCGCAACGCTATTCAGCACGTAGGACTCAAGCATCGAATCAAACGCCATGCCCTTGAGCGCGATGCCGTAGCGTGCGAGCACGTGCGCGTCGTATTTCAGGTGATGGCCGACTTTGTATTTCTTCGGGTTCTCGAACCAGCTCTTGAGCTTTGCCAGCACATCGTCACGCGAAAGCTGCGCCGGCGCGCCCTCGTAATCATGCGCCAGCGGGATGTAAGCGGCTTCACCCGGGGTGATGGCCAGCGAAATACCGACCAGTTGAGCCTCCATATAGTCGAGACTGGTGGTTTCCGTGTCGAGTGCGACCAGTGCCGCTTTGTTGATCCGCTCCAGCCATGTGTCGAAGGCTTCCTCGCTTAGCACTACATCGTAGTTCGCCGGCGTCGCGTCGGCTTGCACCGCTGCAGGCTCCGCCGCTGCGCCATGCTGCTCATCAAGTTGCCGCAACAACGTACGCAGTTCATAGCGTTTGTAGAGTGCCCGCAGGCTGTCAACATCGGGTTCACTGGCGACCAGGTCACTGAAGTCGACCGGCAACTCGACATCGAGTTTGACTGTTGCGAGCGCCCGCGACAATTTGAGCTGGTCGATGTGCTCGCGCAAGCTCTCGCCAACCTTGCCCTTGATTTCATCTGCATGCTCGATAATGTCGTCGGCCGAAGGATACAGATTGAGCCACTTGGCGGCTGTTTTCGCGCCAACCTTTGGCACCCCGGGAATGTTGTCGGAGCTGTCGCCCACGAGCGCCAGGTAATCGATAATCTGTTCGGGCCATACGTCGAATTTCTGCCGCACCCCATCGCGGTCGAGCACGGTGTCATTCATCGTGTTAACCAGCGTGACGTGTTCGTTCACGAGTTGCGCAAGGTCCTTGTCGCCCGTGGAGACGAGTACCGATTTGCCGGCGGCTGCTCCCTTGCGGCACAAGGTGCCTATCACGTCGTCAGCCTCGACACCGGCAACGCAGAGCAGCGGCAACCCCATTGCCTTTACAGTTTCGAGGATCGGGTCAACCTGCGGACGCAGATCATCGGGCATCGGGGGCCGGGTTGCCTTGTACTCGGCATACAGGTCATCGCGGAAGGTCTTGCCCGGCGCATCAAACACTACCGCGATGTGTGCCTGCGGCTGTTCGCGGACCAGCTTGTTAATCATGTTGAGTACGCCATGCAGCGCACCGGTCGGCTCACCTTTGGAGTTGGTTAGCGAGGGCAGGGCATGGTATGCGCGGTACAGGTACGACGAACCGTCGATCAGTACAAGGTCGGGTGCTGGCATGATGATGGCGGAGCCGGGGGTCAGCCCTTGTCCTTTTCGTCCTCTTCTTCTTCCCGCC
Source organism: Gammaproteobacteria bacterium (assembly GCA_030425905.1). GTDB lineage: Bacteria > Pseudomonadota > Gammaproteobacteria > Steroidobacterales > Woeseiaceae > UBA1847. The sequence continues at coordinate 8,071 of JAUHZT010000141.1, forward strand.
GTTCCGATGGCGGCGCAGGTGTGCCGCTTGATGACGGTGCCTGCACTTCACTTGGATTACCGGGCAGGTAGAGAGGGCCGCTTTGTCCGCAGCCGGCAAGCAACAGCAGGGCGATT
>JAUHZT010000017.1 GCA_030425905.1 Gammaproteobacteria bacterium
GGTTATTTCTATCGAGCGGCACGACATCGGCGACGGTGCCCAGTGCAACGAGATCGAGGTACTTCGCCGCAACACGCTGTGCGCCTTCATGACCTTCGGCAGCCAACCGCTTGCCCAGCATTGCGAGCACGTAAAATGCGACGCCTACGCCGGCCAGATTGCGGCTGGGGAACCGGCTGCCGGGCAAATTCGGGTTCACAATTACCGCAGCGGCAGGCAACTCGTCGCCCGCAAGATGATGGTCGGTGACCAGTACCGGAATGCCGTGCTCGTTCGCGGCCGCTACGCCGGCGACGCTGGAAATACCGTTGTCGACAGTCACCAGCAAGCCGGGCTTGCGGGCCGCGGCGATCTGCACAATTTCCGGCGACAGCCCGTAGCCAAACTCAAATCGATTCGGCACGAGGTATTCGACATCGCTAAACCCGAAGTCGCGCAGACACCGCAGCATCAGCGCTGTACTGGTAGCGCCATCAACATCGAAGTCGCCAACGACAATGATGCGGGTATTGCGTTTAGCCAGCAGCAGATCAACGGCCGCATCTACATTGTCAAGCTGGCTGACGGGCGTCAGGTTTGCGAGACCATAATCCAGTTCCTGTTTACTCTTGATTCCGCGCAAGGCATACAAGCGGGCCAACACCGGATCTATCCCCTCGAAGCCACCACTGGCGGCAGCCGACGTTTGCCGGCGAACTTCGACCGGTCTTTGACCGCTCATGCAGGCGCCCCGGGCTGCCCCGTGGTTCGTGGTGCTTCAAGCAAAGTATTACGGCGACGCCATACTCGCAGGCCGTGCTTACGCCGCACGTCTGCGCGGATTCCGTCCCGGAACAGTAAAACCAGCGAACTTAGCCGGTCGCTGTAAAGCGCTTCTTTCAATTCCCGCAGCAATGCCTCAAGGACTGCGATGTCCTGTTCAACCGCCGGCACGACCGCAACGAAGCCTGCCAGCGACTCATCGAGACACGCGGCGATACTGCCTGGCCATGACCCGACTACACCTGTCTTGCTTGCCCAATAGCCGGCCAGCAAAGGTTCGTTCGCAAACAGTGGCGGGTGCCATTCCGTGGTCTGCTCCGGCGCCGTGCCGCCACCCCACAACCACAGTGAATTAACCGGTTGCAGGCCGTCAGACTGGCGCTCGACGTTTACCGCGTGATCGTGCAGCGCCATCTCTATCTCTGAGACCAGCTTTCGGTGGCTGGCGGATGCTTCGCCGGCCGGGAGGTAGGCATCCGGACGCAAACCGTGAATCGCCGCCGCCGGCAGTGTGGCCGTCGCAATCGGTACCGTAGCATTCAGATAGCCACAGGGCCCGACACGCGCGAAACTGCAGCTCGCGTCAGCGCCAAGCACAAGTTGTAAGTGATTGACGAGCTGGCGCAGTTCGCCCGGTGCGAGTTGCTGCCGCGATAAGGCATGCAAGCGCAGGTGATCGAGTTGCGGTTCGAGATAAACCGGGTCAGCCGCCGCCATCCACACCGTTGGCCGGTCCCCTGTCTGACCCCACATGCGCAGCGCGGCCAGCCCCTCGGCGGGCATCGGCTTACCTATCTCCCGCAAGATCAGTTCCAGCAGGCTGATCGGTTCCAGGTGCCGCACAAGATCTGAGCGTCCCAGCCAGGTCTGCAAGCGCCGATCCTGTAGCCTCCCGCCGCCAATAGCCGGCAGGACGACGACCGCTGTCGATTTGTCATATGATGCGCTCACGGATTTTCGCTACGCTCCTTCCAAGGCACGCAAGATTAACGGAATTTGATTTTGAAATTCACCCGGGAAATACCCAGCGCACTAATGATACGCAATATCGCCGAGGGCGAGATTCGAATTGGCGAGACGATCTACCGTAACACTATCGCTCTGACCACCGAAAAAGTATTTGCGGACTGGGACGATGTAAGCGTGACAAACCTCGCCATCGAACATTTCGCGCGCGTACTTGAGACAGAACCGGAAGTGATCGTCCTCGGCACTGGTGAGCGCAATGTGTTTGCGCCGAAGGCACTTATCTTCGCGCTTGCCCGACAAGGTATCGGCCTGGAAGTCATGGACACGGCCGCAGCGGCTCGCACCTTTAATGTGCTCGCAGGGGAAGATCGGCGAGTTGCGGCTGTCTTGTACCTTTGAGCCAAACTTCCTAGTCGAGAATCATGTCGCTGGCAATGCCATGCGACTCCATCATTGATTTCAGGTTGCGCAACGCATCGAGCTGAATTTGGCGCACGCGTTCGCGCGTAACGCCAATGTCGGCGCCGATCTGCTCCAGCGTCGCACGGCGGCAACCGTGCAGGCCAAACCGTCGCTCCACGACGCAACGCTGCTTTTCGTCGAGCGCCGCAACCCATTTATCGACGATCGCGTTCACGATGTCCTTCTGCGCGCAGCGGGGCGGTTCCGCGTCGCGATGTGCAGTGAGCTTATCGATAGGGCTGTCTGCATCTTCATTTCTTGCAGCACGCAAAGTGACGCGCTCGTGCAGTCCTAGCAGCCATTCCACTTCAGTCACGTCGCGCCCCATATGAGCTGCAATATCGGCGGCGGCTGGCGCACGTTCCTGCTCCTGCCGGATCAGTCGCGCGGCCCGCAAACAACTATTGATGTCTTTGATGACATGAATCGGCAAACGCACGGTGCCGGACTGGTTCATGATGGCGCGTTCGATCGTTTGGCGAATCCACCAGGTAGCGTAGGTTGAAAAACGAAAGCCACGTTCCGGATCAAACTTTTCGACGGCATGGATGAGGCCGAGATTGCCCTCTTCAATAAGATCCGACAATGGCAAACCGCGATGAATATAGCGGCGCGCGATATTCACGACCAGGCGCAGATTGCTCTCAATCATGCGCTGCCGTGCGACTTCGTCGCCGGCCAACGCCCGTCTCGACAGACGTTTTTCGTCTTCCGCATCCAGCAGCGGCGACAGTCCAATCTCGTTGAGGTACAGGCGCACTACGTCATGACTGTCAGCCGCAGGTTTTCGCGCCGGGCGGTCCGTCCCGGTGTTCGACCCGTATGCCTGTCGCGCTGACCCCACGATAACTCCTCTTGCGAAGATGTCTGTCGAGAAGTCGCGACCCAGTTGATCGGCGGGCTCGCCGTGCAGTCATCGCGCTGGCAGAAACTGGCGCGGATTCACCGGTTGGCCATTGCGCCTGATCTCAAAATGCAGCCGCGGCTTGCGTTCCGGCCCCTCTCCCATCGTCGCGATCTGCTGACCTTGCCGGATGCGGTCACCCTCTTTGACCAGCAAACGCGCGTTATACCCGTAGGCACTGAGGTAGGTGTCGTTGTGCTTGATGATAATAAGCTGCCCATAGCCAATCAGTCCACCACCGGCATACACGACACTGCCCGCGGCCGCTGCCTTGATCGTCTGCCCCGCCCGCCCGTCGATGAGCACACCGGTGCCTGTGCCCGGTTTGCCGCCAAATTCCACGTTGATGCGGCCACTGGTTGGCCATGCAAAACCCGGTGAGGGCTGATCCGGAATTTTTGGCAGGCTGCGCGTTGCCGGCGCGGACCTGGCCGAGGCTGTCTGCCCGCCTGGCTGCGTGAGACGGATTACCTGGCCGGGGTAAATCAGCGAGCCATCGCCCAGGCGATTCCAGCGCGCGAGTTCGGCAGGCGTGTGACCGTAACGAAAAGCGATCGAATACAGCGTGTCCCCACGGCGCACCACGTGCTCGTCGGCCGACTGCCCCCAACGGACCGCCGGGCCGCAGGCCGTCAGGCACAGCAAGACAAGAATACTTAGTAGGCGCGCGATCATGGTCAACGCAGCATAAGGTACCCGACGGCCAATGCCGAGAGCACCACGACACCCCAGCCTATGCGTTCGATGTATTTCAGCAGTGACGCCTCAAGCCGCGGGCCGGCGTAACGCACAATGCCGGCAACCAGGAAAAAGCGCGCACCGCGACCGATCAGCGATGCGATGAAGAACCCGGGCAGCGACAGCGAGGCGACACCGGCCGCAATTGTGAAGACTTTGTAGGGAATCGGCGAAAACCCGGCCACAAACACAGTCCATATGCCGTACTCGTCGAACCAGTTGCGTGCTGTCAGGTAAGCCGGCCAGTAGTGTGAGTCACGCAACCACGGCTCTACCGCCTCGAAGAGCAGGTAGCCGATTGCGTAACCGGCAAGCCCGCCCAACACGGAAAAAATTGTCGCATTCAGCGCATAACGCCACCAGCGGGACGGCGTAGCCATGCTCATCGGCGCGAGCATGACATCGACCGGGATCGGGAAAAACGAGGATTCGGCGAAGCTCATGGCCGCCAGGTAGCACTCGGCGTGCCGGTGCCGCGACCAGCGCATTACTCGCTCATAGAGCGGCCCGAAGACAGCCATCAGCGACCCGCCACCAACGGAACGAAGCTGACAGCACCGAGCGAGACTTGTTCGAAGTGATCGTCCTTGCGCGTTACAACCGTCAGGTCCTGGCGCCCCGGCGGGCCAACCGGCACAACAAGGCGCCCACCCGGTGCCAGTTGTTCCAGCAATTTCTCGGGTACCACGGCGGCGGCGGCTGCCACAATGATGCCGTCGTACGGACCGTATTTCGGCCAACCTTCCCAGCCATCACCGGGCCGGAACTGCACATTGTAAATATCAAGATCGCGCAAGCGCTGACGCGTCTTCTGCAGCAGCTCGCGAATACGTTCAACCGAATAAATGCGTTTCACAAGCGGTGCAAGAATTGCGGTCTGGTAACCGCAACCCGTGCCGATTTCGAGGACCGACTCGCCCGTAAAGTCCGCCAGCAAGGCTTCGGTCATGCGCGCCACGATGTAGGGCTGGCTGATCGTCTGGCCGTGCCCGATGGGCAGCGCCGTGTCTTCGTACGCACGACTCGAAAGTGCTTCGTCGACAAACAGGTGCCGCGGCACTTTGCGTACCTGCTCAAGCACATCTCGCGAGCGAATTCCCTGGTCCTTGAGCCTCTGCACCAGCCGGTCTCGCGTCCGTGCCGAGGTCATGCCGATGCCTGCTCGCGCATCTTTCACGAAACAAGCCAGTCCTTCAGTCGCGGCAGGGCATCGTGTCGGGTCAGGTCCACCTTCAGCGGCGTCACCGAAGCAGCGCCGTCCGCAATTGCGTGGAAATCGGTGCCGTCGCCGGCATCCTGCCCTTCCCCGGCCGGCCCAACCCAGTAGATGGTGCGGCCATGGGGATCTGACGAGCGGACGATCGGCTCCGACTTATGGCGGAATCCGAGACGCGCACAACGCACGCCGCGCAGTTCCTCGAAGGGCACGTCGGGCACGTTCACATTCAAAATGATGTCCGGTTCAAGCATTGACGATTCGAGTTTTTTCACGAGGTCGCACGCGACCCTGGCCGCCGTGTCGAAATGCGTCAGCTTGCGCCCGACGAGCGACACAGCAATCGTCGGCCAGCCCAGGAAGCGCCCTTCCATTGCTGCGGCAACCGTACCCGAATAGATAACGTCGTCGCCAAGGTTCGCGCCATGGTTGATACCCGATACGACGAGATCGGGTTCATAATCGAGAAACCCGGTGAGCGCGAGATGCACGCAATCCGACGGCGTACCGTTAACGGAATAGCGGTTTTCTCCGGTCTGGGTAACGCGTAAAGGCGAGGACAGCGTCAACGAATTGCTGGCAGCGGAACGGTTACGATCCGGGGCGACGACAACGACCTCCGCAATCGCTTCCAGTGCTTCAGTAAGAACATTGATGCCGGTTGCCAGGTACCCGTCGTCATTACTTACGAGAATTTTCATTATTGGTGGACGAGCGAAACTTCGTTTGGCGGCTAGCGACGCGCTCACTATACTCAACAACGGCCGCTTTCCCTAGTACTCTTGGCCCCTCTAACGGTCGAAATTGAATGTTTTGCCTGTGGGATTACCGACTTGAGCGACGACGACGACAACCTGTTCCGCAAACTGATGTCCGACACGAAACCGCTCAAGGTCGAGCCGCGCGTCGCGGCCCTCAAACGCAAGGTGAAACCACGAGCGCGCTTTACCCGCGCTGATGAACGTGCCGCGCTGGCGGAAAGCATTGCCGGTGACATCGACGATACCGAGAAAGGCAGTGGTGAAGCGCTGCGCTTCAATCGTCCATCCGTTGGCCGCCGAACAATGCGCAAGCTTGCACGGGGCAATTTTGCGGTCCAGGCGGAGATCGACCTGCACGGCATGACGGTCGCCGAAGCGCGCCCACGACTCGCCGATTTCATTGAAGATTCAGCGCGCAGCGGCAAACTCTGCGTCAGGGTGGTGCACGGCAAGGGGCTTGGTTCGGGAGAGCGCGGCGCTGTGTTGAAATCGAGCGTCAACCACTGGTTACGGCGCTGGGACCGGGTGCTGGCCTTCGTTTCGACACGCCAGGTCGATGGCGGTACCGGCGCCCTCTACGTCCTGCTCAGGGGCGGTCTGTAAGCAGTTCCCGAATCACGCTCGTTGCAAAGGCTCCCTTGGGCAAGCGGAAGGACAGCCAGAAAATACCCTCGTCGAATTCCAGCGAGGTGTCGGCAAGCCGCAGGCGCAACGGGCGACTGTCAGCCGCAATGCGCGCGTTCACAAGCCCTGCACAGAGCGCCGCGTGACCTGCAACGGCCTCGGCCTCAATGGCGGCAGCGGCACCGGACGTCAGCGGCGCACCATCGCCCCACAGCGTGGCTGCAGGATGAATATCGAACGCCGCGCACCGTGCAACGAGCGTTTCATCGATTGCCGCAACGCTGAATACACTGCGTGAGCCGTCAAGATTCGCGAGATCGCCCTCAAGCAGACGGTCCCAGGTGCCCGCGCTAACGCGTGCGGCGAGAATCTCGTTGAACAGGAAAGAGCGTGCTGCGGAAATGGCGATGCTGCGTTGCTCGCGCCTGACCCGTTTGCCGGACAATACATCGCGCGCCAATGCGAGATTGTTGCCGTTACGGCCGAAGCGTTGCGGTCCAAAGTAATTGGGAATGCCGCCGGCTACGATATGTTGCCAGCGCACTTGCAATGCGGCCCGATCGGCACTCGTCAGGTCTGCGCGCAAACCGATGCGAAAGTGATTGGCGACATGGGCACCGCGTTTGAGTTTTCTATTGTGCCGCTGCACATCCAGTATCCGCGCACCCGCAACCGAGAATGCCGCCCAGTCAGTGCCATCGCGATTCGGCCGCCGCACCGTAAATGTCTGGGTGGTGACCGCGTGCCGGTCTTTCAGTCCTGCGTACCCTACGTCAAGCGACTTGATTCCCGCATGCTGCGCGAGCTTGCGGGCCAGCCAGTCGGTGTTGGTACCCGTCTTTTCAACCGTGAGCATGTCGTGCTCACCGTCGCCGCTTGCGGCAAAACCCAGTTCTTCGACAACGCGGAATTCGTCGGGTACCGCACGCATGCGGGCAGCGAACAACGGCCCGCCGTATACGCAGGGCCAGTCAGGCAGCACACTCGGGGAATCAGGCACGGCGGCGGCTTGGCGTGTCCGGCTATGAGTTCTTAGTACGCGCGATCAGCGACTGATACAACCTGGTAAAAGGTCTCGCTTGCGCCAATCAGGCCAAGGTCGGTGCGCGCGCGTTCCTCCGCCGCTTCGAGCCCCTGCTTCAGATTGACAACCTCCGCATCCAGCGCGGCGTTGCGCGCGCGCAATTCCTCATTCAACGCACTTTGTTCGGCCACGGCCTCGCGCAACTTGAGCGTCTTGCGATAGCCATCGCTGGAGAACATCAGCTCGCCCAACAGAAACGCTGCCGCCGTCGCCAGGATTACGAGCATCCACCGCATTGAACTCAAAACCGATTCCCCAAGCGTACAGCGCTGCCGCTGGCAAAAACGCTGTACGAAACTGAACTTCTACTAGAGCCGCCTAAGGCACCTTCACCGAAAAAGCCTCGCGACCTGCATACCTGGCACGTGCACCAAGCTCTTCCTCAATACGCAGCAACTGGTTGTACTTCGAAATCCGATCCGAGCGCGACAGCGAACCCGTTTTGATCTGGGTCGCGTCGGTACCCACCGCGATATCGGCGATCGTCGCATCGGAGGTTTCTCCGGAGCGATGTGAAATAACCGCCGAGTAGTTCGCCCCAACTGCCATAGTAATTGCATCAAGAGTTTCCGATAAGGTACCGATTTGGTTCGGTTTTATCAATATCGAATTGGCAATCTTTTCATCGATGCCACGCTGCAGAATCTTTGTGTTGGTTACGAACAGGTCGTCACCGACCAATTGCACACGATCGCCGAGGGCGTCGGTAAGGATGCGCCAGCCCGCCCAGTCAGATTCATCCATACCGTCTTCGATCGTAATAATCGGGTAATTGTCGACCAGGCCTGCGAGGAAATCCGCGAATCCCGCTGCATCAAACTGGCGGCCCTCGGACTCAAGGTCGTAAACACCGTCCTTGTAGAACTCGGAACTGGCCACGTCGAGCCCGAGCAAAATGTCGGTACCGGCCTTGAACCCTGCGGCTTCAATCGCTTCCATAATTGTGTCGAGCGCAGCCTGGTTGGATGGCAGGTCCGGTGCAAATCCACCCTCGTCACCAACGGCCGTATTCAGCCCTTTGCCGTTCAACACTGACTTCAGGGCATGAAACACTTCGGTGCCCTGGCGCAATGCTTCGGAAAAGCTTGGCGCGGCAACCGGCAGAATCATGAACTCCTGGATGTCCACACTGTTATTCGCGTGCGCGCCGCCATTGATGATGTTCATCATTGGTACGGGCATCGTGGTGCCTGCACCAAGGTGCGCATACAGCGGTTTGCTGTGCGCGACCGCGTCAGCTTTGGCGCTCGCCAGTGATACGGCCAGGGTTGCGTTGGCGCCCAGCCGCGACTTGTTGTCGGTACCGTCAAGATCCAGCATGCATTGGTCGAGCGCGCGCTGATCCGCAAATTCCTTACCCAGCAATGCGTTTTTTATCTCGCCGTTGATGTTTGCAACCGCCTTGAGCACACCTTTGCCGAGATAACGTGACTTATCGCCGTCGCGCAGTTCCACCGCTTCGCGGGTGCCCGTTGAGGCGCCGGAAGGCACCGCTGCCCGGGCAAAACTTCCGTCTTCGAGGGTTACATCCGCCTCGACCGTTGGGTTACCGCGCGAATCGAGAATCTCCCGACCGCGAATCTCACTGATCCTGATCATTTTATCTCCGTCGAAATTATTGGCCGAGGCCGAACTCTGCCTCGGTTTCCAGATAGCTTTGTTGTTTCACGCTTTGGTCAATGGTGACCAAAGTCTCGAGCAAGGCGCCGATGCGGCCGAGCGGTACGGCGTTCGGCCCATCACTCAGCGCCTTGGCGGGTTCAGGGTGGGTTTCCATAAACAGTCCGGCGATGCCAACCGCCGTCGCTGCTCGGGCAAGTACCGGAATGAACTCGCGCTGCCCACCCGATGCCGTACCCTGGCCGCCCGGGAGCTGCACCGAGTGCGTCGCGTCGAATACGACCGGGCTGCCAGTACTGCGCATAATCGCAAGGCTGCGCATGTCGGATACCAGGTTGTTGTAGCCGAAAGAAAAACCGCGTTCGCACACCATGATTTGCTCGTTGCCCGTCGACTTTGCCTTGTCGACCACGTTCTGCATTTCCCACGGCGACAAAAACTGGCCTTTCTTGATGTTCACCGGCTTCATCGTGTTGGCAACGCGCAGAATAAAATTCGTTTGCCGGCACAGGAATGCCGGTGTTTGCAATACATCGACGACGTCTGCGACCTCGTCCATCGGTGTGTCTTCATGCACATCTGTCAGGATCGGTACACCAACCTGGCGCCGTACCTCCGCGAGAATCCGCAGGCCCTCCTCCATGCCCGGGCCTCGAAAGCCGGACCGTGAACTGCGATTGGCCTTGTCGAACGATGACTTGTAAATAAACGGTACGCCCAGCTTGCCGCAGATTTCCTTGAGCTTGCCGGCAACGTCGACGGTCATTGCCTCGCTCTCGATCACGCAGGTTCCTGCGATCAGGAATATGGGCTGCTCGTTGCCGGCTTCAAAGTCACATAACTTCATGCTTCCGCCGCCTTCGGCAATCCGCCTTCATGGTGCAGGCGGGCAGCAGAAATAAAGCCCTTGAACAAGGGATGGCCATCACGCGGGTTGGAGGTGAATTCGGGGTGAAACTGGCTGGCAAGGAACCAGGGGTGCTCGGGTATTTCTACCATTTCCACGAGATCGTCGACCGACAGGCCGGAAAAGCGCACACCGGCTTTCTCCAGCTGGGCGCGATAATGATTATTCACTTCATAGCGGTGCCGATGCCGCTCGCGGATGGACTCGGCGCCGTATGTCAGCGCAGCCAGCGAGCCCTTTGCAAGCCGGATCTCCTGTGCGCCGAGGCGCATTGTGCCACCGAGATCCGACTCTTCGTTGCGTTCCTCGACATCGCCGCTGGCGTCCTGCCATTCGGTGATCAGCCCGACGACGGGGTGTGGTGTCCGGGGATTAAACTCGGTGCTCATCGCACCCTCGAGTCCCGCGAGGTTGCGCGCAGCCTCTATCACTGCAACCTGCATACCCAGACAGATACCCAGGTAAGGGATGCCGTTCTCGCGCGCGTAGCGCACCGCACTGATCTTGCCTTCTATACCGCGATCGCCGAAACCACCGGGTACAACAATGCCGTCCATTTCCGCGAGGCAATCTATACCGTCCTGTTCGAGATCCTGCGCCTCCAGATAGTGGATATTGACGCGTGTACGTGTGTGGATGCCGCCGTGCAGCAGAGCCTCAACCAGGGAAATGTAAGCGTCGCGAAGATCGACGTACTTGCCGACCAGGGCAATATTCGCTTCGCTCTCGGGGTTTTGCTTTGCCTCCACAATTGCCTGCCATTCGTGCAGGTCGGCGGGCGGCAAGTCCAGACCCAGCTGTTTGCAGACGATGTCATCGAGCCCCTGCTCGTGCATCATTGCAGGAATCTTGTACAGATCGTCCGCATCGTAAGCCGAGATCACCGCGGCTTCCTGCACATTCGTGAACAGTGCGATCTTGCGCCGCTGCTCGCCCGGCAGCGGCAACTCGGAACGGCAAACGAGAATGTCCGGCTGAATACCGATGGAACGCAACTCTTTCACCGAATGCTGGGTCGGCTTTGTCTTGATCTCCGATGACGTGGCGATATAGGGCACCAGCGTCAGGTGCACGTAGACGACGCGATCATGCCCCAGCGTGACACCCATCTGGCGAATCGCTTCAAGGAACGGTAGCGACTCGATATCGCCGACCGTGCCGCCAATTTCAACAAGGCAGATATCTGCATCGCCAGCGCCACGCTCGACCGACTCGCGAATCTCATCCGTGATGTGCGGGATAACCTGCACCGTCGCGCCGAGGTAGTCACCGCGCCGCTCCTTGCCGATGACCGACTCGTAAATTCGACCCGTTGTAAAGTTGCTGTTGCGGCCGGTAGTGGTACGTACAAAGCGCTCGTAGTGCCCGAGATCCAGATCAGTCTCGGTACCGTCATCGGTCACGAAGACCTCGCCGTGCTGGAACGGGCTCATCGTGCCGGGATCGACGTTCAGGTAAGGATCGAGCTTGATCATGCTGATCGTCAGGCCACGTGCTTCGAGAATTGCCCCAAGGCAGGCAGAAGTAATGCCCTTGCCAAGCGACGACACAACGCCACCCGTGATGAAGACATACGATGTCATAAATGTACTCGGTAAGCGATGACGTGAAATGAGAAAGGGCTGGAAGAAAAGCACTGTGTGTGGTGCTCTTTTCCAACCCTTCGAATGCCGCGCCGTCGTTGGATAAAAGACGGTGTTAAACGTTATCAGATAGGCCTGCCGCAAACAATGCGCACGCGGCTAAGGGTGCCTAAATTATCGCTGGCCGGTCCAGCCATTTGACAGCGTAACCGCGTTCGGCGATGCATCGAGCGTCTATCCAGAGATCCGCCACGGCCAGCAACTGGTCGCCAGCATACACGAGTGGCAGCTCATCGCGGCGCCACGGCAGTACGCCGTCCTGTTGAAGTAATTTCTTCAGTTTACTCGTATGTGCATGACCTGAAAGCTTTATCTGCTCTCCACCCTGACGCTGCCGCAACACTAGACCAGCGCTCACCAGGGCAGGATCGATGCCGGGCCCGCCGGCATCAAGGAGCACGAGGCGGCCCAGGCCGGGGCCCAGCGGCACAGGCTCGGACACGCCGAGCGCCGCGCCGTCGAAATTTGCCGGCCCCGTTTCCGGCAGCAGAAAAATTTCGTCCCGGTAACGTCGCAGCTCGGCACCGCGCCAACGCACGACCGGCTCCGCATCCTGCCGCGCACCCAACAGGCTGTTACCGAGTTCGGCAACCCGGGTCGCGGGCGGCGCCGGGAGCGCGGCGAGTTGGCAGGCGCGGCGCAACAGGTTGGCGCGCCGCGACGCCGACAATTCACGCAACACCTGCACCCGCAAACGGCCTGGTGCTGCCGGGCAGCGCGCCAGGTCGAGATCGGCCAATTCTGCCAACAGGTCGCTCGCGTCGCGTGCGAGCGATGCACTGCGTACGAGGCGCTCTTGCGCCGTCGGCCAGCGCTGACTGATGAGTGGTAACACCTGCCGACGCAAGAAGTTGCGATCGAAGCGCGGATCCTGATTGCTGGGGTCTTCCTGCCAGGCAAGCCCTTGCTGCTGCGCGAAGGACTCGAGCTCAGCCCGCGTAGTATCGAGCAGCGGCCGCACCTGCCAGCCAGGGCCGAAACGGCGGATCGACTGCATCGCGGCCAGGCCCGCCGGGCCGCTGCCGCGTAGCAGGTTCAGCAGCAATGTTTCAGCCTGGTCATCGGCATGGTGTGCGCACAATAGCCAGTCATCCGGGTGCATACAGGCGCGCAAGGCAAGGTAGCGAGCGTCGCGCGCCGCCGCCTCGGGTCCGGCCCCTGCGGCAACCTCGACCTGCCTGGCTTCGAATGGCACGCCGTACGTGGCCGCCACCGACGCGCAATGGCTGGCCCATGCGCCCGACTCTGCGTGGAGTTGGTGGTCAACGTGCACGGCAAGCAGCGACACTGCGTGTTGCGTTTGGGTTGCCGCGAGCGCATGCAGCAGCACCGTGGAATCGAGGCCACCGCTGAAGGCCAGTACGTAGCGCGCAGGTCCCGTGGCGTTGTCCTGCAGCGCCCGGAGCCGCGACAGTACATCGTCGGGGCTAAAGCTCACCCTTCCTTGAATTGCCCGAAGCTGGCCAGACGCCGCTGGCGATTTTCAAGCAGGGTGTCCAGGGGCAATTTTTCCAGTTCGTCGAGGTTTCGCGCCAACGCATTGCGAATGACTTCAGCCATGCCGGTCGGGTTCCGGTGCGCCCCGCCGAGCGGTTCTTCGAGAACCTCGTCGACCAACCCGAATTTGTTCAGGCTCTCGGCGGTAATGCGCATGGCCTCGGCGGCATCCTCGGCACGTTCGGCGCTTTTCCACAAAATTGAGGCACAACCTTCGGGCGAAATAACCGCGTAGACGCCGTATTGCAGCATCAAGAGCCGGTCGCCGACTCCAATTGCCAAAGGACCGCCCGAGCCGCCCTCGCCGATAACCACGCTGATGATCGGAGTCTTCAGGCTGGCCATCTGGTACAGGCAATAGGCTATCGCTTCACTCTGGCCGCGCTCTTCGGCACCGACACCCGGGTACGCGCCCGGGGTATCGATAAATGTCACCACGGGCAATTTGAATTTTTCTGCGAGCCGAAACAGGCGCTGTGCTTTCCGGTAGCCCTCCGGCTTTGGCATGCCGTAGTTGCGCCGCACACGCTCTTTGGTATCGCGACCTTTCTGGTGGCCGATAAAAAGCACTGAGCGGCCGTCCAGCCGGCCAATGCCGCCGATGATGGCCGGGTCATCGCCAAACATTCGGTCGCCGTGCAGCTCCTGGAAATCCGGGGCTATTGCCGCCAGGTAATCCAGCGTATACGGACGGCTTGGGTGGCGTGCCACCTGGGCAATTTGCCATGCCGATAACTTCGAAAAAATACTCTTGGTCAACGACTCGCTTTTGCCGCGCAGCCGTGCCACCTCTTCGTTGATGTTGATCTCGGAATCGTCACCCACAAAGCGCAGCTCATCTATTTTCGCCTCAAGCTCGGCGATCGGCTGCTCAAAATCGAGAAATTTCAAGTCCATAAATGTTCTTGTTCGTGTCGGGTGTCAAACCTTACATGATTTCGCGGCCCGGGGTGTACAGCAAACGTACATTATTCGACCCCAGGAGTTCGTTGAGCTTGTCGCGCAATTCGCGACTCGGTCGCACAGACCATTCCGGGCCCAGGTTCAGCCGCGCCGCCGCCGAACTGCCGTAATACTGCACGGCGACATCGCAGTTGCCCTCGCGGTACGGCAACAGGACATCGTGCAACCGGGCCAGTAGCTGCTCGCCCTGACCGTTTGGCGCCAGTCGCAACAGCAGGCTTTTCGCACGGCTTTCGATAACCCTGTCGATGTGCAGCACCGTCTTGGCGTTCACGGACCAGGCGCCCAGGAAATCGTCGTAGCGCAGTGAACCACCAATCACCACAATCTCGTCCTTGACCAGCAGGTGCCGGAAATTCTGAAACGCCTCACTGAACAGGCTGACCTCCAGCCGGCCGCTGTCGTCATCGAGCACAACGCTAACCCGGTTACCGCGTTTGCGCACATCGACGATCAGGCCTGCCACATTCACTTCGCGGCGCGCCTGTGCGAAGTTGCGTTCGCCCTGCGCTTTTGCAGGCGGCGCCTCAGCCGCGATTTCACCCAGCTTGCCGTCGGCAAAGTACTGGGCGTCGAAACTGACCGAATGAAACGGGTGCCCCGTCAGGTACAGGCCAAGCGCCTCTTTTTCGTTGCTGAGCAGGAGCCGTTCCTGCCATTCGTCCAGTTCGACCGGCGCCGCCGTGGCTTCGACCGGCGCGGGCGCCTCAAGGCCGAACATGTCGTTCTGCCCGGCCGCAACCGCGCGCGCATACTGGTCAGCACTTTGCAGCGCCTCGGGTACCTGGTGCATCAGGCTGCGACGGGTCATGCCAAAGGTATCCATCGCGCCGGACTTGATCATCGCCTCCAGCGAGCGGCGATTAACTTTGTCGTGATCAACCCGGCGACAGAATTCAACGAGGCTGGTAAACGGCCCGTGTCTTTCGCGCTCCGCAATCAGCGATTCCACCGCACCGCGCCCTACGCCCTTGATGGCGCCGAGACCATACAGGATGCTCGAACTTCCCGAGACGCTGAAGTGATACGACGACTCGTTAATGTTCGGTGCCAACAATGTAAGCCCGAGTTGCCTGCAATCGTCTTTGAGGGTTACGAGACGATCGGTATTGTCGAGATCGGCGCTCATCACGGCTGCCATGAACGCGGCCGGATAATGCGCCTTGAGGTAAGCCGTCTGATAAGACAGCACGGCGTAGGCAGCGGAGTGCGACTTGTTAAAGCCGTAGCCCGCAAACTTCTCCATCAAGTCGAAGATGCGTGTAGCCGTTGCCTCCGGCACGCCGCGTTCGGTCGCACCACTGACGAAGATCTCGCGCTGCTTCGCCATCTCTTCGGGCTTCTTCTTGCCCATTGCGCGGCGCAGCAAGTCGGCACCACCCAGCGTATAGCCAGCCAGGACCTGTGCAATCTGCATTACCTGTTCCTGGTACAGGATGACGCCGTAGGTCTCCTCGAGTACCGGCTTAAGTTCCGGGTGCAGGTAGTCAATGTCGGTCTGGCTGGTCGCGTGCTTGCGAGTGATGAAATCGTCGACCATGCCGGACTGCAACGGGCCGGGCCTGAACAATGCTACAAGCGCCACGAGGTCATCAAAGTGATCAGGGCGCAAGCGCTTGATCAGGTCCCGCATGCCGCTGGACTCCAACTGAAAAACGGCCACCGTGCGCGGATCGGGCTTGGTGCGCAGTAGCTGGAACGTTTTCTCGTCGTGCATCGGGATCTTGCTGATCTCGAGCGCTGTCTCGGGTTGGCTCTCGTTGATAATGCGCACGGCCCAGTCGATGATCGTCAGCGTTTTCAGACCGAGAAAGTCGAATTTGACGAGGCCGACAGCCTCTACATCGTCCTTGTCGAGCTGGGTGACGAGATTGCCGCCGCCGTCTTCGCAGTACAACGGCGTGAAGTCAGTCAATGCGCCTGGTGCAATAACCACCCCCCCGGCATGCTTGCCCGCATTGCGCACCAGCCCTTCGAGGTCTTTGGCGAGATCGATCAGCGCGGCCACTTCTTCGTCGTCGCGATACATGCTTGCGAGTTCGTCGGACTGTTCGAGCGCCTTGTCGAGTGTCATGCCAATTTCGAAAGGCACCTGCTTTGCGATTCGATCCACGAAGCCGTACGGCTGCCCCAGAATTCGGCCCGTATCACGTATTACTGCTTTCGCCGCCATGGTGCCGAAAGTAATGATCTGGGCAACGCGATTGCGGCCATAGCGTTCCGCCACATAATCAATTACGCGGTCTCGTCCCTCCATGCAGAAGTCGACATCAAAGTCGGGCATCGACACACGTTCGGGGTTCAGGAAGCGCTCGAACAGCAGATCATGTGCGAGCGGATCGAGGTCGGTAATACCGAGCACCCAGGCTACCAGCGACCCTGCACCCGAGCCGCGCCCTGGACCCACCGGTACGTCGTTTTCGCGCGCCCAGCGAATGAAGTCGGCGACAATCAGAAAGTAGCCGGGAAAACCCATACTTCGCACGACATCCAGTTCACGGTGCAGGCGCTCGTAATAAGGCGCCGCTGCCGCTTCCCGTTCCTGTGCCGGAAGATTCTCGGCAGCAAACTTTTCTTCCAGCAAGCGTTGCAGGCCGGCCAGCGCCTGGGATTCCAGGAACGCCTCTTCTGTTTGCCCGTCCGGAACCGGGAATGCCGGCAACACGCTGGTGCCGAGTTGCAGGTCGAGGTTGCAGCGTTGCGCGATCGCTACCGTATTGCTCAGTGCCGTCGGGATATCCGCAAACAGCTCTGCCATTTCGGCCGGGCTCTTGAGGTACTGCTGATCGCTGTAGTGCTTGGGCCGGTCAGTGTCGGCAAGACTGCGGCCTTCCCGAATACACACGCGCG
This sequence comes from Gammaproteobacteria bacterium, assembly GCA_030425905.1. Lineage (GTDB taxonomy): Bacteria > Pseudomonadota > Gammaproteobacteria > Steroidobacterales > Woeseiaceae > UBA1847. Next base: position 17,001 of record JAUHZT010000017.1, read on the forward strand.
CTTCGTGGGCGTAATAACCGTCATCGTCGACAAAGCGTACGTCATTGCTAGCGACCACGGGCACCGATTCCTTGCTGGCCAAGGCCAGCGCGGCCTGCACGTGCGGTTCTTCCTGTGGCCGCCCCGTGCGCATGAGTTCCAGGTAGAAGCGTCCGGGGAAAATCTTCTGCCAGGCGTGCAGGCGTTTCCTCGCCAGCGCCGGATTCTTGTTCAGCAAGGCCTGTCCGACGTCACCGCGCGGACCGCCCGACAAGGCTATGAGTCCGGCACAACTTGTCTCGTCCAGCCACTCTGCCTTCAGCATAGGCTGGCCGCGACGCTGACCTTCGAGATACGCCCGCGACAGCAACTGCGAGAGGTTCCGGTAACCAAGCTTGTCCTGGCACAGTACAACGAGTTGATACGGGCGTTCTGCTTCGTCCTGGTTTGCAATCGTAAGGTCTGCGCCGATCAGCGGCTTAATGCCCGCGGCGATCGCCTTTCGATAGAATTTGACAAGGCCAAACAGGTTATTCTGATCCGTTAAAGCGACCGCCGGCATCCGGCTTTGCGCACAGGCCTTCATCAGGTTGGGGATGCGTACCGTACTGTCAACGAGCGAATACTCAGTGTGTACGTGCAGGTGTACGAACGCGGGCGCACCGGTACTGCTGGCGGCTGTACTCACAACAGCTTCCTTACCGGTGCGAAACTGTGCCGGTGTTCAGGACAGGGCCCAAGCGCCTGCAATTGTTCGCGATGTTGCGCTGTTCCATAGCCCTTGTGCTGCGCGAATCCATAGCCCGGATAGCGGCTGTCAATTGCCAGCATCATCTCATCGCGCGCGGTCTTCGCAAGAATGGACGCGGCGCTGATTGCAGCAATCTTGCCGTCGCCGCCCACGATCGCTGCGCCCGGAATGCGCGTGCCGTCGATGTCCAGATCAGGCAGGCGGTTGCCATCGACCTGCACGGCACTCGGCAACACCTTGAGGCCAATGATCGCGCGACGCATCGCAAGCATTGTTGCTTGCAGAATATTGAAACTGTCGATCTCGGCCCGGCTGGCTACGGCTATCGACCAGGCCAGTGAATGCGTGCGAATGTCTTCCGCCAGCCGTTCACGCCGCCCGGCGCTGAGCGCTTTGGAGTCTTTGTAGTGCTGCGTATCCTGTCCGGGTGCGAGAATCACAGCGGCCGCAACGACCGGTCCGGCGAGCGGACCACGGCCAGCCTCGTCGATACCGGCGACAAGCCCGCTTGTGTCAATCAGGTTGTTTAGCTGCATGTTGGATCAGGCCCAGCACGGCGTCCGCGGCGCGCTGATTGGAATCGAGTGCCAGTTCGCTGCGCAGTTTAGCAAATCTGCCAGCAATCGCGGCACGCCGTTCAGGATCGCCGAGCAGCGCCGCGACTTCGTGAGCAAGCGCCTCAGGGCTTGCGTCTTCCTGTATCAATTCCGGGATCAGGGCGCTTTCAGTCATTTGATTGGGCAAGGTAAATTTGTCGACCTTCAACAGGCCAAAAGCGCGCACGATAACCGCTGTGGATGCGGCCACCCGGTAGGCCGCTACGGTCGGTTTCTGCAGCAAAGCCGATTCCAGCGCCGCCGTTCCCGATGCCAGCAGCACAACATCGGCAGCACTCATCGCGGTATCCGACTGGCCTTCGAGAAGCAGGAAAGCGTCATACACACCGGCTTGCCGGAGTGCCGCCTCAATCGGCCCCTTGAGCGCCGGCGTCGCCACCGGCGTCACAAATTGCAATGCCGGGCTGTCCTGCAACAACAACGCAGCGCTTTCGGCGAACATTGCCGCGAGGCGGCTGACCTCGCCCGCCCGGCTGCCAGGCAAAACGGCCACTACGGGTCGCTCCGGCGCCAGCCCGAGTCGTGCGCGCGCGCCTTGGGTATCTATGGTATGCGGTGTGTTGTCGGCCGTCGGGTGCCCTACAAATACGGCGTCGACGCCGTGCTCGTCATAGAACGCTTTCTCAAACGGCAAAATGCACAGTACCCGGTCCGTGGCAGCCCGAATCTTGGCCACCCGGCCCTGGCGCCACGCCCACACCGAGGGGCTCACGTAATGCACCGTTGGAACTCCGGCCTTTTTCAGGGACAGCTCTAGACTGAGATTAAAATCGGGTGCGTCGATGCCGACAAAAACCGACGGTGGCTCGGCCTGCCAGCGCCGCCGCAGCGCACGGCGCAGCGACAGGAGCCGTGGCACACGTTGGAGCGGCTCGACCAGCCCCATAACCGACAGCTCCTCGGCGTCCGCAAGGACTGAACAACCCACCCCGGCCATCCGCGGCCCGGCGATGCCTTCGAACTGTGCATCTGGAACACGTTCGCGAAAAGCTTCTATGAATCCGGCACCCAGCAGGTCGCCGGATGCCTCACCGGCAACCAGCGCCACTTTCATGCGCGATTACCGGACAATGCCACGCTCCGAACTGCGCAGCGATTCCAGCAGTATTTCCAGTTCCGGCTGCGAGCTCGCGAGCGCCGCAATTTCTTCGATCGCGACAGCCAGCTTCTTGCCCTGCCGGTACACGATTCGGTACGCATTCTTGATATTGCTGATCTGTTGTGCGGAAAAGTCGCGTCGCTTCAGCCCTTCACTGTTAATACCCTTGGGTACCGTGGGCTGGCCACCCATCATCGTGTAGGCGGGGATGTCCCGACCGATGATCGAATACATGCCGAGAAACGCGTGCGCGCCAATTTTGCAAAACTGATGCACACCCGTAAAGCCGCCGCAGATAACCCAGTCGCCCACCTGCACGTGCCCGGCAAGCGTTGTATTGTTGGCCATGATGCAGTGATCGCCGACCACGCAGTCGTGCGCGATGTGCACATAAGCCATGATCCAGTTGTCGCTTCCAAGTACAGTTTCGCCGCGATCCTGCGTGGTGCCACGACTGATCGTGCAGTATTCACGAATCGTGTTCCGATCACCGATGACCAGCCGGGTTGCTTCGTCAGCGTATTTCTTGTCCTGTGGGTCGTCACCGACAGATGCAAACTGGTAGATACGGTTGTCCCGGCCAATTGTTGTAGGGCCATTAATGACAACATGACTGCCTACGCGGGTGCCGCTACCGATTTCGACACCCGGCCCGATAACCGAGTACGGCCCAATGCTGACGTCATCGGCAATGCGGGCCGTCTCGGCAATGATTGCGGTGCTATGAATACTCACGAGTCGTTCTCTTCCAGCGCTTTGATGCGCTCGTGAAAACTGTCCATACGCCGGAATCGCGCAACGCGTCGATTCCAGGTACGCACGTCTTCAACAGGAAAACTCGATGCGTACACGCCCGGCTTGTTGATATTTTTGGTCACCATCCCCTGTCCGTTGATCATGACGCCATCGCAAATTTCGATATGCCCGGCGATGCCAACCTGACCGGCAATCAGGCAATGCCGGCCAATTTTTACACTGCCCGCAACGCCAACCATTGAAGCCATTGCCGTGTGGTCGCCGATCACGGAGTTGTGGCCCACCATGCACAGATTATCAATTCGAACGCCGTCGCCGAGGACGGTATCGTCGAAGGCACCGCAGTCGACTGTCGAGTTTGCACCGATCTCAACATCGTCGCCGATGCGTACACCACCCAGTTGCGGCACCTTCAACCAGCCATCCGCCGACGGTGCGTTGCCAAAACCATCGGCCCCGACAACAACGCCAGGATGGAGAATACAGCGCGCGCCAATGCTCACGTTGCGTGCCAGCGTTACATTCGCCAGCAGGCGGCTGTGCTCACCGATACGGCAATCGCGCCCGATGTAACTGCCCGGCGCGATATAGACAGCCTCGCCAATCACGGCGTTTTCCTCAATGACAACATTGGCAGCGACTTCAGCGCTGGCCGCTACGGTGGCGGAGGAATGTACAACGGCAGAGGCATGAATGCCGGCCTGCAGCGCCGGCAATGGGTTCAAAAACGTTGCGATGCGCGCAAAACATGCGTAGGGATCGGTCGTGATCAGCGATGCACAGGGCGAGTCGGTCGCATGCTCGGCGCGCAGAATAACGGCAGCAGCCCCGGTCCGGGACAGGTGCTCTAACAAGCGGGAGTTGGAAAAAAAGCCCAGCGAACGAGGGCCGGCCTGAGTCAGCGACGCAACATTGTCGATAACGATATCAGGATCGCCATCGAGGTCGCAGCCAAACCGGGTTGCCAGTTCTCCCAGGCTGATCGGCATCCGCGTTTAGCGTTTGCTGGTAGCGTTGTAGTTTGTTTCGATGGTCCGCAGCACTTCTTCCGTAATATTCACAGCCGTACTCGCGAACAACACGCCATCGCCCACTACGAGATCGTAGCCCTGCGTTTGAGCATATCCCTGCACCTCAACCAGGAGCGCGCGCTGCAACTTGCCAAGTTCCTCGTTCTGGCGAAGATTAAGATCTTCCTGGAACTCATTCTGCAGACGTGCAACTTCACGCTGCAGGTCGCGCAGGTCTTTCTCTGCGGTCCGGCGCTCGGCCTCGCCCATGACGGCGGCGTCTTTCTGTACCTTGGCCGTCAGGTCCTCAAGCTTCTTCGCGCTGGCGGCAAACTCACGCTGACGCGGTGCGAACTCTTCCTGCAAAGCATCCATGGCAGCTTTCGTTTGCGGCGCACGGTCCATCAACAACGGTACGTTGACGACGCCAATTTTCAATTCCTGCGCTGACGCAGGCATTGCGAATGCGCATACCAATGCAATACTCAATGCTGCTGATGCCAGACTTTGCTTTACAAAACTCATATGTGTCCAATCCTTAAAACGCTTGACCAATAGAAAACTGGAATCGTTCCAGTTCATCTCCGTAATACCTGTCGTTTCCATCGTACGCATTCAACGGGTACGCATAGCTGAAGCGGAACAGCCCGAGCGGCGCCAGCCATTCGACACCAATTCCAACCGACCCGCGAAGTTCATCGAATTCAGGCTTGTACTCCATTGGCGAGCCGAGCTTGTCCGTGAATTGCACCTCGCCGGTGTTAAATACGTTGCCAAAATCATAGAACAACGTGGCTCGTGCCTGACTTGCCCACTTGTCCGGAAGCGGCAGTATAAGCTCTAGCTGGTTTGCAACCAACACATTACCGCCGTAGGGGTTGCCGCGACTGTCGCGGGGACCGAGGTAAGACTCCCGGAAACCGCGCACAGACTGGGGCCCACCGCCATAAAACTGCTTATAGGGTGGCAACGCCGTGGTGTCACCCATGGCCTCACCGATACCTATTTCCGAATTAAAGCGCACTACCCATTTGTTGGTGATCGGGAAGTATTTGGTAAAGCTGTATCGGGCCGTGTAGAACTCGACATCGCTGCCCGGTACCGCCACGCTGAAGTACAATTGCTGGCGCGTGCCACGGTTCGCAAACAGGGCCCGGTTGCGGCTGTCATAGCTCCAGCCGGCCAACAGCTCGAACGTGTCGTATTCACTTCCCTGAAAGGTAAAACCGCCTACGTTTTCAACAAAGGCATTGCCGTTGCTCGATACCCAGTCAATGGCCTGCTGGGTACTGTTCTGCGAGGTGGCAAGTTCGGCGTGCTGGTAGGACAGGCCAAGACTGATTGACTGGTACTCGCCGATCGGGTAGCCATAGTCGACCGAGGCACCCGCTGTGGTCGTCGAGAAGTCTGACGAGGCCGACGTAAACTGGGTGATATCCCGATAGCTAACTGACACCGTTCGGCGAATGCCGTCAATCGTGCGGTATGGGTCGGTATGCGAGAGGCTGTAGAGCTTCGAGTAACGCCCGGAATTCAGCTCCAGTGCCACGCGATTGCCCGTGCCGAGGAAATTGGTGTGCACGATACTGCCGTTCAGCAACAGCTTCTGCGATTCGGAATAACCAACACCACCCGAAAACTGTCCGGGCATCCGGTATTCGAGGTCAAAATCGACGTCAACAAGATCCGGACTACCGGGTACCGGTACGTTTTCGACTTCTACGTTCTCGACATACGGCAAACGCTGCAGGCGTACCTTGGAACGATCGATCAGCAGGTTTGAAAGATAGGCGCCCTCCATCTGCCGGATTTCACGCCGCAGGACTTCGTCCTCTACCTGGTCGACACCGTTGAAATTTATTCGGCGCACATAGACCCGGCTCTTCGGGTCGACAAAGAAGGTTATCTCAGCGGTTTTTGCTTCATGGTCGAGGTCCCACACAGGCTCAACCTCGGCATTGGCATAGCCTTCTTCGCCAAGCCGCAGCGTCATGTATTCACTGGTACGTGTCAGCAGCCCCTGGTTAAACGTGGAACCCGGTTGCGCAAGTATCAGCTGGCGCAGGAAAGCCTCCGGTATCACCATGTCGCCAACCAGCTTCACGTCGGAAACCGTGTATTGATCGCCCTCTTCCACGGCAATCGTTACAAACATGTCTTTCTTGTTGGGTGAAATAGCGACCTGCACAGATTCTTCGCGATAGTCCGCGTAGCCGCGGTCCATGTAGAAAGATCGCAGTGTTTCCAGGTCGCCCTGCAACGCTTCTTTTGAATAGCGATCGTCCTGGCGGATCCACGACAGCCAATTCGCCGTGTCGAGCGTAAAGTCCTCGCGAATCTCTTTCTCCGAGAACGAGGCATTGCCGACGATATTCACCTGCCGGATTTTTGCCCGATCGCCTTCCTTTACATCAATCTTGACGCGTACCGTGTTGTTCGGCCGGTCGAGTACCGTGGTCTTGATATCGACACCGTACTTGCCTCGGTCGTAATACTGCTCGCGCAGGAACATTTCGACGTTATCGAGCACCGAGCGGTCAAAGGTACGGCCTTTGGCCAATCCGACCCCGCGCAACGATTCCATCAGGTCCTCGGTCTTGATGTCCTTGTTGCCATCAATCTCAAAGCTCTCGATCGACGGCCGTTCATGGACAACGACCACAAGTACATCGCCGTCCTTGCGAATTTCGATATCGTCAAACAGGCCCTGGTCGTACAGCGACCGGATCGCCTCCTGCACGCGCACCTTGTCGACAGTATCGCCAATGTTGATCGGCAGGTAATTGAAAACCGTGCCTTCGGAAATACGTTGCAGGCCCTCAACACGCATGTCGCGGACTACGAACGGGCTGCTGAGTGCTGCAAATACCGGCGCCGCGATCGCCCAGAGTACGACCGCAGCGACCAGGCGCTGCAGCGGCCCTGAATGTGTGTAACGAGTTTGGCTCATTCTCAAGTTAGGTCCCAACTAGCCCAGCAAGCGGGCGATATCATTATAAAAGGCAAAGCTCATGAGTAGCAGCAACGCAAAAATACCCACCTGTTGGCCAAGTATCTGTGCGCGCTCCGACATTGGACTGCCTTTCAGCCACTCAACGAGCTGATAAACGATCTGTCCTCCGTCGAGAACGGGCAACGGTAGCAGATTCAGCACGCCAAGGCTGATACTGACAATTGCGAGGAAGCCCAGAAAATTACCCACTCCGGCCTGCGCCGATGCACCTGCGAATTGCGCGATATTGATCGGGCCGCTGATATTCTTTATCGATACGTCGCCGGTCACCATGCGTCCGAGCATCCGCAGGGTAAAGACCGCGGTTTGCCACATTCGTTCGTTGGCATGAGCAATTGATTCCAACGGACCAAATTTGCGCAGGTAGAAATAGTCCTGGGTATTCGCCTTCGCCGCTACGCCCAATTGCCCGACCATCACGCCATCACGCTCGGTTGCGCCCAGCCGTACATCCAGCGTCAGTCGCTCCGTGCCGCGTTCAACCTCGATAACAACGTCCGCATTCGCCCGCTCGGAAACCACGGTCCGCAAGTCCGCAAAATTGCGAATCGGCAGATCGTCAATTCTTACAATCTGATCGCCTTCCTGCAGCCCACCGGCATCCGCCGCGCCGCCCGCCGTGACTTCACCGACCACCGCTGGCGGCTGCCAGGGAGCAAAGCCGAGTCCGTCGAAAAGCATGCCCGGTTCTGTCAGACGCGTTGCGTCGTTGCCGACATTGATAGTTGCCGAACGCTGGCTGCCAGATTCATTCTGCAAGCGCAACTGCACATTGCCACTGGCCACCATCTGGTCGAGCATGTTGACCAGCGCCGATTCCCAGTTGTCTGTTGTGACCGAACCGACCGCGATAATACGGTCACCTTCGCGCAGGCCCGCTTCGGCAGCGTACGAGCCCGGCTCCACTTCGCCAATGGCCGGGCGCAAGGTAGGAATGCCGTACACAAACAACATCCAGTACGCCAAGATGGCGAACAGGAAATTGAACATCGGCCCCGCAAGCAACACGGCTATGCGTGCCGGAATGGATTTCTGATTGAAGGCGCGGCCCTCGTCACGGGGCTCGATATCCGCTTCACGGCTATCGAGAAAACGGACGTACCCACCCAGTGGAATTGCCGAAATGCAATACTCGGTGCGGTCCTCTCCGGCGCCAATGCGGGTCCAGAGTGGCTTGCCAAAGCCGATCGAGAAGCGCAGTACTTTCATGCCCATCCATCGACCTACGATGTAGTGCCCGTACTCGTGGACCGCAACCAGAATACTGATGGCCACAATGAATGCCACGAGGCTGCTGACGGCGTCTCCCATATTCAGTTCCTCCTGACCCTAGCTATTAAGTGGACTTGCAAGCGGCACCGCAGTTCCCGGCACACGAAATTTCATCGTGGCCAAAACCGCATGAACGGTTCCTGAACGATCTGCAACGTTGCTCATGTAAGCCCCAGATACGTCAGGCCCAACGCAAACAACGGCGCCGCGGCCGCAACACTGTCAATGCGATCGAGCACGCCACCGTGCCCGGGAAACAGCGACCCACTGTCTTTCACGCCGGCGGTACGCTTGAACATGCTGACGGTGAGATCACCGACAATCGAAATGGCCGCCACGGCCAGGCAAAACGGCACCAGCACGGCAAGATCGCCCGGGACCCAGATACTGCGCACAATGATAACGAGAACCACCAGCAGCAAGCCACCGATAACGCCCTCCCAGGTCTTGCCCGGGCTGATGCTTGGCGCCAGCTTGACCCGGCCAAAGCGCTTGCCCACGAAAAATGCACCAATATCGGCTGACCACACAATCATCAGCGCGAGCAGGAGCAACATCGCATTTTCGTTGTAGAGCAGCACCAGGGCGGCATACAGGGGCACCAGCACGAGGGCACCGCCAAGCCAGCGCAACAGCACCGGAATACGCGTCGGAAAGACGAAGGTCCAGATCAGCGCCAGCATCCACCAGCCCAGTGCAAGCAGCAGCACCCATTCCACGCCCTGCGACCAGACCAGGCCGATTCCGGCCATACAGGCGGCGATGAAGCTGACGTATACCACGCGCACCGTCGTGGAACCCGACTCAAGAAATACTGACCACTCCCACGCGCCGGCAATGATCACGAGCGCAATGAAGAGTTCAGCTATTGCCCCCGGCAACACGAACAGCACCAGGAACAATGCAAGTAGCGCAATCACGGCGGTGATGATGCGTTGCTTCAGCATTCCAGTGCCTCCAGTTGCTCGCCGGTATGCCCGTAACGCCGTTGCCGGCAAGCAAAAAATTCGATGGCCTTGTCGAGTTCCTGCTCCCCGAAGTCGGGCCATAATGTGTCGCAGAAATAAAGTTCTGCATAGGCCAGATTCCACAACAGAAAATTACTGATGCGCTGTTCGCCGCCAGTGCGAATCAGCAGGTCCGGATCCGGCAAGCCCGCAAGCTGTAATTCGCCCGCTATCACGTCCTCATCGACATCGTCGGCCGCGATACTGCCGTCTGCAACTCGGCGCAGGACCCGTCGTGTCGCTTCGGTGATATCCCAACGCCCGCCGTAGGCAATAGCAACATTCAGGTGCAGACCGGTATTGCCGTGCGTGTGCGCCTCGGCGGATTCAATCTTGCGTACCAGGCTCGCCGCAAGGCGGCTACGGTCGCCGACAAATTCAAGCCTCACATTATTACGATGCAGCTCGTCCACTTCCCGTTGCAGGGCTTCGACAAACAATCCCATCAACTTGCTGACTTCGTCAGCGGGACGACGCCAGTTTTCGCTGCTGAACGCGAAGAGCGTGAGGTACGGGATACCGCGACGTGCCGTGTGTTCGATGGTGCGACGAACGGATTTTACGCCGGCCCGGTGTCCGGCATGCCGCGGCTTGGCCCGGTTCCGCGCCCAGCGCCCGTTGCCATCCATGATGACCGCAATGTGAACCGGCAGGTTCGAGTCTGTAGCGGCAGGCTCCTGCACTCAGATTTCCAGCAGCTCGGCCTCTTTCTCGGCCAGAACCTGATCGATCTCGGCAATGTACTTGTCGGTGATCGTCTGGATTTCATCTTCTGCGCGATGCTCATCGTCTTCGCCGACCAGCTTTTCCTTGAGCAGGTCCTTCAGGTCGCCGATAGCGTCACGCCGCACATTACGAATGGCAATCCTGCCGCCTTCGGCCTCGTTGCGCACTACGCGAATCATGTCCTTGCGTCGCTCTTCGGTCAGCGGCGGCAACGGCACGCGAATAACGGTACCGGCGGACTGTGGATTGAGACCGAGGTCTGAATTGATGATCGCCTTCTCGACGACCGCGACCATGTCTTTTTCCCACGGTGTGACGATAAGCGTTCTTGAGTCTTCCACCCCGACATTCGACACCTGGTTCAGCGGTGTCTGGCTGCCGTAGTATTCGACAGTGATGTGATCGAGCAGACTCGTGTGCGCACGGCCCGTGCGAATCTTGGTCATTTCGTGCTTCAGCGACGCAACGCTCTTGGACATACGATCGGCTGCGTCCTTTTTAATCTCTTCCAACACGATGTCTCTCCTTAAGCTTTGACTAGCGTACCAATTTCAGCGCCGGACATCGCCTCGACCATTGCATTGGCACGCCCGAGGTCGAAGATACGCAATGGCAGGCTGTTGTCGCGGCACATGACGATTGCGGTGGCGTCCATCACCGCCAGCTTGTCTTCAATCACCTTGTCGTAAGTAACCGAGGTAAAACGTTTTGCATCCGGATTGCGCACAGGATCCGAGTCGTACACGCCGTCTACCTTGGTCGCTTTCAACAATACATCCGCACCGATCTCAATGGCGCGCAGGCTGGCTGCTGTATCTGTCGTAAAGAACGGGTTGCCCGTGCCCGCGGCCATGACCACAACGCGACCCTTTTCCAGGTGACGGACCGCACGGCGACGAATGTAATCTTCACACACATCGTGAATTTGCAGTGCGGACATGACACGTGCAAATACATTCTGCGACTCGAGCGCGTCCTGAATGGCAAGCGCATTCATTACGGTCGCGAGCATGCCCATATAGTCGCCGGTAACACGGTCCATACCGGCTCGCGCCAGGCCCGCGCCGCGGAAAATATTGCCACCGCCTACGACGATGGCAATTTCGATTCCGGCACGTTGCGCCGTAGCGATCTCGGCCGCCAGTCGCTTGATAACCTTCGGTTCAATGCCGTAGTCCAGATCACCCATCAGCGCTTCCCCGCTGAGTTTCAGCAGAACGCGGCGATAGCGAGCTGGATTATCGGACATTTACTGCGCTCCTTTAACCTGCGCCATCACTTCTTCGACAAAGTTATCGGCCTTTTTCTCGATGCCTTCGCCCACTTCAAAACGAATGAACGAAGTGACCGATGCGCCGCGGCTCTTGAGCAACTGGCCCACTGTCTGGCTGTCGTCTTTAACGAACGGCTGGCCTACCAGCGTGATTTCCTTAAGAAACTTGTTGATTCTGCCAGTCACCATTTTCTCAACGATCTCAGGCGGCTTGCCGGATTCGGCAGCCTGCTCAGAGAAGATGCGACGCTCGCTTTCCAGCGTCTCAGCCGGTACGCCGGATTCGTCGATGCAGGTCGGGTTGATAGCCGCAATGTGCATTGCGATATCCCGTGCCAGTTCCTCGTCGCCGCCGGACAAAGCCACGACTGCGCCGATTTTTGCACCGTGCGTGTAGAAGCCAACCGGCCCGTCGCTCTCAACCTGGGCAATGCGTCGAATAGAAATATTCTCGCCTACCTTGGCAACCAGGTCAGCGCGCGCCTGTTCAATTGAGCGGCCATCAGCCAGCGTTTCCTGCGACAAGGCTTCGGGACTCGTTGCGCCCGAACTCAGCGCTGCCGCCGCGACAGCTTCAGCGAAAGAGTTGAAGTTATCGTCCTTGGCGACGAAGTCCGTTTCAGAGTTGACTTCGACGGCAACGGCCCTGGAGCCATCCGCCTGTATGACGATCCGCCCGTCAGCCGCAACCCGGCTGGACTTCTTGTCAGCCTTTGCCTGTCCTGACAGGCGCAGATTTTCTGCCGCCGCGTCCATATCGCCGTCGGCTTCAACAAGTGCTTTCTTGCACTCCATCATGCCGACGCCAGTGCGCTCGCGCAGTTCTTTTACCATTGATGCACTAATAGCCATCATTCATTTCCTCGTATTCGTTTATTGCGTTGCCTTACTCGGCCGCCGTATCAGCTTCGGCTGCGTCAGAATCAGCCGCTTTCTTGGCAGTCTTCTTGGCGGTTTTCTTGGCCGCAGGCTTTGCTGCCGGCTGCGCATCAGCTGCTGGCGCTTCATCGGCTTTCGCTTCGGGCTGCTCGTCAGCCTTCGCGTCTGCATCGGCGCTCACTTCTGCGGCGTCGTCAGCGGCTTTCTTAGCCGGAGCCTTTTTCTTGACGGCCGCTTTCTTGGCCGGGCGCTTGCTGGTTTTCTTGCGAGCACGCGTCTTTTTCACATTGCCCGCTTCGTCGAGCTCGACAAATTCGTCTTCGCCAAGCGCAACTTCAGGCAGTGAAGCCTTGCCGTCGTCTACCGCATCGGCGACCAGCGCCGTATACAGGTTGATCGCGCGCATTGCATCGTCGTTACCCGGAATCACGTAATCAACGCCTTCGGGTGAGCAATTGGTATCGACGATCGCAACCACCGGAATACCGAGCTTCTGCGCTTCGCGAATAGCGATGTCTTCGTGTTCGACATCAATCACAAACATGACGTCGGGCAGCGACTTCATTTCCTTGATGCCGCCAAGTGAGCGTTCCAGCTTGTCACGCTCTCGGCTGAGGCCAAGCACTTCTTTCTTGGTCAGGCCTTCGAACGCGCCTTCCTCTGCCATTTTCTCAAGCGTCAGCAAACGCTTCACTGACTGCCGGATGGTCTTGTAGTTGGTCAGCATACCGCCCAGCCAGCGCTGGCTGACAAAGGGCATGCCGCAACGGCCGGCCTGCTCGCGCACGGCTTCACGCGCGGCGCGCTTGGTACCAACAAAGAGGATAGTGCCGCCGTCAGCGACAGTGGCCTTGATAAACGCGTACGCTTCGCGCGCAAGCGGCAGGCTCTTTTCGAGATTGATGATATGAATCTTGTTTCGTTCGCCGAAGATGTAGGGTGCCATCTTCGGGTTCCAGAAACGGGTCTGATGACCAAAATGCACGCCAGCCTCTAGCATCTGGCGCATGGTTACGTCTGCCATAGTATTTCTCCGGGTTATGCCTCCGCTTGCCCCATCCCGCAACCCCTTGTTTTAGTGGGGCACCCAGCAGAATGTGACGACAAGCGTGTGGATTAATTGCCTCTTGGGCGCGCGCTTTATACCATAGCCGGCCGCGACCAACAACGCGGAAAATCAGCATTTTTTCGGATCGGACCGCTGCAGCACGAAAAGCCCGGGGTTTGGGACGCTCTCGCTCCCCGGCTGGACGTGCGCTCCGGCTTTTCCTGTGGGCAACAATTCAAGACCAACAACCTGGGCAAGTAATGACCGTAACTATCAAGACCAAAGAAGAGCAGGACAAAATGCGAGTCGCCGGGCGGCTGGCCGCCGATGTGCTTGACATGATCGGAGATTATGTAAAACCGGGTGTCACCACGGGCGAATTGGACCAGGTATGCCATGACTACATCACGGGCACGCAGAACGCAGTACCCGCCCCGCTCAATTACCGGGGATTTCCCAAATCCATCTGTACTTCGGTCAATCACGTTGTTTGCCATGGCATCCCGGGCGACAAGACGCTCAAATCCGGCGATGCCGTCAATATTGATATCACCGTGATCAAGGACGGTTTTCACGGTGACACGAGCCGCATGTTTTTCGTCGGCAAGCCGGGCATCCAGGCGCAGCGCCTGTCTGACGTGGCCTTCGAGGCAATGTGGCTCGGCATTCGCGAACTTGCGCCGGGCAAATTTCTTGGCGACGTGGGCGAAGCTATTCAAACCTTTGTTGAAAAAAACCGCTTCTCGGTCGTCCGGGAATACTGCGGCCACGGCATCGGTCGGGTTTTTCATGAGGACCCGCAAGTCCTGCACTACGGTCATCGCGGTGCCGGAATGGAATTGCGTGAGGGTATGACGCTGACCGTCGAACCCATGGTGAATGCCGGCAAACGGCAGGTAAAGCTGCTGAACGATGGCTGGACCGTGGTAACCAAGGATCACAGCCTGTCTGCCCAGTGGGAGCACACGGTGCTGATTACCGCCGATGGTTTCGAGGTATTGACACTGGGTGCCGAAGCCCGCGCAAACCTCGCCAAAACCGGCTCCTGAATGCTCGCGGTTCCTGAAAGACGCGCAGCGCTCGACGCCGCCGACGCCGACCTGAAACAGCGCTTCCTTGACGGTGAGTCAGTCGTGCACCTCGTGCATGAACGTGCCGTCATTGTTGACAAGGTACTGATCGATCTCTGGCACGAGCATGCCGTGGATCTCGCCGGTGACGCGGCGCTCGTTGCCGTGGGTGGCTATGGTCGTGGCGAGCTGCACCCCTCCTCAGACGTTGACATCATGGTGCTGCTGCCCGAATCCTTCGACCCGGCAGGCAATGAACAACTGTCGGCGTTCATCACGTCCCTGTGGGATGTAGGGCTCGAGATAGGTCACAGCGTACGCACGGTAAAGCAGTGCCGCAGCGAGGCTGAGGCCGACCTCAGCGTTGCCACCACACTGATGGAATCGCGCCTGCTGGATGGCCCCGCCGAATTGTTTGCCGAGATGGAACAGGCGGTCGGACCCGATGAGATCTGGCCGTCAAACCGCTTCTTCGAGGAAAAGCGCAAGGAACAGATTGCACGGCACCATCGCTACGACGATACCGCCTACAACCTCGAACCGAATGTCAAAGGCAGCCCGGGCGGCCTGCGCGACATCCAGATGATCGGCTGGGTCGCCAAACGGCATTTTGACTGTTCCACCTTTCGCGAACTCGTGGACCACAAATTTCTGACCCAGGGACAACTCAAGCGGCTGCAGGAAGGGCGCAATTTTCTCTGGCGGGTGCGCTTTGCGCTGCACGTGCTCACCGGGCGTCAGGAAGACCGGATCTTGTTCGACTACCAGATCAAGCTTGCGGAAATGCTGGGCTACGAAGACGCGAGCTATACGCTTGCCGTCGAACAACTCATGCAGCGCTATTACCGGACCGTTATGGACCTGTCGCGCCTGAATGAAATGCTGCTGCAGTTGTTCGAAGAAGCTATCCTGATGGACCCGGACGCCGCGGCGCAACCGCTGAATGCGCGCTTCCAGGTCAAGAACGGCTTTCTGCAAACGGCGCACAACAAGGTCTTTACCAACCACCCGTCTGCCTTGCTGGAGCTGTTCCAGGTACTGCAGGAACACCCTGAAATTCGTGGCGTCAGCGCGTACACGATCGGGGCAATAAAACGTAACCTGCACCTCATCGACGAAGGCTTCCGTCAGAATCCGCGCAACCATCGCCTGTTTCTTTCAATTCTACGGGCACCCGAAGGTGTAACCCATGAACTGCGGCGCATGAACCTCTACGGCGTACTGGGACTTTATATCCCGGCGTTTGGGCGGATCGTCGGACGCATGCAGTACGACCTGTTCCATGCGTACACGGTCGACGAGCACACATTGTTTGTCGTTAGCAATTTGCGCCGCTTCGCGCTCAGCCGTTTTGACCATGAGTACCCGCAGTGCAGCCGTATAATGCAGTCGCTCGACAAGCCCGAGCTGCTGTATCTCGCAGGCTTGTTCCATGACATTGCAAAAGGCCGTGGCGGCGACCATTCGGTTGTCGGCGCCGTCGATGCAGAGTCATTTTGCCTGGAAAATGGCATCGGCAAGTACGATGCAGCCACGGTTGCCTGGCTCGTCCGTCAGCACCTGGCTTTATCCACAACCGCACAGAAGAAGGATATCGGCGACCCCGACGTTATTAATGAATTTGCCGCGCTGGTGGGCGACCAGCTGCATCTCGACTATCTCTACCTGCTAACCATCGCCGATGTACGAGGCACAAACCCGAAGCTATGGAACTCCTGGAAAGCCTCTTTGTTTCAGGACCTGTATGACCTGACATCGCGTGCATTACGGCGCGGGCTTGAGAACCCTATCAACCGGGAACTCCTCGCCGCCGAAACCCAGGCGGAAGCCCGCGAAGCCCTGCATGCCCTGAATCTCGATGATGAGAAGATCGATGCGGTCTGGGCAACGCTTGATGAAGATTACTTCATTCGCCACAAGAGCGACGAAATTGTCTGGCATACCGAATGGCTTGCAGGCTCTGACACGGGTTCTGACAATGGGTTGATAGACGTGCGCAAAAAGCCCGGTGGCGACGGCATCGAAGCCGTTCTCTACACACCGCGGACACACCACACATTCGCCCATACAACAGCCGTGGTCGATGAACTCGGCATGACGATTGTCGATGCACGCATCGTGCCGCTGCAAAACGACTATAGCCTCGACTCGTACATTTGCATGGAGCTGGACAAGCGCATAGAGATCGACGAGGCGCGCATCAGTAAAGTGCGGCGTATGCTTACCGGGATTCTTACCGCCGCCGACCACGAAGTTACAAAAGTGACTCGCGCCGTACCGCGGCAGGCTCGCATGTTCAAGACTGAAACGACCATCGATTTCCTGCGCGTATCGCGCCAGGGCCAGAACGTTATGGAACTCGTTGCAGCCGACAGGCCTGGCCTGCTCAGCAAGGTTGGCCAGGTCTTTATCGAACTGGGCATAGACATCCACACAGCCAAAATTATGACCATCGGCGAACGTGCGGAAGACGTCTTTTACATTACGAACGAATCCGGACTACCGCTTGATGAGGCTGCACAGCAAACGCTGCGCGCCAGGCTCATCGAAAAACTCGACAGCAAACAGGCAGCGAATCGCTGAACGGACGACAGCATGCAAGAACAAAAAGCACTCATAGAAAAAGCATTTGATTCAGGATTGGACAATATCGATGCGGCGGAACTGAAAGCCGCCGTCGATGACGCCATTGGCTTGCTCGATTCCGGCGAGGCGCGGGTCGCTGAGCCAACAGCCAGTGGCTGGCAGGTGAACCAGTGGCTCAAGAAGGCTGTTCTGCTCAGCTTTCGCCTTAGCGACAACAAGCTGATTGAAGGCGCGCACAGTCGTTTTTACGACAAAGTCGACATGAAATACGCAGACTACACACAGGCGGACTTTGCCAGCGACGGCGTGCGTGTGGTGCCGGACGCCATCGTGCGCAAGGGTGCTCACGTGGCCAGTGACGTTGTACTGATGCCGAGCTATGTGAATATCGGCGCCTACGTTGACAGTGGCACGATGGTTGACACCTGGGCAACCGTCGGTAGCTGTGCGCAGATAGGTAAGAACGTCCATCTTTCCGGCGGCGTTGGTATTGGTGGCGTGCTCGAACCGGTACAGGCAGGTCCAACCATTATTGAAGACGATTGCTTCATCGGTGCCCGGTCGGAAATAGTTGAAGGCGTCGTGGTCGAGAAAGGCTCGGTTATTTCAATGGGCGTTTACATCGGACAAAGCACGAAGATATACAATCGCGAAACGGACGAGATCAGCTACGGTCGCATCCCGGCCGGTTCTGTGGTCGTTTCCGGCAGCCTGCCTGCCGCAAACGGCAGGTACTCGCTATACTGTGCCGTAATCGTCAAAACGGTCGATGCGAAGACACGGGCCAAAACCGGGCTGAACGAGTTATTGCGTAACGCACAACAATAAGACACATATTCGAGGCAAATGAGTGTTAAAGGTTTACGGAATCAAGAGTTGTGATACCTGCCGCAAGGCCATGACGTTTCTCACAAACAAAGGCATTGAGTTTCAGTTTCATGATGTGCGAGAAGACGGTCTGAATATTCAGATGCTCGAACGCTGGGCTGATCGAATCGATTGGCAAAAACTGCTCAACAAGCAAAGCCTGACGTGGCGCAAAGTGCCGGAAGCCGATCGGGCGGACATGAACCGCAACAAGGCGCTGGCAACGATGCTCGACCAGCCAACGCTGCTCAAGCGACCGGTCTTCGAGCACGACGACTATATTGCAGTTGGCTTCTCCGAGGCACGATTCGGCGACTTTCTGGCAAAGCAATCAAACGGGTAATCAGTTCATGGTGTCCAATTTGACCAAGCTCGGTGTTTTCGGAATAACCGTACTGGCTGCGCTATGCCTCACTGAGCCAGCTTCCGCGCACCATGGCTGGGGCGGTTATTCCGTCGAACTGAATGAGTCGATGACGGTTACAGAGGTGCGATGGATCAACCCGCATGACATCGTGATTGCCAAAGATGCCAGCGGCAAGGAATGGCGATTGCTGCTCGCACCGCCGCTGCGCAACCGCCGCTTTGGCTTCGGGCCGGGCACCATTGAAGTGGGTGATGTCGTGCAGATTCTCGGTGCCGCACACGCATCGCGCGCTGAGGCAAAGGTGCATGTCATCACACGCAAGGATGAAGAGGTATATCGCTACTACTACGACAGCGGCCTCGACAGCCAGGAACGAATTGGCGGCACCGTCCAGCAACCGCGCAACAACAAGTAATAACGCCGCGTTTCAGGCGGTACGCTTGTCGAGGATAGCCGCCAGCGCGAGTACGGCCGGAATCACCAGCAGGCTTGCCATGGCGGCAGAAACCCCGGGGTTTGCAAAGATCATCGTTGCGCCTGAAAAAAGACTGTCTCCGAAGAACACGAGCACCACGTAGAGCAGAAACGCAAGCGCGGAACTGCACCAGGCAAGAATCAGGCGCGGCGCTGTAAACAACACGCCTAACAGCAAGGGTGGCGCACTGGCCACCGCCATGCCATAGACGCCCGTCTGACCAAAGATCCCCAGCAAGCGCGGCGGTTGCAGGTTTATCAGGAAGGCAGCGACGGCAATTACCAGCAAGACGACATGGCTTGCGCGCAGCGCAAATGCCATGCGTTGCTCTTCACTGCGCTGATCACCCTTCGCCTGCAGGTTCAGTACCAGATCGTTAGCCGCAATCGTTGACAGTGACACGAGCAGCCCGTCCAGCGTGGACATAGCGGCGGCAAGCAGGACGACACTGATTATCGTGAACACCCACTCCGGGAACACGGACTTCAGGTACATCGTCATCACGAGGTCCTGGCGGAACTGCCCCGATGTCGCGTCAACAAGGGCGGCATCCGGCACTGCGAAGTGG